>SVRM01000011.1 GCA_015064785.1 Oscillospiraceae bacterium
GTGACAACTTCGCCGAGCAGTTCTGCAAACTTGGATGCGTGTTCTGCTTCTTCAAATGCTGCCTTTTCCCAGTACAGACCGATTTCCGGATAGCCTTCGCGGTGTGCAACACGTGCCATAGCGAGGTACATACCGACTTCGGTGCACTCACCCATGAAGTTTGCACGGAGGTCTTCGATGATGTCTTCACGAACGCCCTGTGCAACACCGACGGTGTGTTCAGCCGCCCAGGTCATGTCGCCCTTCTGTTCCTCGAACTTGGTCGCCGGAGCCTTGCACTGCGGGCACTTCTCGGGAGCTGCTTCGCCTTCATGGATATAACCGCAAACCTTGCAAACAAACTTTTTCATCGTAGTAATCTCCTTATTTTTTGTATCTTTTTTGTTTAGAATGGAATTGGAATTCTGTTGGTCTTGATCTTGAACACCTCGGACACGCTCGATCATTTGCAGCGGATTCATGTCTGCCGCTTCGCCGATGCTGATAGAGGAGAGCTTTTTGTGCAGTTCCTCGTTCAGCGTTTCAAACATACAGTGGAAGACACATTTGGAGCAGTCGGTCACGCGCTCACAGTTATATCCGCCGCACAGGCAGGAGCTGATGAGAAGCGGACCCTCGATCGCTTCGATGATCTCCGCAATGGTAATATCGGACGCCGGTCTTGCGAGGTAGTAGCCTCCCCCGGCTCCGAGCTTGGATGCAACCAATCCGGCTTCCAGCAGCTTGCCGAGGATTTTCAGGGTAAACCGCCGTGTCACGACGATGGATTCCGCAACGGATGCAGCGTCGGTCAACGCATCGTTTACCGCCAAGGTGTACATTATGCGTATTGCATAATCCGCCTCGCGTGTTAAACGCATCGGTGGACACATCCTTTCTTTATGAGGTTGTCTGTACCGTGGCGGGACTGTTTTTGTCCTCTCCCTTGGTACGGCTATATTATACACCATTTCTTCCGGTTTGTCAATAGGTTTTGAAAATATTTTTCACTTTTTTGGTGTACTTTTTCTGGAAAACGAAAAACCCTTGAAAATAAAGGGTTTTCGTGTCATATTTCCCGATCTATTCATTGTCTGCATTGACAATACGCCCTTCATACGGTATATCTCCATAGAATTTCGATACAAGCGTACATTTTGAAGAATAGCGTCTGAAATAAAAATAATCGTCGCAATACCGGTTGCACGAATAATCGTAAACCGTTCGTTTTTCAAACAGACGGAATCCCGCTTTTTCCGCGCAGCGCATGGATGCCGGATTGTCCACGTCCATCACAACAATCAGATAGGATAGATTATGGGTATCGCAAATATACTCCGAAAATACACATGCCGCTTCGGACGCAAATCCATTTTTTGTGAACGCGCTCTTCATCATCCAGCCAAGCTCATATTCAAAAAGCATATCCTGCAAACCGAAACAAAGACAGCCGATCACCTCATGTGACCTCTTGTACTCTATCGCATAACGGCGCCATGCATCGATATCCTTCTTGATCTCATAACTGTTGAATTTCCGGATAAATTCCTCTGTATCGCGCAAAGAAACATCCACATCCAAAAAGTCAGGGCAAAAATATCGCACCTGCCCGTCGTATTTGATATCATATAACGTCGGAGCATCCGCTTCACAGAAATCACGGATGATCAGACGCTCGGTTTCAATGTACATTCAGATTCCCTGTCCGCGGTATGGACGGTAGACCATGATCGCAAGATCGGGCAGGACATGCGGCGGGGAAACAAACACAACCCCGACAACCGCACCGTCGTTTTTCCGCACAATGACCGCACGAAAGCGCGATCGCTTCGGTGAAGCGGAGAATTCTTCAAAGGTATCCGTCATGCGGTAATTGTATCCCGCCTGTGTTTCTTCATCCTGCCAACATTCATAACAAGCGTGGTCATCCTCCGCATCCAGATATTCCGCAAGTGCAATACGGTCATTTTCAATATAACTATGTCTATCCATAACCATCATCCTTTCACCGCCATCGTCGCATAATACTGCGGCGCATATTCCCGGATCACACCACAGCCCTCTCTGTCGCGATCCTCATACAGTGCCCGCAGAAGGAACCCGGCTTTGAGCTGACCGCCGATCTGTTCCTCCAGCGTATGACTGAACTGAACACCGTCCTCGGCGGCAATGCGTTCAAATTCCTCTTTCGGCATCTTCAGCGGATTATATGGAAGACGGTTGACCACGACAAGCGGTTCTTCATCCTGCGCAAACAAGAAGTTCATCCCATTATCCATGCCGGCAAGCAGAACACCGCCGGGTTTGAGCACACGGTAACATTCCTCCCATACATGCTGCACGTCTTCAATATAACAGTTGGATACCGGATGAAAAATGATATCAAACGTCGCATCGTCAAACGGCAGACGCTTCGTCATATCCGCTTTAACAATGTTGATCCCGTACCCTTCCCGCTTTGCTACCGCACGGTCAGCGTCAAGCTGGCGGTCAGAATAATCCAGCAGCGTGCAGTCCGCACCGAGCTTTGCAAACACGGGCATCTGCTGTCCGCCGCCCGATGCAAGACCAAGCAGCCGTTTTTCCGTCAGATTTCCAAACCATTCATGCGGTACCGGTACGCACGGGGTCAGATATACGGTGAAATTTTCCTCTGTGACAGCGGCATATGCTTCTTGGGTGATCGGGCGCGTCCATGTCATGCCTTCCTCCGACCAGCGATCCCACGTTTTTGCGTTGATTTCTGTATAATTCATAGCAGATTGCTCCGTTTCTTCGTTTTGTTTTCAGTATAGCACAGAATTTGTACCGCGTCAAGGGGGACTTTGATTCGATAAGAAAAAACCGATGCATCCGTACAAAGACACATCGGTTTTCTTTTGTTGAAACAATTTGGCAGACCGCAGATTATTCAGCTGCGTAAACGCTGACGCGCTTCTTGTTGCCTGCGATGCGGTCGAACTTGACAACACCGTCGATCAGTGCGAACAGGGTGTCATCCTTACCGATACCGACACCTGCACCGGGATGAACGTTGGTACCTCTCTGTCTGACGATGATGTTGCCTGCAACGACAGACTGACCGTCGGACTTCTTGACACCGAGTCTCTGCGCATTGGAGTCACGGCCGTTCTTGGTAGAACCGACACCTTTCTTATGAGCAAAGAACTGTAAGCTCAGCTTTAACATGGCTACTACCTCCACATGTAATTTTTGATGTTAACAAACAGATTTGACAGATACAGACAGTTCGTATTAGCGATAAGCACGCTCTTCCACATCGACATCCAGATAATCGTAATAATCTTCCAGCATATCATTCAGCTGTAAATAATAGCCGTAGATCAGTCCGTGGACTGCATACTGCTGCTTCTCATCGGTGTTGTCTCCAAGCGCCGCCTTACATTTGACTGTAATATCGGTCGTCTTTTCGTCAATCTTGTAATCCACATCAGCCGCATACGCAACCTCCAGTGTATTGATGACAAGCATCGTCATCGCCGACAGCGCCGCACACAGAACATCGTGTCCCGCACTTGCAAAGCCGGCATGTCCCGTTTCACGGAAACCGTAGAAAGAGCCGTTCTGCTTATAAAATACGATCTTGGTCATGAAGTCTTAACCTTCGATCTTTTCGATCTGGATCTTGGTGTAAGGCTGTCTGTGACCGATCTTCTTCTTTTCGTTCTTCTTGGACTTGTACTTCAGAACGTAGATCTTCTTGCCCTTGCCGTTCTTGATGACGTTTGCCGTAACGGTTGCGCCTTCGACAACGGGTGCGCCGATCTTGAGTTCGCCTGCTGCACCGAGTGCATAGACCTTATCAAAAACTACCTTGTCGCCATCTGCTGCATCGAGCTTCTCGATGAAGAGGATGTCGCCTTCCTGAACCTTGTACTGCTTTCCGCCAGTTTCAATGACTGCAAACACGAAAAGCACCTCTCTTTCATTTATAGACTCGCTGAGTAACAGGCCGGGAGCACTTTCGTTTTCCCAGTTGTACGCCCAATCTCAAGCGGCATATTATTATACCATATTTTCACCTTGTTTGTCAAGGTTTTCTTCGGTTTTTCGCGGTTTTATCACGGCGCAAATTGTAAATATTCTATGAACTCCAAGTCTTTTCGGAACCCCGCATCAAAGGCCGTGATGCAGCTTCGATGCCGTCAGCGTATTCCGAAGCAGCATCGTGATCGTCATCGGTCCAACGCCGCCGGGAACAGGGGTAATGAACGATGCACGTTCCGATGCAGATGCGAAATCCACGTCACCTGTCAGACGACCGTCCTCGCGGCGATTCATGCCGACATCAATGACAACTGCGCCCTCTTTCACCATATCACCCTTGATAAAGTCCGCACGACCAATGGCAACAACGAGAATATCCGCCTCACGTGTGACCGAGGCAAGGTCCTTTGTCTTTGAGTGACAGACCGTCACCGTACCGTTTGCACCGAGCAGCAGCATCGCCATAGGCTTGCCGACGATATTGGAACGTCCGACCACAACACAGTTCTTGCCCGTAATGTCAATACCGGTCTTCTCGAGCATCACCATGACACCCGCCGGTGTACATGGCAGAAAATCGGGATTGCCGATCATGATCTTGCCGGTATTGACCGGATGGAACGCATCGACATCCTTGTCCGGACGAATGGCATTGATGACCTTTTCCTCGTCAATGTGCTTTGGAAGCGGAAGCTGGACAAGGATACCGTCAATTTTTGCATCTTCATTCAGTTCCGCAATCTTTGCAAGCAGGGTTTCCTCTGTCGTATCGCCGGGCATTTCAATGACCTCGGAGTACATACCGACCTCACCGCACGCCTTGTGCTTGTTGCGGACGTAGACCTGCGAAGCGGGATTTTCGCCGACAATGATGACCGCAAGACCGGGTGTCACACCGGCTGCTTTCTGTTCTGCGACAGCAGCTGCGATTTCCGCACGTGTTTCTGCCGCAATTTTTTTACCGTCAATCAGTTGTGCTGCCATATCAGACATCCTCCTTTGTATTGTTCTGCTCCGTCTGTTCCGGTTCTGTGGGAGCAGGATCGGTGTTTTCTGTCTCAGCAGAGACCGTCTTGACCGGTTCTTCCGCTTCTGTATTGACAGATGCCGCCTTTGCAGAATTCTTCTTTTTCTTCTTTGCGGGCTTGTCCGAGAACAGGCTCTCATATTCCTGTGCATCCTGCTCTGCCGCCAGAACGGGCTTTGCCTTCTTGCGGAGGAGATGATAAAACATAATTCCGAAAATGACACATCCGACCGCCAGAAGCTGGGAAATACGAACATTGCCCAGATACAGCGAGTCAGTGCGGAAGCCCTCAATAAACATACGTCCAAGGCCGTACCAGACAAGGTAGGAGAACAGAATCTGTCCGTCGAACTTCTTGTTCTTATACCGGATGTTGAGCAGAATGAAGCCGAGAACATTCCACAGAGATTCATAAAGAAACGTCGGGTGTGCGTAGTACAGTGCGGAACCGTTGACATTTTCAATGGTCATAATCCACGGGATCGCCTGACCAGCGAAACGGGAGGTTTCAAAGGTCTTGCCGAGGAATTCGTACTTGAGGATGGAGCCGTATGCTTCACCGTTGAAGAAATTGCCCCATCTGCCGAGTGCCTGCGCAATCATAACGCCGGGCGTGACCATGTCAAGGAATTTCAGGGTATTCTTATGCTTTCTGTAGGAGATATACAGAATCGTCAGTGCGCCGCCGATCAGACCGCCGTAAATGGCAAGTCCGCCGTTCCAGATCGCAAAGACATCCAAAAACGATTCGTACCGGCCCCATGTCATGGCGACATAGTAAAGACGTGCGCCGAGGATACCGATCAGAACCACCCAGATGGCATAGTCCAGAACATCGTCTGTCGTAAAGCCCTCCTGCTTGCCGCGCTTGATTGTATACAGCACTGCAAGGATGATGCCGATGGTAATGATGATGCCGTACCAGGCAACCTTGAAATTGCCTGCCTGGAACAGAAACTTGTTGATTTCCCACGGTCCGAGACCCAGATTCGGGAAACCGATGATGTTGGTGGAATTCATGGTGATGTTCCTCTCTGTAGCTTTTATTTTGTCACAACACTGACGGCCATATGCTCCGGTTGATAGAGCATATCCAGCACATCAATGAGGTCATCCTTGGTAATCTGCATCATGACATCGACCGACGAGAACAGCTCGCCCCCGTCCATGGTACAGTCCAGGCAGTCCAGTGCCATATCCTCCGTCGACTCGTAAGCTGTCACGGAAGAAGCATACATGACACGGCGGCATCTGGCAAACTGCGCATCCGAAATGTCGTGAAGCCGCACCCTGTCCGCAAGATAACTGCGGATGGCGTCTTCTGTTTCGTCCGGTGATTCTGTTTCTGCCGAGATCAGCGCATAGGAATAGGTCTCGGTATGCTCATACTCCGCTCCGAACCGTCCGTTGATCAAGCCCCGTCCATAAAGGTCAGCAAAAATCGCCGAGGACTTGCAGAACAGGATGTCGTTCAGAATATCGACAGCAGAAGCATAGCGCAGCCGCTGCATCGGATCGGAGGAAAGATGCGTATCTTTGACGCCGAAGTAGAGCAGCGGCGTTGCGGCACCTGCCTGTGCGGTAATATGCTGCCGCACAATGGTGGGCGGCTCCGGCAGAAGAATACGCTGCGTCACGGAAGGTGCTGCCGCATCGGGCAGACAGCGGTCACAGACAGCCATCACCTGCTCCGGGGTTACATTGCCTGCGACCGTCAGTACCATATTGTCCGGCCGGTAGAACGCCGCATGACAGCGATACAGCACATCGGGCGTGATCTCCCGGATCGTTTCCTCCGTACCGCCGACGTTGTCGCGGATGGGATGCGTGTGATACAGCGCCTCCATCAGGTTATAGTATCCCGTCTGCATCGGCGAATCGTCATACATGCGGATCTCCTGCGCGATGATGCTCCGTTCTCTCGCCACATTTTCTGCGGTAAAATACGGATTCATCACAAAATCGAGCAGAATTTCCAGCGGCGCATATGGGTCTTCCGTTGTCGAATACAGATATGCGGTCAGATCCGGCGTTGTATACGCATCGGCATTGGCTCCGTACCGGGCAAACCGCGCAATGGCATCCTCACCGCCGCGCTCCGCAAACATTTTGTGTTCCAGAAAATGCGCGCAGCCGGACGGAACGAAGACGGTATCCTCCGGAAGCTGCTGCGTGGTCAGAAGCGGTGTCAGCACCGCATCTGACGTCCGGCGGAACATCCGGTCATTGGCACCGAAGCCAACACCAAGGACCGCATAGGTCACCGCCGCACGTTTCGGCAATACGCAGACAGTCAGCCCGCTTTTATGCCGGATACGTGTATAGGACTGACGCAGGCGATCAGAGGTCAGATGTTCAATCTGTGTCATCGTCATAGTCCTCCTCTTCCCCGCCGTCCGCACAGGTACCGCGCAAAAAATACAGCGTATCCTGCGTCAGTGCCGCAGCACAGTCTGCAAGCGCCTCCCGTGTACAGGACAGAACCTGCTCCGCCGTTTCCTGCGGCGATGTATCAATGCCCGCCGCGCGTCTGTTTTCATACCAGACCGCAATCGCCGCAGCACTGTCTTCAATTTCTCTGTATCCGGAAACCAGCGACTTTTTTGCCGCCTGGAATTCTTCCTCGGTGATTTCACCGTCACAGATCGCCTGAATCTGTGCAGCGATGGCGTTCTCTGCTTCGACCCTTGCATCAGCCGCAATACCGCAGCTGATGTACAGAACACCCTTCTGCGCTTCCGGATATGAGGCACAGTCATAGCAAAGACCGCGCCGCTCACGCACTTCCATAAACAGCTTTGACGACGCACAGCCGCCGAGCAGCTCATTGAACAGCGCAAAGCGATAGAAATCCCCATCGGACAAGACCGATGCTGTGCGGTAGCCGATACACAGGCGCGACTGGCGGATGTCCATGGACTCCTCAACCCGCCGCACCGGATGCTCTGCTCGGCGCACAACCTGCGTCACCGGACAGGAAAACGTCTCTGTTTCCGACCGATGCGCGGACAGAAGCGATACAAAACGTGCAAGAGAAGACACAATGGTATCCGACGGCAAGCGTCCGACATACGTTACAGACAACGGTGCCTCCCGGAGCATCTGAAGATAACATCGGTACAGCGACTGCGGTGTCACAGCAGCGACCGTTTCCTCCGTACCGCGGGAAGAAATGCTGTAGCACTCCTCCGCAAACATTTCCTCATCAAGGCGGCTGAGCGCATACGATGCCTTATTGTTGATCTTTGCGCGGATCGCCTCACAGAGATTCTTTTTCTCACCGTCCACATACGACAGCAGAAATGCACCCTGCTCTGTCAGCGGTGCAAACAGCAGTTCGCAGAAGGTATCCAGCAGCGATGACAGCAGCGGTCCTTCGTTCTCATCCTCCGGCGGGATGACATCCTGCTCCAGGCATCGCAGCTGGAATGTTACCACCTGCGCCTCGCCTCGCTTGTGTGCCCGACCGGCAATACCGGCATTGTACAAGGTATCCAGCCGCCGCGCCAGATCCTCCAGCGTCGGATATGCCATTGAGCCGCGGCAGAGAACCGACGGAAGCAGGGCATATTCTGCGGCAGTTTCACGTGCAAGCGGCAGCGTGAAGGAGAACATGATAAAATCGGTTTTGAAGGTGTCCTTTGGAATCACATGCAGCTGCGCTCCCGGACACAGTATACAACTTTCGTATTTCATCTGATCAGATCCCGTCACTGTTCCGTTTCCGTATAAAGGCTGCCCAGCGACACGGCATAATCCCAATCGCTGAGGATGTCATACTGCTCGGACTTGACAATGCTCCAGTCCGCCGAAACCTCCTCAAGCACCTGATAAAACCGCAGTGCCAGATAGGTGGAACGAATGGCAGCCAGATTCTCATCGAGATAGGCCGCTTCCTTTTCACAGCGCCAGATGATGTGGTATCCGTAGGATGATTCGACCACATCGCTGATTTCACCGACGGACAGCGCAAAGGAAGCTTCCTCAAAGGTTTCCTCCATCTCACCGCGGAAGAAATAATAACCGCCGGGTTCCGACTGAATTCCCGGGTCCTCGGTATATTCCTGCATCAGCGTATCAAAATCCTCTCCCGCATGGATGCGGTCAAGCAGTTCATCCGCCAGCGCCCGGTTGTCCTCTTTGTTCTCACCGGCATCATTCTTAATCAGTATGTGCTTGCAGCGGACAAAGGCATCGGTATCCAGCAGTGCACGGATGTCCTCGTCCTTGGTCAGAATCTGTCCGTGCTCCATGTAGTAGTTCTCGAGTTTTCCGTACAGCTGCTCCAGTTCTGACTGGTACTGGAAATAATATTCCGTCATATCGTACATGTCCAGCGCCTGACGGAAATACGAGGCATCCCCGAACGCCGCAACAAATTCCGCATTGCTGCGATCCAGTGCCGTTTTTTCCGCTTCTGTCAGCAAAAGACCGTACTTTTCACACTCTGCCCGCACCGCATGATTGCGGCGGATTTCGGTATTGTACATTTCGGTGACACGGTCCCGCATATCGGGGTGATGCGTCCAGTAGCTTTCATCACCGCCATCCAGATATTTTTTATATTGCAGCTGATAATATCGGTATTCATCGTATGTAACCGTATCGTCTGCCGCGCCGTCTCCGTGATCAAACGCGTAGACATACGGGATATCGGGGAATGCGCTTTTTACATTTTCAAAGGAATAAGCTTCATATTCCTCGGGCGTCAAGGTTACGGCTTCCGTTGTTCCGTCCGCGCCTGCCGCGCCGTTGCTGTCCGACTTGCCGTCCTTGCAGGAAACCGCCGCACACAGCAGCAGTGCTGCACACAGCGCCGCCGCAGAATATCGCTTCCACTTCGTTCTGCAATTCATTGAGAAAACTGCATCCTTTCTTTTTCCTTGTTTCCCGGTTTCTGTCCGCAGAAACATATATATTGAAAGTATATCATAAATTTGTGTTCAATTTGTGACGAAACGAAAAAAAGTTTGCCGATCCTATAAGAAATCCTGCTTTTTTCGCAGTTTTTCCCGATTCTTTGTATTTCCGCAGGTCTTTTTATGAAAATCGCTTGACACCGAATCCAAAAAATTGTATAATAATAAGGATAAGCAATTATCAAAAAACGAAAAACCGCCCGGGAAGAGCCGCACGCAGACGCATCCGCATATGACTGCTCCCAAAGCGGTTCTCCGAAACGCACCGTACCGCCGCACATCTGTCATCATCCTTTGTTTTGTATGCTTCCCAACGGCGGCATCGGTACGGCAGCCGCAGGTCCCGGGATTCTGAATTTCCATCCCCTGTCAGTATATGCGGTACATCCGCGTCCGGTTCCCCTATGTTTACTGAATCTCATTTCCGGAAAGAAACCAGGAAAGGATACATTCGCCCCTCCGAATGTATATGGTCATAATGATGAAACACAATGTGAAAATTGCTCCGTCTCTGCTTGCCGCAGATTTTGCCAATCTGCAGCGCGATGTTGCCGCAGTCGAGTCTGCCGGTGCGGATTATCTGCATCTGGACGTCATGGACGGTGTCTTTGTCCCCAACATTTCCTTCGGCGCACCGGTCATCGCCGCACTCCGTCCGCACACGAAGCTCTTCTTTGATGTCCACCTGATGATTACTGATCCGATCCGCTACATCGCCGACTTTGTCAAAGCCGGTGCTGACAGCATCACCATCCACTACGAAAGCTGTGAGAACCAGATCGAGGTCCTCGAAGCCATCCGTGCCGCAGGCTGTAAGGCCGCTGTCTCCATCAAGCCTGCAACACCCGCATTTGTCCTGGAGCCTCTGCTGCCATACGTCGATATGATTCTTGTCATGACCGTGGAACCGGGATTTGGCGGTCAGAAATTCATGCCGGAAACCATGCCGAATACCGAATCGATTTCCCGTATGATCCGTGCCGGCGGTTATGATATCGAAATCCAGGTAGACGGCGGTATTACCGCTGCCAATGCCGCACTTCCCGCATCACACGGTGCAACCGTCTTCGTTGCCGGCAGCGCTGTGTTCAAAGCAGAAGATCCAGCCGCCGCCATTCGTGACATCCGCCATGCCGCAGAAGAGGTCCTGCCCGAATAACAGCCGGCAAATCCGTTTCTGCCCTGCCATCCATATCCATCTCAGAAAAGGAACCACTCATTTGAGCGTACCAAGGAGAATTCCATGTCCAACCGTCCAGAATCCAATTCCTCTGCCGATCCCGGAAAAGAAGCGCTTGCACGCGCACGAACCGCACGGGCGCTTCTGCGGGAACAAAATGAAATAAAGGAACAGCGGCAGAAAGAAAAACAGCGGCTTGCCCATGCGTTCCGCATAAACACGGCGCGCAGAACCTGCGCAATTTATACTGTTCTCAACATTGTCTACTTTCTGATTTACCTTGCTGTGATTTATCCAATCAAGCAGCAGCCATTTGCCGATATGATCCGCGGCGGGACCTCCGTTATCGGTCACGGTGTGTTCTTTGCGGCAGCACTGCTGAGTGCCTGTGTCTACTCGCTGATCCTGTACCGCCGTCCCGCAAAACAGCCCCATGCCGTCGGTGCCTATCTCAGCCGCAGCTGTATCTGGTTCACTATCACCATGGGCATCTGCATTGCGGCACACGGCATTTACATGGACATGCTTTATAACCAGTATGCCGTCACCGATTCCGCGATTTTTCTCGGTCCGTCCTTTCTTCTGACGTTTGCGGTTCTGCTGTTTTCTCTGTGTCTGACAGCCGCCAACCGGATTTATGCCATCGAACGGTTCCCCATTGCCATCCGTGCGATTCTGCACCTGTTCTGTGTACTGATCCTGATTTCGCTGTGCCTTCAGGTCATCGCACACGGCTTTGCGGCTGCAGCCGATCTTCTGATCTTCCTCGTGATCTTTTCCACACTGTATGCCCTTGCCGCGGTCTTTGTCTTTGCGGCAAAAGGCTCTATCCGCCGCGAGGAAAACGATGCAGAGGAATACGAATCGATGTTCCAAAAGACACCCAAAAAAACATCTGACTCCAACCCGAACAAATAACATTGAGGCACCGTATGTCAAAGAACGACACACGGTGCCTTTTGATTTTATGATTAGGAACGGTGCTCCTCAAAGAACTCAGCTAATTTTTCTACGCGCTTGGTTTGGGATTTTTCATTCCTTGCGCACCATGACGCAACATTGGTTGTCGGCTTGGAGGCATTGAACAGATCCCACATCATGTTGAAAATGCTCTTATAATCGCCGAACAGATACGTAAACGAAATGATGACATTGTCATGAACAATATCCATCATCTTCGCATCGTCGGTCTGATCGGCATAACGGGTCTTCATCGCAATTTCATAGTATGCGGGATAGACCTGTTTATAGCCCTCTGCATTGAGCGCTTCGGTGACGATACCGAGGTTTTCCAGATTCTGTACTGTGGTCGGAACGACAAGCGGACGGTCAAACGCACCGCCGTAGTAACCGTCATCCGATTCGTTGAGTTTCGGCATCGGAAGCACACCGTACACAAGGTCGGTATTGCTGAAGGTCTGGACAGCAGTGTCAAGCGAGCCGTAGAAAAACATCGATCTGCCCTCAGAAACGATTTTGTAAACGCGGTCAGCATAGTCGTCATACTTGCGCGGCACCAGATATCCGCCCTCGCCGAAGATCAAATCGTAGAATTTTTCCACAATGGCGGTGGTTTTCTCCAGATTTACTTCATAATACAATGCGCCGCTGCTGTCTTTTCTGTAAGGCTCCACGTGGAACGGCTCCAGCATTCCATAGTAATTTGGCATATTGACATATCCGTACTGATCTCCCTCGTCCTTGGTGCCATCGCCATTCAGATCACTGTACCCGGCAGCAGTCATCTGTTTCATCGCATCCAGCGTCCATGTACCGTCATAGACCATCTGATAAGGATATTCCATATCCAGTGCCTGCATCAATGTTTTATTGAAATACATCACACGCATCTGCGCCAGATTGCTGTAGGAGATGTTATTGAACATCATATACATCTGACCGGCAACGGTCATGCTTTCCAGTGTTTGGGGGAACCACCATGGCTTGGAAAAATCCAGATGAGGGATATCGTATATATTGACAAACAATCCTTCCAGTGACACATTTGCCGTATTGACATCATGCCCCTGCGCGATTTCACAGCTGTCCTCACCCGCGATCACTGCCTTCTTCAGCGCAGCGATCTGATCCTCTTCCAGATAGCTGATATCAGCCAACACGATATCGGTATTGAAGCGTTCCTCAACGGTGCGAATCTTGTGATATACCGCATCATTGACAATATTGCCGTCTTCATCATCGTTAAATGTCATGATCCGTTGGATATCCGTTCCAAAAATTGCCATACGGTATTGATATCCGTTCAGATCCGCATCCGGCAGAGAGTCTCGAAATGCGGGATCTTCTGTCACTGCTTCCGTAACAGGTTCTGTTTCCATGGATGTTGTCTGCTGTGTTTCTGCGGTACCAGCATCGGCACAGGATAGCATCCCAGCCGCAAGCAGCAATACAAGCAGCGCTGCCGCAGTCATACGTGTTTCGGTTTTCATGGGAATTCCTCCAGTTCATTTCATTTATTTGTCCTCTAAATCATATCAGATTTTCCCCTGTTTGTCAAGTATTTCAGAGAACTTCCCACCAAAACAGTAAAATTAGCACAAAAACAGCCCAAGCGAAAAAACCTCGGCTCGGGCTGTTCATAATGCTCTTGTAATCAGCGATACTTTGCAACAATCGCCTTCATATCCTCAATCTGTGCTTCCATGTCAGCAACAAGCTTCATCTGGGTTCTTGCACGGTAGAGGTTCTGGTTTTCATAGTGCAGGCTGAAGTAAACGTCACCGTTGAGATGGTCGCCGAGGAAGCGCATACCGCATTCCAGCGTCATCAGGATCGCAGACATGGGAAGCAGATCCTTTTCGGTGTCGTTGAGTGCTTCCTTTGCTTCAGAGAGGAAGCCGCGGGTGTATGCTTCAAACAGCGCGGGTACGAAGTAAACCTTGGACAGATCCTGTTCGTCCTCAGCTGCGGAAGAAGCACCGAAGCGGATGGAGTCACCGAAGTCATACAGTGCGGAACCGGGCATAACGGTATCCAGGTCGATAACGCAGATGCCTTCGTCGGTTTCGTTATCGATCATGATGTTGTTGAGCTTGGTATCGTTGTGCGTAACACGCAGCGGAATTTCACCACTTGCAATGCGGGAGGTGATTTCACCGCAGATGTCCTTGTGCGCAAGATAGAACTCGATTTCGGGCTGGCAATCCTTTGCACGGCCGGAAATGTCGTTTGCAACCGCTTCTTCAAAGTCACGGAAACGCTTGACGGTATCGTGGAACTTTGCGATGGTTTCATGCAGGGTATCTGCCGGATAGGAGTCGAGCTGACGCTGGAACTTACCGAATGCCTTTGCCGCATTTTCAAACAGAATCGGGCGTTCGACAGACTGATAGCTGGTAGCGTCTTCGATGTAATTGTACATTCTCCAATAACGGTTCTGATCGTCGACATGGTAAATCAGACCGTCAACGGTTTCGATGCAGGTGAGTGTCTCACGGTTGACATCGCCGCCGTTTTCGCGGATGATGTTCTTTAAGTAATCGGTCACGTTCTTGATATTTTCCATCAGAGAAACAGGATCGGTAAAGATCTTGGTGTTGATGGTCTGAAGAATGTAACGAATCTGCTTGCCATCATGGCCTTCACAGGCAATAACATAGGTTGCATTGATGTGACCGTTTTCGATCTTGTCAATACCGGTGATGGGACCTGCGATTTTGAAGCATTCCGCAAACGGCTTGATTTCGGGATATTTGATCATTTCCATAAACCTCCGGGATAAACATTGTCAGCGATGCAGTCAGAGATGAATTTCTGCACCGTTTCCTTATCTTCATGATATGTGACACCGTACCACTTTGCCATTGTCTGCAAAACAGTAACGTCTGCCGCACCGGACTTCATTGCCGCGTCAACCATATTCGGCAGCAGGAATTCGTCCTTGAGCGGATTCTTGAGATTTTCAAAGAAGGCACGTTCGCGGGATTCGATTTCATCAAAGAAGGAAGCCTCAAAGCCCCACATATTCATCGAAACAATGGAATCCTCGGAAACATCCACCCAGCCCATATCGTCTTCGTAGAACTGCGTCTGACCGTCGTTGCGCTGAATCTTGGTGCGTTCGGTGATGGAGGTCAGATGATCGTTGTCGTCCTTGATGCAGATGCCGCGTGCGACATGACCGTTTTCGGACAGCGTATTCTTCAGAATGAAGCCGCACATGCAGTAGTGCTGCTTGCCGTCATCGGGAATATTGCGCAGGAATGCGCCGACCTTTGCATAGGAATCGGCACCGTAGAAGTCATCAGAGTTGATGACAGCGAAATTGTCACCGTCAACAGCATCCTTTGCACAGAGCAATGCGTGTGCCGTACCCCACGGCTTGACACGTCCTTCGGGAACGGAGAAGCCTTCGGGAATATCGTTGATATCCTGGAATGCATAACGGACTTCGATCGCACCGCGAACGCGGGCACCGACCGTTTCTTCAAAGATCTGATGATTTTCCTTCTTGATGATGAATACCACACGGTCAAAGCCCGCACGGATTGCGTCATAGATAGAATAGTCAATGATAAATTCTCCACCGGGACCCAGAGGGTCAATCTGCTTCAGACCGCCGTAACGGCTGCCCATGCCGGCTGCCAAAATGACAAGTGTCATATCTTTTTACCTCTTTCATTCAATAGTGGATCAGGAATTCCGGAAAACATCCGGTCTCCTGCGTATACCGGGAACCCACATATTCATGGTTATTTAATATTGTATCACAACTTGATACAAAATGGAAGTCTTTTTTCAAAAATTTCAGAAAAATTTCAGCGATCCTGCCGATGTCCGACGGATCGCTGTTTTTTCTTATTATTTTCGATCAATGTACCTTCATGGACAGCCGCAGTCTGTCGGAAATCATAGCAATGAATTCCGAATTGGTCGGCTTGCCGCGGTTGTTCTGGATGGTGTAACCGAAATACTCGTTGAGGACATCGACATCCCCACGGTCCCATGCAACCTCAATGGCATGACGGATGGCACGCTCCACGCGGGATGAGGTGGTCTTATACTGCTTTGCCACAGTCGGATACAGCATTTTCGTCACGTAGTTGATGATATCGGGATCGTCTGTTGCCATCAGAATCGCCGTCCGCAGATACTGATAACCTTTGATGTGTGCCGGAACACCGATTCTGTGAATGATCCGCGTGACCTGTGTTTCCAGATTCCGTGCGGCATCCTCCTGTCCGTCGCCAAACGGTCGCTCTGCATATCCGCCGACGCCGAGCGTCAGTGATGCGGGATTGTCCGTATAATTGAGAATCGGTGTGCGCAGGGTGCTGTCGTGCAGCTCACCGCGTACCGTCGGCAGACATTCACCCTGGGTATTCTGCTGTGATGTCAGCTCCGCACCGTTTGCCGCACGGGATGCCAGCATGTCTGAAATTTTCCAGAGTTCGCGGTAATCAAACGGCTTGGAAACACAGTAGGATGCGCCGGCTCTCGATGCTTCCGAGAACAGATTTGCCGTTCCTTCATAATTGATAAATACAAACTGCGGACGGTTCATGTGCTTTCCGCCCATTCTGCGTACAGAGTGAATGACACCGAGTCCGTCCAGTTTTGGCAGCCATGCATCAACAAATGCCACATCCGGATCGCCGCGCAGAATTTCCTGTACCGCGTCCTCTCCGTTTGCCGCCTCCAATACCTCGGACGCACCGAACCGCTTCATATTCTCCGCAAACAGATGTCTTGCATCCGCGCTGAAATCCGCAATTAAAATCTTCATTTCCTATCCCTCATTTTCGAAAAATTTTGATGTATCATCCAGAGTACACAAACCCGATCGGCTCGTTTGTGTACTTCTTGTTTTCATGTTATATCTTATCACAACCACCGTTCATTGTCAACGGATTTACGGCAAAAAAATATTTTTTCGTGTCCTCGGATTCGACATTTTCACGGTAATTCGACGTTATCATTTCTTATTTTTAACGTTATTATATCTATTATAGATCGAATTTTATGTATTATTGTATTATTTTGTCGAATTTCCCATATTTGTGTTATTTATTATCGCATTTTGAAGCCAAAGAAATATCCGCCGTGCCGACATCTGCAAAAAATCATCCGGCACAGCCGCAGGAGCAATTTTCTCCTGTCAGATGTGCCGGAGTCCGTCATTTCTCGATAATTTTAACATTGGCAGGCAGAATTCCTGCCGTCTCGTAAACAATTTCCTGTATCTGCGCAACCTCATTCGGCAAAAGTGCCGCGGTACGCACAATCACATTCACATTTTCCCCGCTGATTACCGCAACACAGTCCGCAAAGCCTTTGCCGCGCACCAGCGATTCAATCGCGGCCTCCTTCTCAATATCTGCGGCAATTTGTGAAATCTGCGCCAGGGCATCGCTCTGTACATCGCTCAGATTTGCCGCTCCATCCACAACATCCTGCAAAACGGCAATCGCCTCATCTCTTGCCCGCTGACGGTTGATCTGCGATACCGCAAAATAATCATCCTCCGACAAATCGCTGACAGAAAGGTCTTCTGCAAGTGCGCCCTCCTCACCGACAGACGCCGCATTCACAATGTCTGTCAGAGGAGATATGTCATCCGTGCCCACAACCGCATCCGCATTGCCGCCGGCCATCGTCCAGTTGAGATAAATCGCAAAGCCGATCACCAGCACCGATGCCGCGACCACCAGATGCCGCCGGTTATCACGAACCATCCCTGCCGCCGCCGACATCCATGCAGGAAGGCGGGGTCTGCCGCTGACCGCTTCACAGAGTGTTTCCAGCGCTTCATCGTCAGTCATTCCGTCAGAGGCTTCCTCCGACACCGAAGCCGGCACATCGGACATCATTTCTTCCTGTTCAAAATACTGTTTTCCAAGCAGCTGCATACCGTTTTCTCCTTTTTATTCTTTATTTATGGCTCATGCGGCGGTTCTTTTCCGCCAATCCATACCCGATCCGCCGACAGATCAAACGCGGCACACAACATGTGCAGAATCTCCAGACGGATTCTCGCATCTGAGCCGCCGACACATGTCACGGCAACGCCGACGATCCGGTGCTGTTCTTTCCCATTGCCGCCGTATGCGGAAAAGGAACTGCCGCTGTCCTGCTCCAGTGTCACCAGCACCGACACATCCTCCACACCGGGAAGCGTGTCGGTCATCTGTGCAATCCTATGCTCCAACAGCTCCGAATATGACAGATTGCCGTCTCCGACCGGCGCTCCGTCCGAAAAGAGCAGAAGGACAACACCAACCGCCGCCGCAAGCACAAGCCACGGAAACCCCCGAATCTGCGGCAGCTTCCGGAAAAACTCACGCATCTTCTCCCCCCCAAAAGACAACCGTACACGGACAGAGCAGTGTCCGCTCCACAAGCGATCTGATTTTTTCAGCGGCAATCCGGTGCGAACGGCGGAACAGCGTGACCTCTGCATCCACGACAGCAATTTCCGCTGTATGCTCCTCGCCAACCGCCGCAGTTGTCAGAGCAATCTCCATATCCTCCGCCGCAATCCCGGTTTCTGCGCTGATCAGTGAAGAAAGCGCGGTAGTTGTCCGCCGGATCGCATCCGCTGTTACCGCATCCCGATAAAACTGTCCGCCGCTGTCGATTGTCACATCCGAGAAGAACGGCGCCGCCAGATCGCGGTTCCTGATCGCGTTCATCACAGAAATCATCGGTGACAGCAGCATTATGAGCAGCACCAACGACAGAAGGAACTGTATGTACGGAAGCATCCTGCTGTTTTTCGGACCGAAGCCGAGAACCGTTCCGCTTACCAGCGACACCGCCAGAATCCCCCAGAGCGTCTGTTCCATCAGCGCACCTCCCCGCCGTTCATGCAAAGTGTGATCACAAGAATATACAGCACCGCTGCTGCCGCACAGACCGCAAGCAGAAATCCGGCAAGTGACATGCACTCCGCAAGTACACCCTCCTCCCGCTTCATGCCCAGAAAGCCGGCAAGCGATGCGGCAGCAAAAAACGTAAGCCGCGTAAAATATACGGAGCAGAGCGTTGGCAGAATCTGCCACAAAACCGCCGCAATTCCAAGCACGCCGACCGTCTTCTGCACCAAAGAAAACCCTGCGGCAACAGCAGATGCGGCTTCTCCGACCGCACCGCCGATGATCGGAACCGCACCGGACAGCGAAAATTTAACCGCGCGCATCGTCACGGAATCGGATGCCCGCGCCAGAATCGACTGGTATGACAGCACCGCACATAACAGCATCATCATCGCACCGATCAGCCACAGAAACTGCCGCCGAAGCAGCTCCGAAATCCGTGCCAGTGCCTCCCCGCCGCCAACGGACGACGCCAGTGACAGTCCTGACGTGACACGCAGAAACGGAAACAGAATACCGGAGCAGACGGTTTCCGTCACCGCCAAAAACAGCGCCATTCCCATGCTCGCGGCGGCGGCACTCTGCACCGCACCGCGCATCGCCGACAGTGCGGTCAATGTTGTCAGCGCGGATGTCACCGACAGATGGATCTGCGAAAAAAAGCCGGCCGCATCGGTAAACAGCTCCGCCAGCGCACCGAAGCCGATCAGCGCAAGAATCAGCGTCATGCAGTGGGATACCATGTCCTGTCGGTCGCCAAGCACCGCGGACCGGTATTTTTCCCATACCGCACACAGCACAAGTACACCGCACAGCTGTCCGGCAAGGCTGATTACACCGCTGCTGCCGTCAAAGAAGCTCTCCCACAGACGTGCAAGCACCGATTCGCCGCTGACGGTTTTGAGGACAGTATCGGTATCGGGAATGCCTTCTCCCGACAACAGTCCTTCCGGCAATGCCGCATACAGTCTGTCTGCACCGGAGGCCTCCCAGATGGATGATACCGCAGAATCAGACATTGCCCTTTCTCCCCCCCGTCTTTTTACATCCCGAACAGCTGCGCCGCCAACGCAAACAGCTCCTCGTAC
Organism: Oscillospiraceae bacterium; assembly: GCA_015064785.1. Classification (GTDB taxonomy): domain Bacteria; phylum Bacillota; class Clostridia; order Oscillospirales; family CAG-272; genus RGIG3925. The sequence continues at coordinate 20,037 of SVRM01000011.1, forward strand.
AGCGGTATGCCGATGCACAGAAGTACCACACGCCCGACCGTCTCCACCCGATCGGCAAGTGTCCCCTCTCCGACATCCCGCACCGCATCTGCGGTCAGCTGAACCGTAATTCCGATGGCCATTGCGCGCAGGAGCAGTGACGATCGGGTATTGCCAAGATAGGTATCCCCAAGAGAACGGAGCATTTGCAGAACCGGTTTTGCCGCAAGGATTGCCGTCAGTACAAACGCACAGCCGATGCAGACGGATACCACACCCGTGATGCCGTTTTTATCCAGTCCGCGCAGCACAAACAGACAAACTGCCGCCATAACCGCACATCCGCAGAGCCGCAGAACCTCGGCATACGATGATAACACCGTCACAGCCCGAATACCTCCCGCACCGCACGGATCAGATCACCAAGCTGACCGACCAGCAGAAGCAGCACCAAAATCATACCGCTCACGCTCACCAGCAAAGCCTGTTCTTCACGTCCTGATTTAGACAGCACCTGATAGATCACCGACACCAAAAATCCGATCCCGCCGACCTTGAGTATCAGAGCAACATCCATTTTCCGTATCCTCCAAACCGATTTTGTTACAACAGCATTAGCGCCGCTGCACACCCAAACGCACCGGCAAGTGTTCTGGCGATTCTGCACCGCGCCGGCAAAGCCGACTCTGCTTCCGTACACAGTGTGTGCAGACGCGCCCTGACATAGGCACAGCGTTCCTGCTCGCGCACACGGTCCTCTGTACCAATCCGCACAAAAAACTGTCGCAGCAAAGCACAGTCCTCGTCCTCAAGCGCAAGACGCGTCCGGCATACCGCAAACGCATCCCCCGGTGCATCCCCCGTCGGGTTGTCGTCCAGAATGCGCCGTACCAACGGCAGAAAGCCTGTCTTTTCAAGTGTGTCATCCGAGAACTGCCCGAGAATTTCACCGATAGACAATCCCATCACCCCGATGCCATCCTCCAACGCTCCCAGCAAGCGGCAGAATGCCGCAAGTTGTTCTACGCGCCGCTGCCAGAGACTGACGAATGCGCCTCCGGTGTACAGCGAAACCGCACCGATCAGCAAAACGCCAAGCAGCTTTCCCGTCATGTACTTCCCTCACAGACAAACGCAAAACCCTGCCCGTTCGCAGTGCGGTGCAGCCGGACATAGCGCGAAAACACACCGTGATCGTGCAGGCGCGCAAAGCACGGTCGGCGCAGCAGTGTTTGCAGTGTGTCCGCATGAGCCGTCGCAATCAGCGGTACACCGCACGCCTGCGCCCGGAGAATCTCCTCAGCTTCCGCATCCGAGCCGATCTCATCGCAGATCAGCACCTGCGGTGCAAATGCCCGTGTCGCAATTTCCATGCCAAGTCCGCGCGGATATCCGGAGAAGCGATCCACGGTACAGTCGGAAAATCCCTCTGCGCACAGCTCCTCACCGGTATCCAGCACTGCCGCATTCACCGGTGTTCCCGCCGCTTCCGCCGAGCAAAGAGCGCGGATCAGACAGCGCAGAAGCGTCGTTTTACCGACACCCGGCGGTGAATAAAACAGCGTGGACACCAGCGGTGCGGCATTCGGCTCGGGCTGTATTGCAATGGCATCCACTACAGCACCCTGTACCAGTGCCACGAGCTGCTCCGTGACGGATCGATCAGGAGTCACGGTATGCGGAAGACGGATACAGAGTGAGGTCAGGCGCTGCAGCCGCTCCGGTTTGCCGCCGGAACACAACAGCCGTCCCGCTGCACCGACACGTACTCCCGGCAGCAGCTGCGGCGAAAAATATCCGCGCAGAAGTCCTTCATCATACACATGCACCGAACCGGCACACAATCTTGACAGCACCTCACGCAGCTCGTCCTCATCAAGCCCCAGCGCCGGCAGCGGCTTGTTCACGGTCCGCCCATCCATCCGATACGCAATCGCAGAACAGCTCCCGGCACGCAGACGCACCTCCGTTACCGCGTTCCACGATTGCACAGCGTCTGTCAGCACCGTCCGGAGCCGCTGTGGAAAACACCGCATCACATCCATTGTTTTGACCATGACTTTCACATAGCGAAAGTTTCCTTTCTGGAATTTCGTCCCGAAATCCGGGAATTCTGGGACTGGTTTGGTGTTTACATCAAATCGCAGTTGAAAAACTGCGAAAGTCACAAAACACCTTGTTTCTTTGGTGTTGTATTGTATGCGGGGCCCCCGGCCATTATGACAGAAAAAAACGCCCTGTCAAGCACCGGCGTGCAGAACAGAGCGTTTGTGTTCGTTTATTTATTTGTAATCGGGCCGCTGTGCCAGAAGCTCATGATACTGACGGTAGAACTGCTCATACCGTCCTTCATCAAGAGCCATGCGGATCTTTGCCATCAGGTCGTTGTAGAAGAACAGATTGTGCAGAACCGCAAGACGCATACCGAGCATTTCCTTTGCCTTGAGCAGATGACGGATATAGCCGCGGGAATAGTGACGGCAGGCGGGACAGCCGCAGCCTTCGTCAATCGGACGGGAATCGCGTTCAAACTTGTTGTTGAGAATATTCATCGTGCCGTGCCAGGTAAACAGATAGCCGTGACGGGCATTGCGGGACGGCATAACGCAGTCAAAGAAGTCGACACCGCGGTAGACAGCTTCGACGATATTCTGCGGCGTACCGACACCCATCAGATAACGCGGCTTATCGGTCGGCATATGCGGATGAAGCGTTTCAATGATGTCATACATGACCTCCGCCGGTTCGCCGACAGCAAGACCTCCGATGGCATATCCGGGAAGATCAAGCTCCCGAATCTGCTTCATATGCTCGACACGCAGGTCGTTGTAGGTGCCGCCCTGGTTGATGCCGAACAGAAGCTGAGACGGATTGATCGTCGTTTCCAGCGCATTGAGGCGATCCATTTCCGTCTTGCAGCGATGGAGCCAGCGGGTTGTGCGGGCAATCGACTGCTTGACATACGGGTACGGTGAAGGATTTTCAATGCATTCATCAAACGCCATGGCAATGGTGGATGCCAGGTTGGACTGAATCTGCATCGATTCTTCCGGACCCATGAAAATGCGTTTGCCGTCGATGTGAGACTGAAAATGTACGCCTTCCTCATTGATTTTGCGCAGCTTTGCCAGCGAGAAGACCTGGAATCCGCCGGAGTCGGTCAGAACCGGTCTGTCCCAGTTGAAGAATTTATGGATACCGCCGAGATCACGGATAACCTCATCACCCGGTCTGACGTGCAGATGATACGTATTGGAAAGCTCCACCTGACAGCCGACCTCATAGAGATCCTGCGTGGAGATACCGCCTTTAATTGCGGCGGAGGTACCGACGTTCATGAACACCGGTGTTTCGATGACACCGTGTACGGTATGAAACCGTCCGCGGCGTGCGTTGCCTTCTGTTTTCAGAAGCTCAAATTTCGGTTTGAATTTTTCCATTCAGACAACCTTCCTTTCGAGGACTTTATTGTCACCGTGACGGGAAAACAGCCCGAAACGGTTGGTTACAAATTGATTTATGACCGGCCGAACCGTCCTTCAATGGCGGCTTTGGTCATCGTAAAGCAGACCGGTCTGCCATGCGGACAGTAACGGATTTCGGGATCGGACAGAACTCTGTCACAGATCCACTTCAGATGAGCCGTGTCATATTCACGACCGGCCTTGATCGCGGCTTTGCAGGCAGCCTGAAACAGTGCCCCCTCATACCGCTGTGTACGTGTCAGCGATGCGGTTCCGCTGTCATCGGACAGGCGCGTAACCGTTTCGCAGAACGCATCGGATGCCGCCTGCATCGACAGAAACGACGGAATCTGCAAAAGCACGGCACCATGGTCGTTCAGCGTATAATCGAATCCCGCTGCCAGAATCTCTTCGCGGTATTCCTCTGCCGTCTGCCGCTCGGATGAAGTCATGGGAAGCTCGAGCGGAATCAGCAATACCTGCATCGACTGCTCTCCTGCACGCAGACCGCGCTTGAGCTGCTCAAAGAGAATCCGCTCATGCGCCGCGTGCTTGTCAACCAGATACATCGTATCGTCCATCTCAAGCACGACATAGCACTGAAACAGCTCACCGACCATACGGTAAGCAGGTACGGGATGCGTCTCAGCTTCCTTTGCGGGAGCAGGCTCCGGTTTTGGAGCTTCCGGAACGGTTTTTGAGAGTACCGACTCTGCCAAATCCCGGATTTCTGTCCTGACAGCAGGGATCGGTTCTGTCTTTTTCGTTTTTTCAGCATCCTGTGCATCGGCACGGCGCTTTGCCTGTTCCGCTTCGGCAAACGGACTGAGCGTGGGCGCAGTATTCTCAAACTCCGCCCCGAATCCCTCCGGCACCGATATCACAAGATCATCCAGAGGAGACGGTTCCACTGTCATCTTCTCCTCGCCGGACGAACAGGCTTTGATGTCAGCCGGAGTGACCTCCGACAGCGGCGGCAGCCTGACAGCCGTCTGCGCCGGTGTTCCGATCGGTTCGAGAGAAGCCGAACGTTCAGCACTTGACGCCGGTTTCACATCGGCTGCGGCGGAAATGCCGTCCTCCAGCGTTCTCGGTTTCGTTTCTTCTTTGTTCGGCTTATCACCGCCGCGTCCTTCCTTTGCGGGAACAAACGGATTGAGCAGTTCTCTTTGTGCCTGTTTTTTCTCAGACTCCGCAAACAGCTTCAATTCCGGTCTGGACAGCTGATTTTCCAGCGCCCCGCGCACGGAATAGTAGACCGATTCAAACACCACGCGTTCATTGGAGAATTTGACCTCCAGCTTTGCCGGATGGACATTGACATCGACCGTCGCAGGATTCATTTGCAGATACAGCACCGCACACGGGAATTTGTCACCGGGGATATACGTGGTAAATGCCTGTTCCAGTGCCGCGGATACCGTCTTTGATCGGATGAATCGGTTATTGATAAAGAAGATCTGTAAATTCCGGTTGCCGCGGATGTTTTCCGGCGTACCGATGTAACCGGTGACGGAAACCCCGTCAAAGCCGCCGCGGATCTCCATGCTTTTCTTCGAGAAATCACGTCCCAGAACCGCATAAATCGCAGACTTGCGGTTTCCGTCGCCTGCGGTCGCATATTTCAGTTCGCCGTCAATGATAAACCGAATCGTGATTTCAGGATGGGACAGCGCGATTTTCTCCACATACGCCGCAACATTTGCCGCCTCCGTTCCGTCTTTTTTGAGAAACTTCAGTCTGGCAGGCGTATTGAAAAACAGATTTTCCACGATAACCGAGGTCCCGTCCGGACAGCCGGCATCGGTGATATTGCTGACTCTGCCGCCGGCAGATTCAAGCAGGGTGCCTGTCACATCCTCACGGCGTTTGGTCATGATGCGAAGCTCCGAAACCGCAGCGATTGCTGCCAGTGCTTCTCCGCGGAAGCCCAGCGTCATAATCGAATCGAGATCGGACGCTTCTTTGATTTTGCTGGTCGCATGGCGTTTGAGCGCAACGGGAACATCCTCGCGCGCAATGCCGCAGCCGTTATCCGACACGCGGATGAACGACACACCGCCGCGCTTGATTTCCACAGTCACGGAATCGGCGCCGGAGTCGATGGCATTTTCCAGCAGCTCCTTGACAACGGCCGCCGGTCGGTCAACAACCTCACCGGCCGCAATCAGATTCGCAACCTGAAAGTCCAGTACATTGATTTTTCCCACCGACATCGCCTCCTTCATCCGTGGGATCGTTTATCAGATCATATTTTTCAGATCATACAGCAGATTCATCGCAGCAAGCGGCGTCAGTGTATTGATATCCGTTTCCGCCAGCCGCTTTTTGATTTCCTCCGCCGCAACATCGCGTTCTGCCGCACCGTCAAAATCCATGGCAAACTGCTCCGCCATCGGTGCGAGCTTGCGCCGTCCGCGCAGCGTCACTTCCTCACCGTCATCAAGGGAAGCCAGCACCTCCTTTGCCCGGCGGATGACCTCATTCGGAATTCCCGCCAGCTTTGCAACCTCGATGCCATAGCTTTCATCGGTCGGACCTTCGACAATCTTACGCAGGAAGATGATGTCATCCCCCTTCTTCTTTGCCGCAATGTTGTAATTGACCACACCCTCCAGCTGACCTTCGATTTCGGTCAGCTCATGGTAGTGCGTGGCAAACAGCGTCTTTGCGCCAATCTTTTTGCCGAGCGTATATTCCAGCACGGCACGGGCAATCGACATGCCGTCGTACGTGGATGTACCGCGTCCGATTTCATCGTAGATGATCAGCGAACGCTTCGTCGCGTGCGTCAGAATGTAGGCAACCTCGTTCATTTCCAGCATGAAGGTCGATTGACCCGACGCTAAATCGTCCGATGCACCGACACGTGTGAACACACGGTCCACCACGCCGACACGTGCCGATTTTGCCGGGACAAACGAGCCGATCTGCGCCATAATGCAGATGAGTGCCGTCTGCCGCATATAGGTCGATTTACCTGCCATGTTCGGACCGGTAATCAGAGCAAGACGGCGCGCACCGGTGTCAAGCAGGGTATCATTGGGAACGAAATAATTGTCTCCGGCGAATTTTTCAACAACCGGATGCCGTCCGTCGCGGATGTCGAGAATATCACTTTCGTCAACCTCCGGGCAGACATAATTGTTTCGGTTTGCAATCTCCGCAAGTGAGATGTAGGTATCGATATCGGCAAGCAGCGCTGCCGCCTGCTGAATCCGTCCGACATGTGCGCAGAGCGTTTCACGGACTCCCTGGAACAGTTCATATTCCAGCGCATAGTTTTTGTCCTTGGCACCGAGCACCGTCGCTTCCATGTTTTTCAGTTCTTCCGTGATGTAGCGCTCACCGCCGGTCAGCGTCTGCTTGCGGATATACCGATCCGGTACCAGATGTTTATAAGAATTTGTGACTTCGATGTAATAACCGAACACCTTGTTGTAGCCGATCTTCAGCTTCGGGATGCCGGTTGCCTCGCGCTCGTCCGCCTCGATTTTTTCCTTCCATGCGCTGCCGTCATTCATGATATCACGCAGACGGTCGACATCCTCAGAATAGCCCGGTCGGATGAAGCCGCCCTCGCGCACGGAAAACGGCGGATCGTCATCAATGGCACTGTCAATGAGCGTATACAGATCGGATAAGTCGTCCAGCGCCGCATTGATGCGGGAAAGCTCGGGCGTGTCCATATCGGCGAGCAGAGATTTGATCGGCGCAATCACGGAAATGGTATTGGCAATCGCGCGCATATCCTTCGGTCCTGCGGTATTGTAAACAATGCGTGTAATTAACCGCTCCATATCCAGCACATCGCGCAGATACATGCCGATTTCCTCGCGCTGTAAATAGCGTTCAAAAAAGGCACCGACCGCCTCCTGTCTGCGGCGGATCCTGCGGACATCGGTCAGCGGCATTTCCACCCAGCGGCGCAGGTTTCTGGCACCCATTGCCGTTTTCGTACGGTCCAGCACCCACAGAAGTGAGCCGCGCTTTTCCTTCTGGCGCATCGTTTCGCAAAGTTCCAGATTGCGGCGCGTGTTGACGTCCATCTCCATATACTGCCCGCCGTAGTAAAGCTGAAGCGTGCGGATATAGGAAATATCGGTTTTCTGTGTTTCCGCGACATAATCAAGCAGCGCACCGATGGCACAGGCCGTTGCACGTCCGGTACGGGTATCGGAAATCTGTTTTCCCTCCTCGCCGAACTGTACACCGATGCGCTCCCGTGCAGCTTTTTCGTCATAGCGGAACGGCTGTCCGTCCTCAACCATGGCATGAAGCCGCTCGCACAGATACGATCCCAGTGCAGGATACGCCGTGCGGCTGACATTCAGAAGCACCTCGCGCGGGGAATAAGCGCCAAGCTCGTTGATCACATACTGTAAAGCGTCCTCGCCCTCCGCCGCCGTTGCACTGACAACACCGGTGGAAATATCGACAAACGCCGCACTGACGCAGCCGTCCTCGGCATACACTGCACCGAGGAAATTATTCTGCGTCTCATCCAACATCGAGTTTTCGATCAGCGTACCCGGCGTGATGATGCGGACAACATCGCGCTTGACAAGTCCCTTTGTCGTTGCAGGGTCTTCCAGCTGTTCACATACGGCAATTTTGAAGCCCTTTGCAATCAGACGGCTGATATACTGCTCGGCAGAATGGTAGGGAATGCCGCACATCGGCGCACGCTCTTCTCCGCCGCAGTCACGGCCGGTCAGCGTCAGCTCAAGCTCCCGGGATACGACACGCGCATCCTCGTTGAACATTTCATAGAAGTCTCCGAGTCGGAAAAACAGCACATAATCGCGGTATTTTTCCTTGATCTCCAGATACTGCTGCATAAAAGGCGTTACTGCCATGCTCACGCGTTCTCCTGTTCGTTAAATTCGGTAAAAATCAGTGACAGCCCTTGCAGGTGGAGCAGTCATGCGTACAGCCGGATGCTTCATCAGAAGGACGTTCACCCGTGATGTGGAAGGTGATTTCTTCGTTGACACAGTTCATGAAAGCGTTGACCGCTTCCTGTGCTTCGTTGTATTCCACCAGAACAGGGAGTGCGGAAATCTCCTCATACAGGCTGTTGATGCGCATTTCAATGGCATGGATAACCTCCATGTCCTTTTCTTCCTTCTTGTATTCTTCGGTCAAAGCCAGTGTCTGTACATTATACTCAGTCATCTTGTACTGCAAAGCGCTGTCGTTCTTGTATGCTTCGGTAGCAGCTTCCATACGCTTGATGCGTGCGTCTTCCTTGATTGCGCGGCCGAGCTCTGCCGCAAGTTCCATAATACGATCCATGATGATAGTCTCCTTTTTCCTGTTTTTTTCAGATAGAATCAGATGATTTCCGCCCAGAGATTATAGGTCTCCGCCGCGGTAATTTTTACTTTTACCATTTTTCCTGTCAGAGAAAGCGCCTCGTCCGCCGGGAAATGGACAAGCTTGCCGCCCTCGGTGCGTCCGGCATACATTGTTTTGTCGCCGCGGCTGATGCCCTCGACCAGAATGTCATAGATGCCACCGACACATGCCTGATTCTTTTCCAGCATAATTTCATTCTGCACTGCCAGAAGCCTGGTCATGCGGTCCCCCTTGACATCGTCGGGCAGCTGCTCCAGCTCCGCCGCCGGAGTTCCCGTGCGCGGAGAATAGATGAAGGTAAACAGCTGATCGCACCGTGCGGCTTTGATTGCCTCCAGCGTTTCTTCAAATTCTTCCTCTGTCTCTCCGGGAAATCCGACAATGATATCGGAGGTCACGGTGATGGAGGGCATCTTCTGCCGCATGTACGCAAGAATATCGAGATACTGTGCAATGGTATATCTGCGGTTCATCGCCGCAAGCACGCGGTCGGAGCCGGACTGCAGCGGCAGATGAAAGTGCTTTGCCGCCTTGTCGTTGGCCGCCATGACATCGATGAGCTTTCTCGATGCGTCTTTGGGATGCGAGGTCATGAAGTGTACGCGGAAGTCACCCTCCAGCGCACAGATCTGTGCAAGCAGATCCGGGAAGTCGATGCCATCGTCAAGATCGCGCCCATAGGAGTTGACATTCTGCCCAAGCAGCGTGAACTCACGGTATCCCTCGGCAATCAGACCCCGGATTTCATCGAGAATCCGCTCCGGGCGTCTGCTGCGTTCTCTGCCGCGCACATACGGAACGATGCAGTAGGTGCAGAAGTTGTTGCATCCGTACATGATCGATACCCATGCCTGCTTATTGCTTCCGCGGCGAACGGGAATGTCCTCCGCAATGTTGCCCGCATCTCCGGCATCCAGGAAAAACTGCCGCTTATGCTCGTTCAGATACCGGTACAGAATCTCCGGCATCCGGTACAGCATACTTGTTCCGAACAGGAAGCTGACATACGGATAACTGTGCTTGATGCGCTCCTTGCGCGTTTCCTGTGAGACCATGCATCCGCAGATGCCGATGACAAGCTCCGGATTCTTTTCCTTCAGATGCTTGAACTGTCCTGTGATCGACAGCGCACGCTCCTCGGCGTGTTCGCGCACCGCACAGGTGTTGATAAGGATCAGATCGGCATCCGCCGCAGCTGCCGCCGGGACATAGCCCATTGCCTCCGCCATACCGGCAAGCCGTTCACTGTCCGCTTCGTTCTGCTGACAGCCGAAGGTCTGCACATAGTACCGGCGCGAGGTGCCGTGTTCGGCGGCATATACCGCATTCCACGCGGCAATCTGCTCCGTGTATGCACGCTGCTCTGCCATTTCGGCGTCCGTCACCGTGCGTGTGGTTCGTTTGTTTTCGGTCATTTATTCTGGTTCTCCCAACAAATCGGTTTCTTCATAAAACAGCTGAACGGTAATTCCGCCGCCGGATGCAGATGTATGGTACACACGGTTGACGACACGCAGTAGCGGTGCGGTGATGGTTTCATCCGCATTTGCCGCGGTAATCGCCGCAGATAAAATCTCCTCCAATGCATACCCTGTGAGATTCAGCTGCGGATCCAGCCGGAATTCCACAGTGTCGGATGTACTCCGGCGCGCATCGGTCAGAAGCGTCTGCAAAAGTCCGGCAAGCGCATCGGGACTGTCCGCGCACAGATTTCCCTGCTCATAATAGTCATCGGTGTCGCCGCGCACACCGAAATCGTATACCGGTGTATGGTCTGCCGCCATCTCGTCCCGGGACAAAAAATAGTACCCGTGGAACGCAAGCGCTGCCGCATCCTCACCGCCATCGGTAATTGCCGCAGTATCATCCCACATGACATCGGTAAAGCCGGATACACCATCCAGCGTCAGCACATTCCATGCATGTTCTCCGCTGATACCGTTCGCCGCGGCTGTACCTGTCACGACCGCACACGGAATCTCTGCCGCCCTGCACAAAAGCGCATAAGCAAGCGCATAACCCATGCCGCCTGCCTCACCGACAACGAGTGCATCATATGCCGTCTCTCCGACCGCCGCATCCTCCGTCTGTGCCGGATATGCGCAGGACGCAGTCAGCATATCGTGGAGCTGCCGGGCTGCCGTTTTCTCATCTGTCGTCGATACAGCGGCAGTCAGCATTCCGACGGTGGCTTCCAGTATCTCGCGCCGCATACCGCCGTCAGGCAGATAAGCAAGCGATGCCTCCGCGGAATGGTCTGCGGCAACCAGGACACACCCCGCCGGGACCAGATCGCAGTACAGCGGATGGTCACACATCACAGCATCAAATGCGGCAGTGAACTCTTTTTGCGTCGGTACAAACGACACGCGCGCCGTTTCCGTCTCGCGCAGGTCTATGGCATCGCGCAGAACCTCATACAGCCGCTGTTCTCTTGCGGACAGCGCATTGTAGTGCCACAGCCCCTCAAGGGTCTGTACCTCTGTGTCGGACACCGATTCCAAAGCAGCGGAAAAATGGGCATCAGCAATCGCACGCGCACCGAAATACATCCCGCCGCAGACCAGCAGTGCTGCCGGCCAAGCCGCATAGCGGAAAACCTTTTTTCTCTGTTCTGCTGTCATCGGTCATCCTCCTCTTTTTCAAAGTACGTCAAACGACGCTCGATTCATTTTATTATATCATATTCTTTGGGGAATCTCCATCATATCCGTTATGAATTTACACTTTCTTCACATTTTTCGGCGAAATTTGCACATCCTCCGAAACTTTTTTCGGCAAAAGGATAGACAAAACCGTTTTTATATGGTATACTATTTATATATTGATATCTTTTATACGTCATTTTTCAAGCAGAACACTCTGCATTCCGATAAACAGAAAGGACACATCATCATGGATTATCAAGCACTTGCCGAGCTGCTTTTCCCCGATGTCACAGCATCCATTGAGGAAATCGAAGCTCGTTATCCTGCCCGTGACCTGCCCGAGGGCGCAAAAGTCACACGTTTCGCTCCCAGCCCCACCGGCTTTGTTCATTTCGGCGGCATGTATCAGGCAGTCGTTGACGAACGTCTGGCACATCAGTCGGACGGCGTTTTCTTTCTCCGCATTGAGGATACTGACGGTCAGCGCGAAATCAAGGGTGCTGTCGAAGCACTGATCAAGACCCTCTCCGACTACGGTGTTTCCTACGACGAAGGTTTTAAGATGGATGAAAACGGCAAGCTCGTTGAGGTCGGCGCATACGGTCCGTACAAGCAGTCTCAGCGTGCGGAGCTTTATCATGTCTTTGCAAAGAAGCTCGTCTCTGAGGGCAAGGCATATCCGTGCTTTACCACCGCCGAGGAGCTGGAAGAAATCCAGGAAACCGACAAGAAGGCGGAAATCAAGAATACTGACTGGCATGTTGCCGCTGAACAGAAGCGTGCAGCAATGCTCGCAGGCAGACAGTTCACAATGGAAGAGGTCAAGGAGCATCTTGCAAACGGCGACCCGTTTGTCATCCGCATTCTCGCAAATGGTGATCCCGAAAAGAAGACCAAGTTCACCGACATGGTCAAGGGCAACCTCGAGGTTCCCGAAAACGATGAGGACTTCGTTCTGCTCAAGTCCGACGGTATTCCGACCTACCACTTCGCACACGCCGTTGACGATCATCTGATGAAGACGACCCACGTCATCCGCGGTGAGGACTGGCTGCCTTCCCTGCCCAAGCACATCATGCTGTTCCAGTATCTCGGCTTCAAGATGCCCAAGTATCTGCACACCGCGCAGATTCTCAAGACTGACGAGAACGGCGGCAAGAAGAAGCTGTCCAAGCGCGATATGGGCGCAAAGATGGACGACTACCGCGAAATGGGTTATGCGACCGAATGTGTATGGGAATACCTTTTGACTCTGCTCAACTCCAACTTCGAGGAGTGGCACGCACAGAATCCTGACAAGTCGTATCTTGACTTCCCGTTCAACATCAAGAAGATGGCAGTCTCCGGCTGTCTGTTTGACTTCACCAAGCTCAATGACGTTTCCAAGAACGTTCTCTCCCGCATGACCGCGGATGAAATCTACGAAAAGTTCCTCGACTGGGCAGAACAGTTCGACCCCGATTTTGCAGCGATGCTGGCGGCAGACCCTGACAAAGCCAAGGCAATCTTCGCCATCGGACGCGGCGGCAAGAAGCCGAGAAAGGACCTTTGCACCTGGAACGATGTCAAACCCTACATGGGCTTCTTCTATGCGCCGTACTTTACCGTTGACCGCGCACCGCTCGCAAAGTTTGACGCATCCGACATCAAAGCCGCTTGTGAACAGTTCCTTGCAAGCTACAACCCGCAGGACGAAATGAACGTCTGGTTTGACAAGATCAAGGTCATCGCCGACAGCCTCGGTTATGCCTCCGACATGAAGGCGTTCAAGGCAAATCCCGAAAACTATCGCGGCAGCGTTGCCGACATTTCGATGTTCCTTCGCATTGCCGTCTGCGGACGCGAAAACGCACCCGATCTCTACACCGTCATGCAGATCCTCGGCGAGGAAGAAACCCGCGCAAGAATCCGCGTACTGATTGCATAAGTTTGAAAATAAATTTTCAAACTTAGTGTTTTGTGGATTTCGCAGTCTCCCGACTGCGATTTGGTGCGAGCACCAAACCATCCACAACTCCACACAACCCCAAACTCCACATAGAAAGGAAACTTTCGCCAAGCGAAAGTAATGGTCATAGAAATGGAAGAAATCAAAGAAGTAAAAGCGTCCAATTTTATCTGGGACGCGATTGAAGAAGACCTGGCTGCGGGCAACTACACCTCCGTTCATACCCGTTTTCCGCCGGAACCCAACGGCTATCTGCACATCGGTCACTGCAAGGCACTTGTCATTGACTTCGGCACCGCGAAAAAGTTCGGCGGACTTTGCAACCTCCGTATGGACGATACCAACCCCGCAAAGGAAGACACCGAATATGTCGATGCCATCAAGGAAGATATCCACTGGCTCGGCTTTGACTGGGACGACCGCTTCTTCTACGGCTCTGACTATTTTGAGCAGGACTACGAATACGCCGTTGAGCTCATCAAGAAGGGACTTGCTTACGTCTGCGAGCTGACCGCAGAGCAGTTCCGCGATCCCAAGTACTGCGGCGACGTCAACACGCCCGCTGTTTCCCCGTGGAGAGACAGACCGATCGAAGAATCGCTTGACCTGTTTGAGCGCATGAAGAACGGCGAATTCCCAGAGGGCAAGTACACGCTGCGTGCCAAGATCGACCTTGCATCCGGTAACTTCTGTATGCGTGATCCCGTTCTGTACCGCATCCGCTATATCGAGCATCACAGACAGGGAAACAAGTGGTGCATCTATCCGATGTACGACTTTGCACATCCGATTCAGGACGCAATCGAGGGCATCTCCCATTCCCTGTGCTCCCTCGAATATGAAATTCACAGACCGCTTTACGACTGGGTCATTGCAAACTGCTCTGTCCCGTCCAAGCCCCGTCAGATTGAATTTGCACGTCTGAACATGACCAACACCGTCATGTCCAAGCGTTTCCTGCGCCACCTCGTCGAATCCGGTCTCGTTGACGGCTGGGACGACCCGCGTATGCCTACCCTCTGCGGTCTGCGCCGCCGCGGCTACACACCCGGTTCCATCCTCGACTTCTGCTCCCGCATCGGTGTATCCAAGGCCAATTCCCTCGTTGAAATCGGTCTGCTGGAAGCCTGCGTCCGCGATGAGCTGAATGAGAAGGCACCGCGCCGCATCGCTGTTCAGAACCCCATCAAGATCGTTGTCGACAACTATCCTGCTGACAAGGTCGAATATTTTGACGTTCCCAACCATCCGCAGCATCCGGAAATGGGTACCCGCAAGGTTCCCTTTACAAAGGAGCTTTATATCGATTCCTCCGACTTCGCACTCGTTCCGCCTCCCAAGTTCTTCCGTCTGAAGCCCGACTCCGAGGTTCGTCTGATGGGCGCGTATATCATGAAGTGCGGCGAGATCATCCAGAACGAAGACGGTTCCATCAAGGAAATCCACACCACGGTTGATCTGGAATCCGGCAACGGCAACCCCGTCGACGGCAGAAAGATCAAGGGTACGATTCACTGGCTGTCCGCAGACTATGCAGAAGAAGCAACGGTCATTCTCTACAACCGCCTCTTTACGGTGGAAAACATGAACGAAATTGACTCTGCCGATTATGACAAGTACCTCAACCCTGCGTCTGCTGTCAAGGTCGAACACGTCAAGGTGGAAAAGGCGCTTGCCGATGCCGCACCGGGTGAGCAGTTCCAGTTCGTCCGCGACGGCTACTACTGCAAGGATACCAAGTCCGAGAATACCTTCAACCGCGTTGTCACACTCAAGGATTCCTTCAAGGCATAACTTCACATCAATACCCCTCCCGGGATGTCCACACATCCCGGGTCGTTGTTTGAAACCGACACATCATGCTTTGATGGTGTGACCGCGCCAATGTATTCCCATGCATCGGCCAAGCATCGTTTTCAGATGACAAGGCATCCCCCGCATATCCCAAATCACAGGAAACGGAGAAACCACCTTGTCTACAAGAAAGATTTATATTCTGCTGACGAAATTCAGCGATATCAGAGGACGCATCCTGTCCGCGATGACAGGCAGCTATTATACGCACGTCTCCCTTGGGCTGGAGGAAGATCCCGGAACCTTTTACAGCTTTGTGCTCAAAGGCTTCCGCATCGAAAAGCTGTCCCGCTATCTCAAACCGGGACGTGAGCCCTTCCCCGTCAAGCTCTACGAAATCGAGGTTGCACAGAAGACCTACGAAAAGATCAAGGAAAAAATCGACTATTTCGTCGCATACAAAAGCCGTATGCATTACACCACCGTCGGGCTGATTCTGTCGCTTCTGCGGATTCCCTATCAGCGGAAGTTTACGTATTTCTGCTCACAGTTTGTCGCACACATTCTGCAGCAGGCAGGCATTGTTCCGGCACATCATAAGCCGGCATTGTATCTGCCGCAGGATCTTTCCGATGTTCCGGGAACGACGTTGCTGTTTTCGGGCAATATGCAGACGTTGTTTGTGTATCTCGGCATGATGATCCCCGCAGATTATACCGTCAAAACGTAATTTTCATCCAAATGAACCGCATTATGAAACATTCTGTTCTTTGTGTCACAGTCGTGGTGATCCTATTGCTGTTCAGTCAGCTAACTGCATGTCAAACAGCATCAACAGATACAGAATCACCATTTGCGGAAGGAAAATATTCTATGGAACAGGAATTGCTCGCATCGTCCGTACATGCCAACGTATATGACCGCGGTGTCGGCATCATTTTCGATGCCGATTCCGACTCCCGCTATTTCTGCACGCCGGTCGGTGCTTATGTGTTCGCTTGTACCGGCGGCGACGGTGTGCATTTCTGTACGATTCCCGACCGCTTCGGTGATATGATCTTCGTTGTGGAACCGATGCCGCTCGACGAAATCCATGTCCGTCCCGTCGCACAAAATTTCACAGATTTCATCCGTGTTCTGCCTGCGGTGCGCTTTACCGGCATCCTGCTTGATATCCCGCTGCGCACAGAGGCGGAATTTCGGGAAGGACTGCAGATCTTCCGGGAACAGCACGAAACAGAGGAGCATACAGAAAAACTCCGCCATCTTGCCGCGTACTACGATGTCACGCCGATGGACGATCCGTACACCTACATCCGTTCCCTGCAAAGCACCTTTGACTATAAACAGATCCCGTTTTCTGATGAATATTATGAATTAACCGGAAAAATAAACCCTACTCAACATGCAACTTTTACTTATTTGAAACATCCACATTTTTTTAATTGACCTCATTTCTTAACTCCTGCAATATCTCAAGACGAACTTGAAGTAGTAACTTTCACCGACGAATAGTCCGTTGAAGTACAACAGCCGAATGATACAACATCAGATTATTCTACCCTCACTTCTCTAAATTATGAATATAAAGGTTATCTATTCACAGTAGAATTCGGTATAATAGGATATGATTCCACTAACAATGTATTCGGATGGACATTTAATATTGATTGTAAATCTCATATATTCAATAAACCCGATATTGTAGTAACTTTTAGTTGTAATCGTGATATAACAGACGGTACTGGTTTATTTTGAATTTTCTGATGGTTTAGGGAAAGTATTACGTAGTCCGCGTGCTGATTGGGTTCGTGGTTATATTGTAGATCGAAATGCTGTTGATTATAAAACCCTATATGTAAACAAATATAAACTTCGAACTGGAATCACCTTGACTGTTGGTACTGAAACTCCCATTCATCATCAGCAACCTTTGTATTTAGGAGGCACTCACGATTATAACAACCTAATACATTTAACAAAATCGTTGCATGACAGCATAAATGGATGGTATAACGGATATCTCTAACTTTCACAAAAACGCACACCGTATTTTCCTCGGTGTGCGTTTTTATATTCAATGCTTATGATCGTGCGCGTCAAACTTGCCATGCAGATCGTAGTACCATACCCCGTCCGTCATACGGAACCCGAGCCACTTGATCAGATGCTCGTTGTCGCCTTCCTTGGCTTCAAAATACGCCTCATGCGTTCCTGTCATGTCCATGAAGTTGAGCGTCTGCCGTCCCATGATGAACAGCGCTTCCTCATCGTCGACATCTTTGGCACAGACCAGATCATAGATTCGTCCGATCACGCGCTCCCCGTCTGTCTCACCGACGGAAAACTGCGAAATACCGACAAACGTGGTTTCGTCGTCGGGACCCTCACCGAGATATGCCTGATAGCAAAGACAGCCGGGACGGTACGGCACACCGCACGTCTCACAAAGTCTCGTCTGCAATTGGGAATCCTGTACCGGTTTGATAATCAGCATCGTGTCCCCTCCTTACTGCTTCGGCTTTCTCGCACCCTTGGGTGCATGTGAGAAATGCTCGTTGAAGTGCACACCGGCACGACCTGCGCGGTGAGACGGTGAGTGGGACTTGCGCTTGACATCAGCCAAAGCCGCGGCACGTTCGTCCTTTGCGGCATTTTTGAAGCGTTCCTTGCCGTCGGGCATCAGATGCGTCAGCTCCTCCGGCGTCAGATAGCGCCACTTGCCAAGCCGCAGATTACCAAGCGGAATGTCGCCGATGGCAATGCGCTTCAGACGGATGATCTTCAGTCCGACCTGCTCGCACATCTTACGGATCTGGCGATTGCGCCCTTCATAGAGTTCCATCTGCAAGGTGACATGGGTGTCATCCTTTTCCAAAAGCGTCACATTGACCGGACGGATCGGTGTGCCGTCGATTTCCAGCGGCGAGGACAGCTGCTCCAGCTGCTCGTCGGTCGGAATGCCCTCAATGCGGACATTGTAATACTTCGGCACCTCATGAGACGGATGCATCATATAGTTGGCAAATTCGCCGTCGTTGGTCAGAATGAGCATACCCTCGGAAACCTTGTCAAGCCGTCCGACCGGATAGACGCGGCACCCGACGTCGGTTACCAGCTCTCTTACACACTTACGTCCGAGATCGTCATCCATCGTCGTCACATATCCGCGCGGCTTGTTGAGTACGATATAGGTTTTCTTGTCGGTGTTGTCAGGCAGATACACACGACGGCCGGCATAACGGACTTCATCCCGCTCCGGGTCAATCTTCTGCCCCAGCTCAGCAGGTTCTCCGTTGACGGTAATGGCGCCCGCCTCAATCTCTTTTTCCGCGGCGCGGCGTGACATAACACCTGCATCGGACATATATTTTTGCAGTCTGATTTTTTCCATGTTGTTTTGTTATCCTTTGTTATTATTAGCGGTTTCCCGCAAAGAATCCTCTGATTCGCTCCCAGAGCGTCGGTTCCCGATAAAGCGGCACATCCTCACATGCATACAACGGAACTTCACAAAGCAGTTCACCGCCGCAGGTATAAACTGCCGTCCCAACCTGCGTGCCTGATGTCACCGGCGCATATAAAAACCGCGGCAGGCGCAGCTCCTTTTGGATATCTGCGTGATCGTGCGGCAGCGTCATCGATACCACATCCGTGTTTTTCACAGCCACCGTCAGAATGACACCGTCTCCCGGCAGACCTCCGTCCGCGAGCGCACCGCCAACCACCGGCAGAACAGCATACTGCTCACCGACTTCTGTCAGTGTCACATGCTCGACCTGAGAAAAGCCCCAGTCATACAGCGCCCGGTGATCGTTCCAGTCGTCCGGTGCCGCCAGCGTCACGCAGTACAGCGTCACACCGTTCCGCGTACACGCCGATACCAGACACCGTCCCGATTTTTTTGTGAATCCGGTCTTGATGCCGATACAGCCGTCCAGCGACCGCAGCAGCTTATTGTGGTTGATTAACAGCCGGATTCCTTCTCCGCCCTTCAGCGGAATTTCCTTTTTGTGTGTCGCTACCGTTTCGGCGAAGACATCGTAAGCCATCGCTGCTCGGGCAATGTCTGCAAGCTCCCCTGCAGTGGTATAATGATCCTCATGATCCAGTCCGTGCGGATTGGAAAAATGCGTATTGCAAAGCCCCATCTCCGCCGCCAGTGCATTCATCTGACCGGAAAATTGATCCAGTGAACCGGCACAGGCAATGGCAAGTGCTGTCGCTGCATCGTTGGCACTTTCCATCAGCACCGCGTCCAGCAGCTGCCGCACCGTCAGTGTTTCGCCTTCATACAGATAAACCGAAGAGCCTTCCACACCAACAGCCTCAGGCGGAATCGCTACCGCCTGTTCCAGATCATATCCGCCCGACAGCACCGTCAGCGCAGTCATAATCTTGGTGGTACTCGCCATCGGCATCCGGACATCCGCCTGCTTGCTCCACAGAACCCGTCCCGTATCATCGGTCAGAATCGCCGATTCGGCAGAGACGGTGGGCGGAGCGGTCTGTACTTCGACGGACGCCGCAGCAGCATCGGCTGTCAGCAGCATGTCCGGTCCGGAAGCTGTCACCGGCAGGGCAAACAGCGCGGCAAGGGTTATCACCGCAAGAATTCTGCGAAAACGACACATATCTCATCCATCCTTTGCATTTTCATGATTGGTTCATGATATGCGCACGGTGCATGGGATATGCACAGACGCCAAAAGCATCCCGCAGATGATCTTTACCTATTACAGTGATGTGTCGAGGAATTCGTGTTCCTCTTCAACGGCAGAATCCGCATTGTCTGCATCAGCGGCATCGTTCGTCGCTTCCGCAGAATCCTCCTTTGCGTCTTCCGCATTCTTCTTTTCCTTCTTTTTGGGCAGCATGGACTTGATCTTTTCAATGATTTCCGGTGCGCGCTCCACAAGCGAGGAGACGTTGTATCCGAGATCTGCCGGCTTGGAGGTGGGGTTGGATACGTTCATCATCTCAACCGAGCCGTCCGCATGGACAACGAGAAAGGCAACCGGGACAACGGAAACACCAGACCCGCCGCCTCCTCCGAAGTTGCTGTTTCCGGCACTCTTCTTGCTTTCATAATCAACACCGCCGGATGCAATTCCCATGGAAACCTTCGATACGGGAATGATCGTTGTGCCGGCGTTTGTTTCAATCGGCGTACCGATGATGGTATTGGCATCCACAACCGTGCGGATGTCCTCCAGTGCATTGGCAATGATGCCGGATACTTTGGTTTCTGCCATGATGAAATCCTCTCTTTCATACGCTTTCGATATGGATTGAACCATTCATAATTGTGTGCGTTTACCTGTTTTTCAGCTCACGGATGACCTGGGCCCGTGCCTCAGCTTCCTGTCGGCGCCGTGCTTCCCGCTGTTCTGCGGTCTCGTTTTTCCGCGCTTCCGTTTCCACCGACAATGCCGCACCGCCGCCTGCAATCAGCAAAGCGAACAACTGCCACAGTGCGATGGAAAATATAATTTTTCCGCGGACCGACGGTTTTTCCGCCAGAAAATCCGCATATATGGATATGGAATCTTTCCTGATACGGCCAAACATCCGGGTCTTGGACAGCAGATTCCAGAAATTCTCCATTGCAGCCCAGAGCCAGCCGTACAGAATCGCAGTATTCGCGGCATCCCCTGTCGCTGCCGTGATCTCAAGATATGCAATATCTACGCGCAGATATCTGCCGAATCTCCCGAGCAGCGCCCGCGTCAGTGCAAGCACCAGCTTGATGATGTGCCGCACGCCTCGTTTTTTCGGCGTATAACCGGTTTTCTTCGCCCTATCTTCCTGTTTTTTTTGCTTCAGTTCTTTTTTCTGTGTTTTCTTTTCTTTTTTTCGCGCAGCCGCTTCGGCTTTTTTTTGTTTTTTGGCATACAGCCGCTCTAACGCACCGCGCCGGAATTTTCTGATATTGGGAAGTCGCTTTTTTACCGGAAGAATCGGAATACGAACAAACAGCACCTGTACAGCAAGCGAAAAATCCACCTTGCCCGCCGTCTGTATTTTGCAGATGATGCGGATCGGAACGACAAAAAGAAGTACAAAAAACGCAAGCAGACATAACAGTATCACTGGTATCAGCTTCATTGTGTACTCCTCCTGTCATCAAATTTGGAAACATCAGTCACCGTCTGCGTGCAGCTGTGCCACTGCATCGGGATTTTCCGCACCTTCTGTTTCACCGCGGGAAAGGAATTGCTCTGCCGGCGGGAGCTGTCCGAGATGCTCCAGACCAAACACGCGCAGAAATGCGTCTGTGGTGCCATACAGCGTCGGACGTCCGGGGACATCGAGCCGTCCCTTGGACGCAATCAGTCCCTTCTCCACAAGAGAAGATACGACATAACCGGTATCGACCCCGCGTACCTCATCGATATAGGAGCGCGTCACCGGCTGG
This sequence comes from Oscillospiraceae bacterium, assembly GCA_015064785.1. Taxonomy (GTDB): domain Bacteria; phylum Bacillota; class Clostridia; order Oscillospirales; family CAG-272; genus RGIG3925. The sequence continues at coordinate 41,649 of SVRM01000011.1, forward strand.
TTATAAGCAATGATCGCCAGCGTTTCCAGCGATGCGCGGGACAGATTACCGCCGCGTCTGACACCGAGTGCGGTACGAATATAAGGAAGATATTTTTCGCGTGTCACCAGCTGACAGCCATCCCCGACACGGATCAGCTGAATTCCACGGCCTTCGTAGGACGCCGAAAGCTCGTCGGCACAGGCAGCCGCCTCCTCCTCGGTAATCCCAAGTGCAAGCGCCAGTTTTTCATAGGACATCGGATGCCCTGCGGCAAACAGAATCGCCTCAAAAGCCTCTCTGATACCGGCTGCATCCAGTCCCTCGGGTGCTTCACCGACAGGAAGGGGGGCAGTTATATCCATGGTCTGCGTTTCATTCATTGCGCGGAGTCTCCTTTTTGACTGTCAGTCATGTCATTGTATTCATTGTTTGTCCCGCCATCCTCATCATACAATCCCGCATAATCCTCGGGTACCGCCTGCTCCGGATTGAGTGTACAGAAAAACTCGTACCTGTACTCTCCGACATTGTCCCAAAGCTCGGTTTCATCCTCGGGAACCGCGGCGGCAAGTCGTTTTTCAAGCAGAACATAGCCGTCCTTGACCAGCGACAGCACCGCCATAAACAGCGCAACAATTTCACTTTTCGTTTCTGCACGGTCAAACAGCGTCAGAAACGGCGTGGTGCCGCCGACAGTCAGCCGGTGCGCAACCTCGCGAATTTTTTCGGATACAGGAACCACCGTTTTTTTGATGATCGGATTGATGCCCGTCATCGGCGGCGGTGCTTCTGTATCCTTTTTGGAAAACAACCGCGCCAGTGCCTTTTGCAGAAGCTGAATGTCATGCTGTGCGATATCGCCGGTATCGACGGGAACCTCATCCTCGTCCTTGACATAACGCGCCGAATAGAAGGAATACTGCTCCTCCAGATATGCCGCCGCTTCCTTTGCCTGACGGTACGCAAGCAGTGCCGCCGCCAGTCTCGCACGCGGATCTTCGGCATCGGGATCCTCGGCCTTCGGCAGAAGCATCCGGCTCTTGATGAGCATCAGCTCACTTGCCATGACGATGAATTCTCCGGCAATTTCCATATCCATCTGCTTCATGCGGTCAAGATACGCCATGTACTGCTCGAAAATGACCGTGATACGGATGTCGGCGATTTCCATTTTGTTTTTGGAAATCAATGCCAGAAGCAGGTCGAGCGGACCTTCAAAGGTATCGATTTTATAGGTCAGTGCTTCACTCATGAAGGTGTCCGTCCTTGTTTGTGTAGTTTCAGAAGATCGGAATCAAACCGACGAGCCATTCCATGCCGCGCATCACAAAGGAAACAACCGCACGCAGCGGTACATCCAGAAAACCCATCCATAAACCGAGCATCAGCACGATCTGGATGATATGCTCATACCGCATCACCTTGAAATACAGGTTTGCGGGCAGGAACGACAGAAAAATGCGGGAACCGTCCAGCGGCGGCACCGGCAGCAGGTTGAACACGCCCAACGAGACATTGAGCATGTAGAACAGATAGAAAAACAAATGCGTGTATGTGACCAGATTCGCAACAAACGCGGAATTGGTATTTGCATACAGTGCGCCCTCCGCCTCAAAAATCAAGCCGCTTCGTGTGACAATGAACCAGAACAGGTTCGCGCAGAACAGACCGAGAAAGCCCAGCAGCAGATTCGCCGCAGGTCCGGCAGCCGCAGACAGCGCCATGCCGCGCTTATGATCTTTGAAATAACGGGGATTGATCGGTACCGGACGTGCCCAGCCAAAGCCAAACACCAGCATCATAATGGTACCGAGCGGATCCAGATGCTTCAAAGGATTGAGCGTCAGCCGACCCATATTGCGTGCCGTCGGATCGCCGAGCTTATACGCGGCAAGTCCATGCGCCGCCTCATGCATCGACAGCGCCAGCAGAATGACCGGAATCCGGAGCAGAAACATCGGGATATCGGAAAATAAATTTTGCAGTACAGATAACATATTCGTGATTATTCAAGCGCCTTGCGCTCAATGATGGATAAAATCTCATCGCGGCCGTCACCCTTCAGTGCTGAAAACGCAATGACATGCGTTCCGTCCAGAATCATCTGATCCTTTGACAAACGATCGAGATTCTTCCGCCGGTCAGTCACGTTGAGCTTATCCGCTTTGGTCGCCGCAATGATATACGGTGTTCTGGTTTCGTACAGCCACGACAGCATCTGGTCGTCGTCCTTGGTTGGACCGACCTTCAGATCGATCAGCTGCACCACCAGACGCAGGTTGGGATTGTTGTCAAAATACGCTCCCATCAGCGTACTCCATTTTTCCCGCTCGGAATCCGGACGCTTTGCAAAGCCGTAGCCGGGCAGGTCAACCAGATAATACTGCCGGTCGATGTTATAGAAGTTGGCGGTGATGGTCTTGCCGGGAGAACCGGAGACACGCGCCAGACTTTTCCGTCCGAGCAGCGCGTTGATCAGTGAGCTTTTACCGACGTTGGACCGTCCGGAGAAAGCAATCTGCGGCAGATGATCCTCGGGGAACTGTTCCGGGAAGCCGGCACTCATCACCAGATTGACATTCTGATAATTGATGGACATGATTGTACCTCCATCGCAGGGTATTTTGTTTTGTTCAGTCGTTTTCGTTCTTCATCAGATACGTTGACGCGGGAACGGAGAGGTTTTCCGCCGGAATCAGCGTCAGCGGCTCCGGAATTACCGGTTCTTCACAGATCACCGGCTTTTCCTCGGTCAAAGCAATGGCCAGTACTTCATCAACATGAGAACACGGATAGAAGGTCACATTCTCCTTGACCACCGGTGCAACATCATCGAGGTCCGGGATGTTTTCTGCGGGAATGCAGATGACACGGATGCCCATCTTGTATGCCGCCATTGTCTTTTCGCGCAGTCCGCCGATGGCCATCACGCGTCCGCGCAGGGAAATTTCACCGGTCATGGCAACATCACGGCGCACCGCACGTCCGGACAGCTCGGAAACAAGTGCTGTAACCATCGTCACACCGGCAGACGGACCGTCCTTCGGTACCGCGCCCTCCGGAACATGGATGTGAATGTCGCGGTTTTTATAGAATTCGGGATCAATGCCGAAGCGGTCAACACGGGAACGGACAAACGAAATCGCCGCACGTGCAGACTCCTTCATGACATCGCCGAGCGAACCTGTCAGCTCAATGTGACCGGTTCCGGGCAATGCGGAAACTTCAATCTTCAGCACATCGCCGCCGGTCTCGGTATAGGCAAGACCGTTGACCACACCGACCTCATTCTGATCGGCGAGGCGCTCCGGCTTAACCTTCTGCTTGCCAAGATATTCGGTGAGATTGTCCCGCGTCACAGAGCAGGTCTTCACGCCCTCATCCGTAATTTTCATCGCAGCCTTCCGGCACAGCGAAGCAATTTCCCGTTCAAGATGACGGACACCGGCTTCACGTGTATAGAAATCGATGATATCGTACAGCGCTTCGTCGGTGATGCGCAGAATGCGGCGGTTCAGACCGTGACGCTTGCACTGCTTTGCAATCAGGTGATGATCGGCAATCGAGAACTTTTCCTCACGGGTATAAGACGGCAGCTGAATGATCTCGATACGGTCGAGCAGCGGCGCAGGAACAGTTTCCAGCGTATTCGCCGTTGCGATGAACATGCAGTCGGACAGATCGACGGGGATTTCCAGGAAATGGTCACGGAAGGCGCGGTTCTGTTCTCCGTCCAGCACTTCCAGCAGTGCCGATGCGGGATCACCGTGCGCATCACGTGTCAGCTTGTCCAGCTCATCGAGCAGAATCAGCGGATTGTTGACACCGGCCTCGGACAGGGCATGGACAATACGGCCCGGCATTGCGCCGACATACGTTTTTCTGTGACCGCGGATGTCTGCTTCGTCACGCACGCCGCCGAGCGATACGCGGACATACTTTCTGTGCAGTGCGCGTGCAATGGACGATGCAATCGAGGTTTTGCCGACGCCGGGCGGTCCGACCAGACACAGAATCTGGTTGCGGACATCGGGATTCATCTGACGGACTGCCAGATATTCGAGAATGCGGCTCTTGACCTTCTCCATACCGTCGTGATCGGCATCCAGCACCTTGCGGGCTGCCTTGATGTCCACACGGTCCTTTGTTTTCTTGACCCACGGATATTCCAGCGCCAGATCGAGATAATTGCGAAGAACATTGCCCTCCGCCGCACCAAACGGTGTCTTGGACAGGCGCTTGAGCTCCTTCATCAGCTTTGCACGGATTTCCGACGGTGCGCCTTCCGTCGCCGCACGGATTTTTTCGGCGTATTCGTTGATCTCGTCAACGTCATCATCGTCGTACAGACCATCCTCGTCGCCGTCTTCCATACCGTACGGTGCATCGCCGCGCAGCTCCGCCTGAATGACCTTCAGCTGTTCACGCAGGTAATAATTACGCTGATTCTGTTCCATCTGCGCACGGACCTTGGCATGAATATCCTGCTCGGTGCGGAGAATTTCTTCCTCACTTTCCAGAAGGACATTGACCAGCTCCAGACGCTTGACGGGATTTGCTTCCTCCAGTACCGCCTGCTTGTCGGGATATTTGACCAGAATATTGGAGGCGATAAAGTCTGCCAGCAGACCCGGCTCCTTGATGCCGCGGACAGTCAGCAGCAGGTCCTTGGAAGCCTTGGGCAGGTAGTTGATCATCTTTTCAACGGATTTGACCGTATTCATCAGAAGGGCTTCGGAATGAATACCGCCTGCCGCATCGATGTTGAGAATCCGGATAAAGCCCATCGCCGTAATATGATCCGGGGACACAACAAAGGAGGTAACCTCCATGCGTGCTGTACCGTCAACAATCATGCGTGCCGTTCCGTCCGGCGTTTTGATCAGCTGCTTGATGTGTGCCACTGTACCGAACCGGAACAGATCGCTCTCCCCGGGATCATCGGGATGCAGTTCACGCTGTGTCACAAACAGCAGCTCAGAATTGTTCTGAACCGCACGTTCACAGACACGGATCCATTTTTTATCTGTCACCTCAAAGGTGATCGGGATCATCGGAAAGACGACCACGCCGCGCAGAGGTACGCAGGGCATGGACTTCATTTCGAGCTTTTCGGTAGTAATTGCCATGTATATATAACTCCTTATGTATAACCGCTGTATACGGGTTCTTTGTAAATAGATATGTTTTCTTCGGGTAAAATACCCCAGAATACATACCATATATTATAACACAGATTTTGCTTTTTTGCTACATCCGCCCGTAAAATTCACAGATTCTTAACCGAAATTTTGCATCACTCTCAAAAATAAAAAAACAACAGACGCTGATCGGACTGCGGGCTGATATCATAAGCTTGATATTTCCGTGCGATACAAACTTCTGTTGGTTTCTTTCGGTGGAACCGATATTCTTTTGCGAAAGCGCTTTTTTTCGCGCTCTAATATTATACACGGAATCCGCCGATTTGTAAATATCCATTTTCAACAATTTTTCAGAAAATTTTTGGGCAAATCGTACGGAATGACAATACGATTATTTAAAAAAAGAAAGCTGCGTAAAATTTCCAGGAACTTTTGTTATTCGACAGCTTTAGATATATTGACAGGAACGTAATTGTATGATATACTTTGCTTATCATCATTTTATGTGCACACGTGTCTATTCAGGAGGCATACCGACATGCATGTTTTCAAAAAGCATAAAACAACTATTCTTATTTCAGCAATACTCGTCATCGCAGCAATCGCCGCCGCAGCTGTAACCCCGTCAGCGCTCCGCCATGCAGAGATCAGTCATCAATTTGAAATTGCAATGCGGTATGCAAACGACCTCGATTACTCCAGTGCTTTACTTGCATTCTCGAAGATTCTGGAAATCGATCCGAATAACAAAGAAGCCAGACAGGCTTTGCAGGATACTTATCTTGCATACATTCGTGCAGAATGGGACAATGGCAGTATGGATCATGCGAAGGAACTCATGGCAGAAATGAAAGATATCCTTGGACTGAAAAAAGATCCATATATTGCTTCCGTAAAAAAAGAAGCAACCTGTGGATATGAGGGATTAGAAGAATGGAAATGTACACTGGATGACAGTGTTCTGCTGTTCTTCATTCCTGCGACAGAAAAACATATCTGGGACAGCGGTACAGTAACTGTCGGCGCAACCTACCAAAACGATGGTGTGATTACTTATCTGTGTACTGTCTGTCAATCAAAAACAACACAAAATTTGAAGATCGACAGATACAAACTATTTGATGAAAGCATGACCTGGGAAGAAGCAAAACTGTATTGTGAATCGTCCGGCGGTCATCTGGTAACCATTACATCGGAAGAAGAACAACGAACGGTCGAAGCATTACTGGAAAACGGCAAAAAAAAGCAATACTGGATCGGCATAAAACGGGTTGATAATGAACTGCGATGGATCACAAATGAACCCTGTTCCTATACCAACTGGGATAATTTCGAACCAAATGCCAATACCAAACGCGGATATATTGAAGAATACGGTCAGATATTCAACGCAGCAAACCCTGCAATTCCCGACAGTCAGCGGTTCAAATGGAACGACATGTATATTGATAATACCTTCCCTGATGAAGAAAGTTTTTTCTGTATTGATAATGTCGGTTTTATCTGTGAATATGAATAACACAAACCGATCGACATCTTTTCAAATCCCGCCCACGTCATATCGTGCGGCGGGATTTTTTCGGTAAATAACGATCTTTTCCATCCAAATCCTTGACGGACACAGAAAAACATGGTATACTGAATACATCACCCCAAAAAGGAGACTGTCCGATGCACATCCCATCCAAAACCCTGACCGAACAGGAAATTATTCCGTTTTCCGCAGCACTGCACGAGCAGGAAACCGCTACAGTTTCTTATGACCGCGATGCGTGGCTGTACATCCCGCATACTTATCTTGATTACCGTTACATTCTCGGCACGCGAGGAGAAAATCCGCTGATCTGCATCGGCATCAATCCCTCGACCGCAGCACCGGGTGACCTCGACAATACGCTGAAAAGTGTCGAACGCATCGCACACAGCAACGGGTACGACAGCTTTATCATGTTCAACGTCTACGCCCAGCGCGCCACCGATCCGGACGCGATGGATGCCGTCCGCAATGAAGCGCTGCACCGCGAAAATATGGCGGCATTTGATTATGTTCTGTCACTGTACGGCGCGGGACATACCCCTGCGGTATGGGCGGCATGGGGAACCATCATCGAAAAGCGCGACTATTTGATTCCGACGGTGCGTGATATGATCGCCGTCGGTGAACGCCGCGGTGCTGTCTGGTATTCCGTCGGCGCACGCTCCAAGAAAGGACATCCGCACCATCCGCTGTATCTGCGGAAGGATGCGAAAACCGAGCCGTTTGATATTTCGGCATATCTTGACACACTGCAAGCCATGCACAAATAATACATAAAGAGAGGACTTTCGCCATGAAACGCACATTATCCGCAGCGCTTGCTGCACAGACACTGCTGCTTTCCCTTCTGGCTGTCTCCTGTGGGGACACCGACACCGCAAAGACCCCCGTCACCGACAATACCCCCGATGGCACCTCTGCCGTAACAGAAGCCGTTACCGAGGACATTCTCGGCTATCTGCCTGAAACGGACATGAACGGCTGGCAGTTTGACGTGCTCGGTCACGAAGACCATCTTTCCGGCAACCACACCTTCCATGCAACGGAACAGACCGGTGAAATCATCAACGACGAAATCTTTGAGCGTACCCGCCGCATCGAGGAACGCTACAACATGGTCTATAACGTCATTGCCGAGGATGCTGCCAATAACTGGTATGCTGTCCGCGACCGCCTGGAGCAGACAACCGCCGCCGGCGAAGACCTTTATGATCTTGTCATTTTTTATACCTATGCCATGCAGTCCGCGATCATCACCGGCGGTTACTTCTACAACATGCTGGAGGTTCCGCACATCAACTTTGAAAACCCGTGGTGGCATACCGAGATCAACGATGCCTATACGCATTTTGACTATCTGCCCTGTGTCCTCTCCGACTATTCCGTCAACTCCTATCAATACGCCAATCTGCTTGCCTTTAACAAGACTGTTGCAGCAAACAACGATATCACCAACCTCTATGACCTCGTCCGTGACCACAAGTGGACAATGGATTCCTTCCTTGAGATCATCAAGTCTGTCAATTCCGACTCCAACGGTGACGGCAAGATGGATGTGAACGACACCTGGGGCTATGCAACCAACTTCGGCTACCATGCGCTGACATGGGCATATGCGATCGGCGAAATGGGTGTTACGCTGACCGACAACGGCGTCGAGCTGGGCTACCGCTCCGAAAAATTTGCAACCCTCTCCGAATGGCTGTATGACCTGCTGTTCACCTCCAAGCTCGCCTTTGAGATCGGCTGGGATCTGCCATGCGACATCAGCTGGGATGAAAACCGCGTGCTGATTCAGGCAATCTGGCTCAACGATCTTGAAAAGTTCCGCGAATACGAATCCGCATACGGTCTGCTGCCGTATCCGATGTACGACGAAACGCAGGATAAATATTACACCTACGACGACTGCCGTCATGCAACCTTCGGTATTCCGCTGACCTCTCCTGCCGAGAACATCGAAAAGACCGGTCTGCTGCTGGAGGCGCTCTCTGCTGACTCCTATCACAATCTGATCCCCAAGTACCTTGATTCTGTCGTCACCTTCAAGCTCTCCCGCGACGAGGATTCTCTGGAAATGCTCGATTACATCATGGACGGCCGTGTCTATGACATCGGTTACGCAATGCCCGATTCCGGTCGTTATTCCTGGATCATTTCCGAACAGCTGAAGAACTCCAAGGGTACTCTGACCTCCACCATTGAAAGATTCACCAAAATTGCAACCAAACATTACGAAAAGCTGCTTGAGTCTTACAAGACCATGAGCGAAATGGAATGGTAACAGTATCCAGCATATATAATCGTGGACAGGCACGCACCAGGCGTGTTCTGTCCACAAATTTTATTTTTTGCTGATACGATTGGCTGATTTGACAGCGCATATAAAGTGAAACCGGTTATCACACAATGGAAGGAGGAGAGGGATAGATGGATATTGACCAAAAATTCTGCCAGCTTTACGAACAGACCTATAAACGCACCGCCGCTCTCATTACTGTCCGCTGTCGGCAAACCGCTGACATCGGAGATATTTTGCAAGAAGTTTATCTGGAATTATACCGATTGCTCCAACGGCGCGGAACCGATTACATACGGGAACCCGAAGCGATAATCCGTCGGCTTGTCAGGCAGCAGCTGTTCCGATACTACCGCGGTCTTTCCAAGCGTCAGGAGGTTTACCCCGAACCGGATGAAAACAGCGATGAGATCGAACCGGCAGATATTGCAGCGCTTTCGGTCGAGGAAATCGCGGAAGATCACATGATTCTCGAGTGGACAGACCGATACCTCTCAGAAAAAGGGGAGCTGTACCGGAAAATCTTTCACCTGTATTACCGGTACGGACAGTCCGTACCGGAGATTGCACAGCTGCTCGGCCGCACCGAGGGAGACATCAAAAACAAACTCTACCGGACACTCAAAGAGATCCGGAATCATTGGAGAGGAGATTTACCATGAAATTATCTGATATGATTTTGCAGGCAACCGCACATGATGCCGCAGCGCCGGATGCAGAGCAGATCATTCGGCTTGCCCGGACCAGAACAGCCGTACATCCAAAGCCGCACAGCCATCTCCGGATCGCCGCCATCATCGCCGCCGCACTTTGTCTGTTGACTGTCACTCTGTACGCATCCGGCATTCTGTCCGGCTTTGCGGCAGGCTTTCCAGCACCGATATCCTCCGGCGGCGTACAGGTACTGGCACAGAAATCCGACAATCCCGATGTTGTCTGGAACATCACGGAAAGCTGGTACGACCGCTATAACCTGCACATCGGCGGGTCTGTTACCACACCGGATATTCTCGACGCGAACCTGTCCTATCGGGTCACCGGTATGTTCCGTGCAGACGATGACGGGGAAACCTTTTACCTTGACGGTGCCCTGTATCCCAACGGTACCGACACCGTTCCATTTGTCATGAGTGCCCCCACCGTCACCGACGGAGAAGGCGGCAAGTTCCGTCCCGGCTGGGAAAAGGAAACAATCAAGGTGGACTTGACCATTGAGCGGATTTATCTGGAGCCGGAGAACATCGACGGACCGTGGGATATCGCCGATTCTCTTGTATATCCGGGCAATTGGAGCTATACCCTTTCGCTGACACAGCAGGAACACCGCGATACCCTGACCCTGACAGGTCCGTTTTCCGGCACAACGGAGGAAGCCGTCACGGCAGATAAGGTCAAACTCAGCCCGTTCACGCTGGAAATTGACGGTGATCACCTGATGCGCTTCAATAACACCCGGTATAACATCTGGCTGAAAATGAAAGACGGAACCTATGCCCTCAAAGGACGCGGTATATTCCGTGACGAAAGCGGCAACTACATTGCATTTGATGATTCCGACGACGACAGAATTGTCGTATCCTTTGTTCAGCCGATCGATGTGCCGCAGGCAGAGTCGATCATCATCGCAGACAAACACGGCTTCGGCGGTGAAGGACTTGCCGATCATACAGAAGCCGGCTTTGTCTGTTATCCGATTGCAGATCCCGATGTGCTGAATGTCGTCACAGAAACAGACGGAGCGGTCTGGGAAATGTGGAAGGTGCTTTTGGAGATCCCGATTGGCTGAATACAGAAAACGCGAAAATCGCCGGTTTTCGGTTTGCGCTCATATAACAGTGAAACCGACCTATGGTTACGATCATAGGTCGGTTTCTGCTTATGGTCACTTTGCATATCGCGGGTCTAACAGCGGTTTTCCGTCTTTATCTACTAAAACGGTAATGCCTCCGATGTTTGTCCAGTGTGCCATTAAATACTGTACACCTGTTTGAGTATCGACAATAATTCTTGTTCCTTCCACAAGTCCGTCTTTATCAATGATCTCAAATCTTTTTT
>SVRM01000133.1 GCA_015064785.1 Oscillospiraceae bacterium
ATCATCTCCGGTCTTGGCAAGAAGCGTATTCTGATCGGCCGTGCAGGCTGGCGTGTCCCGTTCTTCGAGAGAGTCGATAAGCTGTCTCTGAAGGTCATGCAGGTCGACGTCAAGACATCGGAAGCCGTCCCGACCAACGAATTCATCAACGTCACGGTCGACGGTGTTGCGAACATCAAGATTTCGTCTGACCCCGAAATGCTCAAGCGTGCGGCGGAATCCCTGCTCGGCATGACAAAGGCAGAGCTGGTCACGCTGTGTATGCAGGTCATGGAAGGCAACATGCGTGAGATTGTCGGTTCTGTCGGTCTGAAGGATATGGTTCAGGACAGACAGGGCGTTGCGAAGAAGATCACCGAGAACGTCGTTCCGGATATGGAAAAGCTCGGTATCGAAGTCGTCAACTTCAATATCCAGAACTTCCGTGATGACGCAGGCACCATTGAAAATATGGGTATTGACAACGTTGAGCAGATCCGCAAGAATGCGCAGATCGTAAAGGCAAACGCACAGCGTGACATTGCCATTGCAACAGCAAACGCACAACAGGAATCCAATGCTGTCAAGGTAGAAGCCGACAAGAAGATCGCCGAACAGAACGCGGCTCTCGCCATCCAGCAGGCAGAAATGCAGACACGTGCCGATACCAAGCGCGCAGAAGCAGACGCGGCATATTCCATTCAGGAGGAAAGCCAGAGAAAGACCATCGAGGTCACAAAGGTCAATGCCGATATCGCCCGCCGCGAAAAGGAAGCAGAGCTTGCTGAAAAGGAAATTGCTTTGCAGGAACGCAAGCTCGATGCGGAAGTCCGCAAGCAGGCTGACGCGATGAAGTATAAGGCTGAACAGGAAGCGGAAGCAGAACTGATCCGCCGTCAGCGCGACGCAGAAGCGGAAGCATACGAAAAGATCAAGCAGGCGGAAGCCCTCAAGGCAGAGGCAGAAGCGAGACGTTATGCGGCTGAGCAGGAAGCTGCCGGTATCCGCGCAAAGGGTCTTGCAGAAGCAGAAGCCATCGAGAAGAAGGCAGAAGCACAGAAGAAGATGGGCGAAGCGTCCGTCCTCGAAATGTACCTGTCCGCACTTCCCGAGGTTGTCAAGAATGCTGCTCTGCCTTTGGCGCAGACCGACCGTATCGTCATGTACGGCGACGGCAACTCCACAAAGATGGTCGGCGACGTCATGAAGACCACGTCCCAGATCATGGAAGGTGTCAAGGAAGCGACCGGTATCGACCTGTCCTCTCTGATCACCGGTGTGGTCGCAGGCAAGTCCGCTGCGAACACCATCGTTGAGGAAGCAAAGGCGGATGATGTCCGTGCCCCCGCGGTCAACGACAGCCAAACAGCGGAAGAATCGCTGTAAGCACATATAGAAACAGCACAGCTGTCGGGTAAATTCCCGATGGCTGTGCCGTTTTTTTAGAGATCAGTCGATTTCTTTTTCAAAAGACTCTATGAACCTTTCCATTCTCTTTTGTGTAGCCTTGACTTGACGTGCATATGTCGATGCATACTTTTCATAGCCGTTCATATCACGCATGATTCTGCCGAGATTGTTGAAGGCTTCGATGTATACATAAGAGGTGTCGGTCATAGCAGAATTGCGGATAATATCAATGACCTGCGGCGTAATTTCGTCTCGTGCGTACTTGACCTTCAGCGCGCTTTTATAGTAGACCGGCGTGACATCATAATAGCTGTAGTAGGCGATGGCTTCGAGAACAGCGGTGACAGTATCGAATTTGGAACAGGTAACCGGTACGCACGCAAGTGCAGCGGTATCCTGAACGACAGAACGGTAGTTTTCCTGATTTTCATCGTATTTCGGATACGGGAGAATACCGAAGTCATCTTCCATGTCACGCAGATTTTCGGAAATATAGAGGAATCCGCCCATAAACAGCGACTCACCCTGCGAGAAGAATTTAATGATGTCCTCGGGAGTGGTGGAATGATATACGCTGTTTGTTTCATTCAGCATCACCTGCATTTTTGAAAAGACATCGACATTATGCTCAAGATCACCGGTAAGATACGGATAATGATTCTCGTCACGGGCAGTCAGCTGTAGTCCGAGACCGAAAGAGATGGAGTCCAGTGCGTTTGCAATGCGGAATATCGCACCGAACCGGTCTCCCGCATCGGATAAACCGTTTGCATTGATATCCTGATAAGCATCGTTTGCAAGCGTCAGCATATGGTCAATGGTCCATTTACCGTCAAGTGCCAGCTGGTACAGCTCATCTGCACTGTGGTCGAGGCTTTCCAGCAGCTGGCGGTTGAAGTAGAACGCGGAGATACAGCGGATCATGTCCAGATTGATATCGCCGACCAGATAATAAAGGTGATTGGTACCGATGGAGCAGGCATCGATATATTGCTTTGACCACCACGGATCTTCAAAATTGAAATGAGGAACATCCGACAGGTCGAGGAACATATGCTCTGCGGCAAGCATGACCGCATTCCACTGGCATACGTTAAAATAGTCATATGCATCTTCTGCTGCCATAACATACGTGCGGACAGCATCACCTGTTGAGCCGCTGTAGGTTTCATCCTGATGAAACGCCAGTGTGACATTCAGATCTTCTTCAATGGCACGATTTCGTTCATACAGCGCGACATCGACAATATCGCCCGATTCATCTCCTGCGATGTTGATAACCGGTTCCGTCGGATAACCGGTGTAATACCAGATGCGTACTGTTTCGCTGCCGAGATCGAGGTCATCGGGGAGATTGGACGGCAGACGTTCACCGCGCAGAGAGGTATTGACTTCCTCGGTCTGTGCTTCCGTTTCGGGAACAGTGGTTTCGTCGGATGTTGGCGCGGTTGTGTCTCCGCAGGATGATGTTACGGAAGAAACTATCAGCAGAACTGCCAGCCATGCGGCTAATTTGTTCTTTTTCATGTTTTTCTCCTTCGTCTGTTCATTCATTTGGGATTATGTAAAAATATGCTTATTTTGCACCGGAAAGGAATCCGGCAATCATCTCACCGAACAGCGCGGACTTGCTGACATATTCGCAATGTCCGTTGTGCGGCATGAAGGTCTGCGTGAGTTTGTTCTGCGGGTAACCGTAATGTTTGAGCAGACGCACCATCAGCGCACTCTGTTCCGGACGCAGCGCCATGTCGTTTTCTGCCCAGACAAAATGAATGCGCGGCAGGGTATCGGGGTCCTCAAAGTGGTGGTCGACATAGTACATCGGTGCAGCCTCGTCGATGCGGACGGCAAAGGGGTCGATCCCTCGCTCCTTTGCAAGAATGTTGAAATGCGTCGTCGGCTGACCGGCATCGAAATACCAGCCGTCGATGTCGCGCGGGGAAATACCGTGTGCGCCGAGGTAGCGCTCATCAAAGAACAGCATCATGGACAGATACCCGCCGGCAGAGGAGCCGCCGACTGTGATGCGCCGGAAATTGACGATCTTGCGTCCTTCTGTCATGATGTGTGCAACGGCTTTTGCACAGTCTTCGATGTATTCAGGGAACTTCGCGCCGACGGGATACATCCGGTAATTGATCGATGCACAAGCCACGCCGCGCTCGGCAAGGTAGGTGAACACGCCTCGTTCTCCTGCTTTGTCGCCGCCCTCAATACCGCCGCCGTGGATATAGACGAACAGATCGTTGCAGTCGTCACCCGGATTGCCCGGGAGGATCATGTCATAAAGTCCGCTTCTGCCAAGTGCGGGATCGTAGGAAATGTTTTCAAGAATAGTCATAGTGATATCCTTTCTTACCAGCCAAAAATATGAGGCTTTTTATTTTGCGTCTTCTTGCCTGCTTTTTCTGCGAAATACTTGCGCAGGGTACCGAAATCCTCAAACCGTTTGGTGTCGTCCGGAACCCGGTCTTTGGGGCGGCAGACAAAGAAGACGGAGGTGTCATGCGGGATGGCTGCTTCAATACAGGAATAAACGCTGCCGCCGACGATACCGAAGCGCTCCGTGAACTGACGGATTTTTCCGGTATGCGGGTTCCATTCTTCTACCTCATGCGCGCCGGAAATGACGATGTGTCCGCTGTAATCCTTGACGGTTGTATTGGAAACATAGTAAACCTCGCAGTCTTCGTGATGCTTGTGGATGTAGTTGAAGACACCGCCGGATGCGATTCCGGCTGTGGCTCCGTAATTCTCAAACGCGATCAGATTCAGCGCGAGAATGCCGGAGTTGGGAATGCGGGGCAGATGCTCAAAGACGATGTCCACCGGGGTGTCAAACTTCCAGAGCGCCTGGTTGATGCGGTGCGCTTCGACGTATTCTGTGCCGTCGAGGTCGGTCATTGATGAGCGGAGGAAAACCACCATGCCGCCGCGATCATTTCTCTTGACGCGGTAGTCGGATCCATAATCCAGAACATTGTCACGGACATTGAAAAGATAAGCGACAATCTCTGCGGCTTCACTTTGCAGTGCCGGGTCATCCTCTATAATTTTGAATGGGACGCAGGAGGTTGCGAGAATTTTGCCGCCGCATTCATAAAAATCGCGTACCATGCGCAGGGTAACGATGCTGGTCATAGTCATGGCAGGCAGGATCAGAATGCGGAATTTTTCAGGGTTAAGGGCATTGTCAATGTACAGAACCCCGTCCTCACATCGTCCCTTTTCCGCAAGTACCTCAGGGTGAAGAACGGTCACATCGCGTCCGCAGTAATTGAGAACGGAGTTGATGTTGCTGATGTAGTCGGCAAATTGCAGGACCGGTGCAAATTCAAAGCGGCGCTCCTTCTGTTCATAGAAGAAGACTTTGGAGTGCAGGGATTCGATCGGATACAGCATGGCGATATCACAGACATGGGAACCGCCTTGAAGCATAGCCTGACAGCGTGCGATAAAATCGGTAAACTTGGGATAAATATCGCGCATGTCGGGATTCCGCAGGGAAATGTCATGGTTATGCGTTGTGTCCGACGACCACTGCATGACATTGGGCATCAGGACATTGGCGCCGCGGACAAAGCAGTTCATGGCTTCCTTGTACAGAATGGTCGGGTTCAGCTCGGCATATCGGTTGTACAGCTCGCAGGCAACGTATTCCTTTTCGTAGTTGTATGCGGCGGAAGCAGTCAGCTTCAGACCATTGAAGCCGTACATATAGGAGTGGTGCATGTCGGTACCGGGTGCACCGGCATATTTATGTGCCAGCATTGCATCACCGGTCAGATTGGAGCAGGCGGCGGTCTTGGATTCGGAAATGCTGCCGGTACATATCAGATCGAATTTCGATGTGAAATCGGAAACAGCACGGAAAAAGCCCTCGGAAAACATTTTTGCACGGCAGCGCATCAGACATGCGGTATAATACTCCGTCTTCGGACCGACATCGTAGTAGAGTGCCGGGTACAGCGGTGCCGGATCAAAGCCGTATTCACGCTCAAAGAATTCATTGAAATCGGGCGTCCACATGCGGCGGTTCTGCGCCACATACTGCAAGTCATCGTAAACGGTCATATGAACGACAGAACCGAGATATGACGCAAAACGGTCGGTAAATGCTTTATAACTGGTTTCAACAAAGCGCATCGAAGCTTTGTAGTCGAGGAAATTGACGAATTTTGATTCGGTATTCGGACGGCATATGAACTGGAGAATGTTCCAGTTTCCGTCGGGTGTGTCCCAGATGAGTGTGTCTCCCATGACCTCATCACGCAGATCGATGATCTCTCCGCTGTCCAGCTCATATGCAACAAGCGACATGGTGATGCCGTTGGTATCAAGCGTTCTGCGGGTGACCTCACCTTCGGTACATTCGTATTCGCGCAGGGTCAGAATATAGGAGCAAGCGTCGGGGTATTTTTCCAGTACCTGACCGCCGTATTTGCCGGAGGGGTTATCGACATCATCGTAATAGACTACCTGCATATCGATATTCCGCGCTTTTTCCAGAAGCGTTTCGTATGCTCGCCAATATTCCTCCGAACCCGGGGTGGGCGTGGTCGGTGTCGCGGTTTTTCGAGGATCAGCAACCGGAACCGGTGCAATCCCGCCATAACCGGCACGCTTCAGGTCAAAGAGAATATCGGTCAGGCGTTCTTCATCGGACAGATCGCCGTCGACACGGACAAAGGGAATCGGGCGATACCGGTTGGACGGCTGAAGAAAATCTTTATGTAATTCGTGATAGTTTCGTTGTTTTATCATATTTTACCTCACAGAACAGCGCAGTGCTGAAAACTTCTAACCATATTATATCATGTTTTTTGCGTTTTGCAATCTTTTTTTGCAAAAAAACTTGACGAGAATGAAATTTCCCCGTATAATATTGGTAATGTACCGTTTGGCTATGAGAAGGGATTATATTATGATTTATGAAAACGAACAAATCAGGAACTATTTGCAGTCGCTCGTTGAGCGGGAGCTGACGCCGTGCATATCTGTCGCCATTGCCCATCGCGGCGAGCTTCAGTATGCCGGTTGTGCCGCACGGCAGGATGATCCGATGTATGAAGGATATCATGCGGCCATCCGTCACAACATCGGTTCTGTGACAAAAATTATCACCGGGTCACTGTTTGCAAAGCTGATGGAGACCGGTGTGATATCCGTCAACGACAATGTCCGGAAATTCCTTCCGGAGTATCCGTATGATGACAATACCGTTTTGCAGCTGCTTTGCCACAGCACCGGATATTCCAGCTTCATTGACAATGTACCGCGGCCTTCCATCGGCGTGACAACCGACGAATATGTTGCGGCCATCTGTAAAAATGCTGTGCGAGAGTATGCGCCCGGCACGGAAAGCCGTTATTTTACGCTGGGCTATACGCTGATTATGGCAATCATCGAACGCGTTTCGGGCATGGATTACGAAACCTATGCACAGAAGATGCTGTTTGAACCGCTCGGTATGAAGGATACGACCTTTGATATGCGCAGAGTTTCCGCGCAGGATACAATACTGCCGTACAGCCGCGAAACCGACACCTATGAAACCGACTGGCATCGCCGTCCGACCGGTGACTCCGGCTTGTACACGACCTCAGCTGATCTGCTGAAGTTCGGAATGATGCTTCAGGATGCATACCACGGTCGGGAGAATCCGGTCTTCACGCCATGGCAGGCGCATTATCTGTTCCGCGAATGTACGGAAGGCAAGTTTGTCCGCACTCCTGCGATGTGGATGAAGGGTGCGCGTGACCGCTACGGATTCTTCTCCGATTACTGCTCGCCCGAGGCGTGCGGACACACCGGATATTCCGGCTGTATGCTGACGGTCGATCCGACCTATGATATTTCGATTGCAATTCTGACCAATTCGTGCCACCTGCACTTGGACTGGAACAATTATCGCATCATTTCCAACCGTCTGATGGGCGCCATCAAGCTGTAAAAAAACGGGGTTGTTGCATTTAGATCAATGTGTCAAAAACTCCCTCCGTCACGCCTATGGCGTGCCACGGCAGATTGTCAAGCAAGTGCAACACCAAAAAATGCTTCAAAAGGAGATTTCCATCCCAAGCATTTTTTAGGTCTTAGGTTAATAGATAAAACAAT
>SVRM01000012.1 GCA_015064785.1 Oscillospiraceae bacterium
TTTTTTGACTATAACGGTTACGGATTCGGATCCTCTTATGACGGTGTGCTGCTGCTGGTCAGCATGGAGGACCGCGATTGGTGGATTTCCACAAGCGGTTACGGTATTACGGCATTTACCGATTGGGGCATTGACTGCCTGAGCGATCGGTTTTTGCCGGACCTTGGAAACGGCTTTTATGCGGATGCGTTTGAAATTTTTGTGCAGGGCTGTGATGAATATATTACGCTTGCGAAAAACGGAACGCCCTTCGATATCGGTTCGGAACCGTTTGATCCCGGCACCGCGCTCGGGATCTCTGCCGTTGTCGGTCTGATTGCATCGCTGATCATTGTCAGCTCTATGAAGGCGCAGCTGAAAACGGTGCGTCAGCAGAACGCCGCGAATTATCTGAAGCGCGACAGCATGAAAATCACGGATTCCCATGAACTGTTTTTATACCGCAATGTCAGCCGTACCGTGAAGCAGGAAAGCTCCGGCGGTTCCAGCACGCACAGATCGTCCTCCGGTCGCTCACATGGCGGCGGCGGCGGAAAATTCTGATTCCGACGGAATCACATACAGAATCATACATCACCATTTTTCGGGAAATCCTATTGTGTGACTGGTGTCATCGGCGGGGTTTCCCGAAATCCGGTCAAAAATACAAAAATACAGGAGCAAAAATACATGAAAATCGGACTTTCCAGTTATAGTATGGATAATTTGATGCAGAGCGGCGATATGACGATACTGGACGTTATGGCGTTTGCAAAGGAACACGGCGCGGAACACATTGAGCTGGTTCCGTTTGGCTTTACGCTGGTCGATGATCAGACGGGTGTATTTGATGAAGAACTGATTGCGGCCATCCGCACAAAATCGGAGGAGCTGTCGCTTCCCTTATCCAATTATGCCGTACTCGGCGATCTGCTGAAGACGGATGCGGATGCCTGTCGTGCGGAGATTGCGCGGCTGAAGCTGCACATCGATGCTGCGGCAAAGCTGGGACTGAAGCAGATGCGTCACGATGTATCCTCCTTCCGCCGCCCGCTGGAGAGCAATACCCAGTGTGATTTTGAACGCGAATTCCCGCAGATGGTCGAAACCTGCCGCGAGCTTTGTGATTATGCGGCACAGTACGGTATTACAACGCTTGTCGAAAATCATGGATTTTTTGTCAACGGCAGTGACCGTGTTATTCGTCTGATCGAGGCTGTCGACCGTCCGAATTTCCGGATGGTTGTGGACACCGGCAACTTTGCCTGCATGGATGAACGCTGTGAAGCCGCGGTCAAAAAGTGTCTGCCATATGCCGATATGATTCATCTCAAGGATTTCTATATCCGCAAGACGACCGCACTGCCGGGTGTCGGCGGGCTGTTCCGTTGTGACAGCGGCAGCTGGTTCTCCACCGTCTCCGGTTACTCCATGCTGCGCGGCTCAATTCTGGCGCAGGGGGATCTGGACATCGGCGATATCATTGCGTCGATTAAGGCATCCGGCTTTGACGGATATGTTTCGATTGAATTTGAAGGGATGGAAGACCCGCGCGCCGGTTCCATTGCAGGATTGCAGGCGGCACGGTACTTCGCGGAACGGTAAACAAATAAGGGCTGCTGCAAGCCATCACTTGCGGCAGCCCTTGTGTTTCTATTTATATTATGCCTGACCGGGAATGCCCCAGTCACGGTTGGGACGGTCGCCGAGGGTCAGAACCAGTGTACCGCCGGAAGTCAGCTCATGATGTGTTAAGAACGGACGGCCAAACGGCTTGCCGTTGAGCGCTGCTGACTGAATATAGCGCAGACCATTCCCGGCACCGTCTGCGATGACGGTGAACGTGTTTTCGCCAAGTGTCAGCGTGATGCGGTCAAACATCGGCGTGGTGAGTGCATATTCTGCCTTGCCGGGGCAGACCGGGTACAGACCGAGGGCTGCAAATGCGAGCCACGACGACATGGCACCGCCGTCCTCGTCACCGCAGATGCCGAGCGGCGAGTTGGTAAACCACAGTTCAATGATCGTGCGCAGACGGCGCTGGGTCATCCACGGACGTCCGGCGAAATTATACAGAAACGGAATGTGGAAGCTCGGTTCATTGCCCATGCAGAACATGCCCATAAGCCCTGTCGAGTCGGGGAACTGCGAGAGAAAGCCGTATTTTCCGGGATTCGGCGTGGTGAAAAGCGCATCGAGCCTTGCGCACATGCCGTCTTTGCCGCCCATCAGCTCTGCCAGACCGTCGATATCGTGCCAGACGGAGAAATTGAATGTATACGCATTGCATTCTGCAAAATAGGCACGTCCGCCCTGTCCGCCGCCGCACATCGGGTCATAACCGGCGATCCAGTCACCGGCGGCATTTTTCGGTGCCATGAAACCGATTTCGGTATTGTAAATATTGCGGTAATTCTGCGCACGGCGGGAGAACTGTTCATAGATATCCTCTTTGCCCAAGTGGTTTGCAAGCTGCGCGATGCACCAATCGTCGTAGGCGTGTTCCAGTGTGACAGCAAGACACTGTCTGCGCTCAAAATCGTGTACGTCGGACACCCATTCTTCCTCCCCGATCTCAAGCGCAGGGAAAAAGCCCTTTTCGTAGTAGCACCGGTCCAGCTCGTTTGCAGGCTTGTCCGCAACCCACGGCAGCATGGTTGTCTGTGTTGCGCTGCGGTACAGTCCTTCAAATGCGGTTTCATAATCCACATCAATGCCCTTTGCCAGTGCGTCGGCAAAGAGTGATGCTGCATGGAAGCCGATCATGCAGGGACTGTCGCCGTCCATTCCGGGGAAAGACGGCATGGCGCCGGATTGGCGGTACATCGCAAGATAGCTTTCCAGCATCTTTTTATGGTTGTCCGGCTCCAGAAGCAGCTGAAGCGGATGCATGGATCGGAAGCTGTCCCAGAGCTGATCGTTGCAGTAGAAATCGTCGCCGTCGTGGATCTCTCCGTCATAGCCGGAGTAATACTGTCCGTATTCGCCGAATTGATTCATGCGGATGAAGGAACGGTACAGCGCGGTATAGTACGCCGTGCGGAAATCGTCGGGGCCGCCCTCAACTTTGACGCGGCCGAGCAGGTCCTCCCAGACGGCTTTCGCTTCTGCTTCGAGTGTTTCGGCGTCTTTTCCTGCCAGTTCACGCGCGAAGATTTCCTCTGCTTTTTCAAATGAGATATAGGACACCGATGCGGAAACGGTACACGGATCGCTGATGCCGTCGAGAATCAGGCAGTCGTCCTGCATGTCGGTATGGAGAGGGAGAGGACAAGCCGGAGTGAGACGGAGAACCGTGTAGGCGCGGCGTTGGTGTGTGCTTTTGGGGGAGGAAACGGTGCGGGCAAAGTACAGCGCATCCCCGCGAACCTCTATCGCTTCTGCATTCGGAATACGGAGTAGGAGCTTTTTGGCGCCCGAAGCACGGTAGAGATACGAATGCATGGCAGGAACGCCGCAGACGTCAATGCCGCTGTCCTCAAGGAAGACGCGGTAGGAATATGGGTGGGATTGTACCGTACTCATGTCAAAGTGCGATGTTCCGTCAGAGAACACGACGGCATCCGCTGCGGCAAACTGAAGTACGGCTGCACCGAGCGGAAATGCGGTGATCTGCTCCGAAAAGTAGTAGTCATTGGCGTTGGGACTGATGTGCGGGTGAATTTGTGCGGTGCCGTGCGGAAGCATGGCGGTCGGACGGGTTGCGGTCAGGAGATGACCGACGGTTCCGATATAAGGGTTGACGGATTCTGCGGGCGTTTTTCTCAGCATAAGCGGTACCGCGGCTTTCCTTCGAGAAAGCCTTCCTTTCTGGCTTTTGAGAAATCATTGTTTGGCGTATGAATGTGCACACGCGACACGTGTGTTTTTTATGATTATATCACATTTTATTTCCAAATGCAACCGATTTTGCACCAAAGACACAAAAAACTGCTGCGGGCGAACCCACAGCAGTTTGCAGTTATGAAAATCAATGGGGAAGTTACCGTTCTTCGCGGAAGTATGCCAGTCCCAGGTTTGCCGGAGGCTGATTTTCCTTCTTCTTGCGGAGGCTGGTGAAGATCAGAACGATGATCGTGATCAGATACGGGAGCATCTTGAACAGCTCCTGCGAGTAACGGGTCAGACCCGGCAGATAATAGTTCATCCAGTAGAGAACGCCGAACAGGTATGCACCCCAGATCGTGTTGACGGGCTTCCACGTTGTGAAGATGACAAGTGCAACCGCGAGCCAGCCAAGCCCTTCGATCGTACCGTCATTTGCCCAGGTACCCTTGGTGTAGTCCATGACATAGTAAAGACCGCCAAGACCGACAATGCCTGCACCAATGCAGGTGGAGAGGTACTTGTACTTGGTGACGTTGATACCGGCGGCATCGGCAGTACCGGGGTTTTCACCGACGGCGCGGAGATTCAGACCGGAACGGGTACGGTTAAGATACCACTGCATGATGATGGCTAAAATGATTGCAAAGTATGCAAGGAAGCCATAGGAGAACAGCAGGTCGCCGACGGTGCCGAGCGAGGAGAGGAAGGGAACGCTGGTACGGTATGCCGCACTGGTTGCGGAAACGGAGATCTGACCGACACCGCCTGCCAGCTTGTTCAGTGAGCCGCCGAAGAAGTTGCCGATACCGGAACCGAAGATGGTCAGCGCAAGACCGGTGACGTTCTGGTTAGCGCGCAGGGTGATGGTCAAAAACGAATAGATCAGACCGCCCAAGGCCGATGCGAGGAACGCACAGATCAGTGCGATGATGATACAGACAATCGGATTGGGAACCTCCACCGCGCGTTCATAAAAGAATGCGCCGGTGAGGGATGCGATGGCACCGAGATACATGATGCCGGGGACACCGAGGTTCAGGTTACCGGACTTTTCGGTCAGAATTTCGCCGAGGGAACCGAACATAATGACGGTGCCGAAGCAGATGGCTGCTTGCAGAAGGGAAATCAACGATGTCATATTCAATTTTCCTCCTTTTCAGCAGCATGTGTTTGGGATTTGCGGAAGATGAGCTTATATGTGATGAAGAATTCGGAGCCAAGAACGAAGAACAGGATGATGCCTTCGAGAATATCGGAGACGTGGTCGTTCAGATTGAACTTCGATGCGATTTCCGCTGCGCCCTTATCGAGGAATGCCAGCAGGAATGAGAAGATAATCATGACGAACGGGTTGAACTTGGACAGCCACGCGACGATGATTGCGGTGAAGCCGCGTCCGCCTGCTGTGGAAACGGAAATGGTATGACCGGCACCGGCAACGGCGATGAAGCCGGACAGACCGCAGATACCGCCGGAGATAATCATCGTGCGCATGATGACGCGCTTGACATTGATGCCGGCATAGCGTGCGGTATTTTCGGATTCACCGACGACCTGGATTTCATAACCGTGCTTGGAGTGGCGCAGATAGAAATACATACCGAAGGTGATGAGCAGAACGATGACAACGTTCCATCCGTACTGCTGACCGAACAGCGGCTGGAACCAGCCGGCGTTGGTACGGTCATTGATGATACCGACCGAGTTGGAGCCGAACGGTTTTTCCCAGAGTGCAACACAGTACGAGGTCAGCTGGATGGCGATGTAGTTCATCATCAATGTGAACAGCGTTTCGTTGGTGCCGAACTTTGCCTTGAACAGCGACGGGATGAAGCCCCAGAGCGCACCGGCCAGAAGACTGGCGGCAAACATGACAATGAACAGAAGAACGGTGGGGAGTTTATCGCCGAGGTAGATCATGCAGCCTGCGGTCGCAACACCGCCGACAAGGATCTGACCCTCCGCACCGATGTTCCAAAAGCGCATCATGAATGCCGGTGCAAGACCGAGGGAGACGCACAGCAGCATCATCGCGTCACGGATGGTCTGCCAGCTGCGGCGGACGGTACCGAATGCGCCGCGGAACATGGAGGTATAGACAGAAATCGGATTGAGCCTGGTTAAAGAGAAAATCAGAACTGCGCAGACAATGAGAGCGCAGAGCAGACCGATGATACGGATGCCCCATGCCTTCTGCGGAGAAACCGCGTCTCGCTTGACAATACGGACAAACGGTTCCCGGATATGATTCTGAGGGTGATGTGCCATTGTTTTGAAACCTTCCTTTCGTCCGTCAATCAACGTGTTTGACCATCAGTGCGCCGACCTGTTCCTTGGTGGCGGTACGACCGTCGACAATGCCGGTGATCTTGCCGCCGCAGAGAACCATAATGCGGTCACACAGCTGCAGCAGAACGTCCAAGTCCTCGCCGACATAAATCACGGCAACACCGTTCTTTTTCTGCTCGTTGAGGAGGTTATAAATGGTGTAGGAGGTGTTGATATCGAGTCCGCGGACCGCATATGCCGTCATCAGTACGGTCGGGGCCGCAGCGATTTCGCGTCCGACCAGAACCTTCTGGACGTTACCGCCGGAGAGACGTCTGACGGGCGTATTGACACCGGGTGTGACGACCTCAAGCTCGCGGAGAATGCGTTCCGCCAGCTCACGCGGCTGCTTGCGGTCAAGGAACAGCGACTTGCCGTCGGAGTAGTTCTTGAGCATCATGTTTTCCGTCATGCCCATCGAGCCGACCAGACCCATGCCCAGACGGTCCTCGGGAACGAACGACAGATGAACGCCGAGCTCGCGGATCTTCTTCGGGGTGGCGCCGATGAGCTGCCTGTCCTCTCTGGATTCGGGATCGGAGAAGAGGATCGATGCACCTTCCTCGGTTCTTTGCAGACCGGCAATGGATTCCAGAAGTTCCTTCTGTCCGCATCCGGAAATGCCTGCGATGCCAAGAATTTCACCGGAATATGCATCAAAGCTGATCTTATCAAGGACGGTGATGCCGTCGGGATTGATGACGGTCAGGTCACGGACGGACAGCCGCAGCTCCTTTTCGGGAATATCATCACGCGCAATGTCCAGCTCGACCTTCTTGCCGACCATCATTTCGGTCAGGGAGGACTCGGTTGCGTCCTTTGTGTCGACGGTTGCAATGTATTCGCCGTGACGCAGGATGGCAACGCGGTCGGAAACGGCAAGCACTTCATTGAGCTTATGTGTGATGATAACAACGGCCTTGCCGTCCTCGCGCATGTTGCGGATGACGGAGAACAGCTTATCGATTTCCTGCAAGGTCAGAACAGCGGTCGGTTCGTCGAGAATGAGGATGTCCGCACCGCGGTAGAGCACCTTGACGATTTCCAGCGTCTGCTTCTGGGAAACGGTCATGGAATAGACCTTCTGCTCGGGATCGATGTCGAAGCCGTACTTGGCACAGATTTCACGAACGCGGCGGGCGACTTCCTTTTTGTCGTAGCGGCCGCCCTCATGCAGACCGAGAACAATGTTTTCAGCGGCAGTGAAGACATCGACCAGCTTGAAGTGCTGGTGAATCATACCGATTTTCAGATCATACGCATCCTTTGGGGAGCGGATCGTAACAGGCTCGTCATTGACATAAATCTGACCAGCATCAGGGAAGTAAATACCGGACAGCATATTCATCAGCGTGGTTTTGCCGGAGCCGTTTTCACCGAGCAGGGACAGAACTTCGCCGTAACGGATATCGAGGTTGATATTCTGGTTGGCGATGACGGAACCGAACGTTTTGGTAACGCCCGCCATCCGGATCGCGCTTTTGTTTTCGTTTGACAAGATCTTCTTCCTTTCTGTAGATGGAGTCAAATGCAGACATGCTGCTTACCGCGATGTCTGAGAGAGGTTACTCCGTCAGGCACCCAGGTAAGCAGTACACCTGTTGTGGGAATACTGCTGTCCCCCAGAGAAACACGAACAGGAAAGCCGTCCGAAAACGGCTTTCCTCTCGTAAAAATCGGATTAATCAGTTGTTGTTGTTTTCAACGATACCGTCGATGCGGATATCGAAGTAAGGAGCGGAACGCATTTCGGATTCGTGGAAATAGCCGTCCCAGATTGCATTGGTATCGGGAGCGAAGTCGCCGTCAACGTCTGCGAGATATTCGGTGAGGGTTGCACCGCCAACGGTGAACTTGGAGGTGTCGAAGACCTTGATGGAACCGTCCTTGAGACCCTTGACAACTTCATCAACCTTTTCCTGTGTGCCTGCTGCACATGCGGAACCGAGCGCGGTGATGCCGACAGCGTCAGCTTCGTAGCCCTGGGACCAGTTGACGAGGATATCTTCGCCCTTGGAAGCAGCTTCGATTGCGTACTTATAGTAAACAGCCCAGTTGTTGGTGGGGGAGGTCAGGGCAGCGTTGGGAGCAACGGAGAGCATGTCAACGTTGTAGCCGACACAGTAGACGACCTGACCCTTGTCCTGCAGTGCCTGAACAGCAGCGGGAGCACCGGTGGAGTCTGCGTGCTGGGAAATGATGACACAGCCGTCAGCTGCGAGCGCTTCTGCGACGGTGCCTTCAGCGGTGATGTCGAACCAGGAGTTGGTGTAGGTTACCTGCATGGTAACGTTTTCAACAACGGACTTGACGCCCAGGTAGTATGCGGTGTAGCCGGAAACGACTTCTGCATAGGGGTATGCGCCGACGTAGCCGAGCTTGATGTTTTCGCCGTCGTAGTTTGCATCGGTCAGCTTGCCGTCTGCAACGAGCTCAGCGAGCTTCATGCCGGCAACGACACCTGCAACGTAGCGGGACTGGTAAACGCCGGTAAATGCGTTCTTGTAGTTGGACAGACCGGAGGTAGCAGCCTGGTCACCGGTCATGGAGACGAAGGTGACATCGGGGCATTCCTGCGCAGCCTGCTTCATGTGGGACTGGTGGCCGTAGGAGTTGGAGAAGATAACAGAGCAGCCCTGTTCGACTAAGTCGATTGCAGCGTCGTAGCACTTTTCATCTTCGGGAATGGTGTACTTCCAGATGATCTGGCTCTCGGACATGCCGAGTTCCTTTGCGGCAGTCTGGATACCGCTGATGTGAGCGTAGGTGTAGCCTTCGTTTTCGTCACCGATCAGGATAACGCCAACCTTGAAGTCTGCACTGACGGAGCTGCCGCAGGAAACACAGGTGAGAACCAGCGTGACCAGCAGAACAGCTGCACAGAAGATGGATAACAGCTTTTTCATTTTGTGTGACACTCCTTATAGTAATATAATAAAAATGGAAAATACCCGACCAAACTAAAAGGGAAACGAAAACAAATAACATGAGACTGAAACCAATCCACGAGCCTTGTGACGGAACTCTCTTACTTTGTCAGGTACTTGTTTCCGATCAGATGACCTGACCGAAATATCATTTAATATTATACACAATTTCGCCCGAAAAAGCAACCGACAAAATATACCAAATATTCACAAATTAGAAACAATTTGTTGTCAATGATTCACGAACCCTTCATAAATGGTTCGGGATGAATCAGATTTTCGGTTTTTGGTGCAAATCCTGACAAAAGCGGGTCGGTAAACAGGTGTGCACGACGGATGATACGATCACCGAAGCGCCCGCGCAGAATGTCTACTGTCCGCTCGATTGCCTCCATGCGCGTATGGCGGCACATATCAAAATCCAGCGAGAGCTGTGCGCCGTCGTCCTCGGAGGACAGTGCCGTTGCGCGGACGGCAACCGAACGGAGCGGTTTTTCGCGCAGATCACCGATGCGCGTCTGACGGAACAGTGAAAATGCGGCGGAAAGGATTTCGTCGGACAGATTGGTCGGATAATAGACCTGCTGCTGACGGCTGATGACTGACAGGCGGGTATCCCGCAGCTCGATCTGAACCGTGCGGCAGCAGAGACGGTCGGCACGCAGACGTGCGGCGACGCTTTCGGACAGCACACGCATCGTGATATAGACATCCTCCTCTGTGACAAGGTCGCGAGGCGCCGTTGTGGAGTTGCCGACGCTTTTGATGATCGGCATGTGATCGCCTTCGCAGACCGGCGTCCGATCCAGTCCGTTTGCAAACTGCCACAGACCCGCGCCGCATTTTCCGAGCAGTCCGGTGATTGCGGAAAAATCGGCACGCGCCAGGTCGCCGATCGTTTCAATGCCCCACAAATGCAGTTTCCTGTAGGTGGCGCGTCCGACAAACAGCATGTCGGAGACAGGAAGCGGCCACAAAAGTTCTCTGAAGTTTTCCTCTGTAATCAGTGTGGTGGCATCCGGTTTTTTGTAGTCGGAACCCATCTTGGCAAATACTTTGTTGAAGGACACGCCGACCGATGCTGTAACGCCAAGCTCCTCGCGGATGCGGCGGCGGATTTCGTCAGCGATGGTTACGCCGTCGCCGAACAGCCGCTGACTGCCTGTGACATCCAGCCAGCATTCGTCGATGCCAAAGGATTCGACCTGACTGGTATAGTCGTAATAAATCCGCCGAGCCTGCCCGGAAACTTCAAGGTACAGCGTGTTGTCCGGCGGAAGCATACACAGATCCGGACAGAAAAAAGATGCCTCACCGACGGTTGCGCCGGTTTTGACGCCGCGCGCTTTGGCGATGTTGTTTTTGGCGAGGACGATACCGTGGCGTTTTTCGATATCGCCGCAGATGGCGACCGGTTTGTTTTGAAGCTCCGGATGCGAGCGGCAGGATACGGAAGCGAAAAAGTTGTTCATGTCTACATGAAGAATTACCGGATTCATGGCAAAACCTCCGAAATAATGTTCTGTTCCTGTATCAGTATAACACAAGAACAAAAGTTATGCAATAGGTTTCACAAAATTAACGAACAGAAATTCTTTCTATGTACAGAACAAATTGTCTAAAACGGAAGAAAATAGCGACGAGAACGGGATTGGTGCGAACAAAAACAAAGAAAATAGCGGGATTGAAAAAAGATAACAGAAAACACTTGTATTTTTGATTGGACTGTGGTATAATAAAATACAGGAAAATGAGAGGGACAGAGGTGTCGGTATGTGCGGTCGTTATACAACTGAAATAGAAACAGATGAGCGAGAGTTGTTCCGGATGCTTGCGCGTGCCGAGCAGAATGCACAGCCGTCAGCGGAGCCGCATCTGATGCACGGGGAAGCGCCGATTGCGGCGGTCAGTGGACGGGAGGTGTTTCCATCGGAGCGCGCGGCGGTGC
The DNA here is from genome assembly GCA_015064785.1 of Oscillospiraceae bacterium. Classification (GTDB taxonomy): domain Bacteria; phylum Bacillota; class Clostridia; order Oscillospirales; family CAG-272; genus RGIG3925. Next base: position 11,011 of record SVRM01000012.1, read on the forward strand.
TTGCGTCAGGGATGAACGGGGAAACGGACGCTTTCATGTTTCGCTGGGGATTTGATGCCGAGATCGGCGGGAAACATCGGCTTCTGATCAATGCGCGCGCGGAAAGTGCCGCGGAGAAACCATTGTTTGCTGTGCATCTGCGGCAGAGACGGTGCGTGATACCGACGGCGGGCTTTTTTGAGTGGGCGCATGTCGGCAGACGGGCGGATCCTGCGCGGAAATACCGATTCAATCTGCCGGGGACGGGCATTCTGTATCTGGCCGGAATGTACCGTCCGTCGCCGACCAGCCCGGACGGATGGGAATTCGTCGTTCTGACACGTGAGGCGAACGACTCTATGCGGCCGATTCATGATCGGATGCCGGTGATTCTGCGAACGGAGCATGTCGAGGAGTACCTTGGAAGTTCCGTGTCGGCGAGGATGCTGCTTTCGGAAACGCCTCCTGTTCTGATCAAAAAGCTGGTTTCGTAGAACAAAGCAAGAGAACAAAAATTCTTAAGCTTCTTTGCGTAAAACGCAGAAAACAGAACGGAAATGCTTTCACTGAAAATTGCTCAAAAAAGAATAACAGTTCTTGCAAAATGCAAAACAAACGGGATGTATCCGTGATCGGACGACATCCCGTTCGTTTGTTATGTTTTGTTTTTTTTCAGATAATACGCCAGCAGCGGCTTTTCCAGAAGGCGCTTAAAGCGGAAGAAGAACGTCTTCTTGTCCTTGATCGGCGGCAGCAGCAGGGCAGTGAGATCACAGGCGTGCGCCATGCAGACATCCGTGAAAATCTGGTCACCGACGTGTGCGATTTCTTCTTTTTTGTAGGCGGTTTCCGACAGGAAGTGCTTCATCGTACCGGTCAGCGGCTTGTGCGCATCGGGGTAGGCGATGTAACCGAGGGAGCGGTTGAACAGTTCCACACGTTCTGCGGTGTTGTTGGAAATAAAACCGACCTCGATGCCGGCTTCTGTCAGCTCTGCAAACCATGTGCGCAGACGTTCTGTCGGTTCGGGATCATCATAGGTGACAAGCGTGTTGTCGATGTCGCACATCAGAAAACGGATGCCGCGCGCACGCAGGTATTCAGCGTTGTAGCAATAAATATCCTTCTGATAATCATCGGGCTGAAACAGATTTCTCATGAGCGCCACCGATTACAGCTGGACGTGCGCATGGATATGGGACAGACGCTCATATTCGTCGAAGTCGACGACGGAGAGGAGATGTTCAAGCTCGCCGTCACCCATGACCGTTGTTCTGCCGGCAGCATATTCCTCATCGACCTTTTCCTTCATCTTTGCGATGATCGGAGCGCGCTTGTCAATGGCCTCCTCACCCTTCAGGCGGAAGTAGCCATTGAGCCAGTGCGCAATGCCGGCAAGACCGGAGTGTGAGTCGACCGCAACCGTTGCAGGTCTGCCAAGGAGCTTTTCGGTGTTGAAAATGTTGTAGATTTCCTCGTCCTTGAGCAGACCGTCCGCATGGATACCGGCGCGTGTGACATTGAAATTACGTCCGACAAACGGGGTTCTCGGCGGGATATCGTAACCGATGTTGTGTTCAAAATATTCGGCGATTTCGGTGATGGCGGACAGGTCCATGCCGTCGGTCGTACCGCGCAGAGAACAGTATTCGATAACCATGGCTTCCAGCGGGCAGTTACCGGTACGCTCGCCGATGCCGAGCATCGAGCAGTTGACGGAGGAGCAGCCGTAGAGCCATGCGGTGGCGGCGTTGGTGACAACCTTATAGAAGTCGTTGTGACCGTGCCATTCGAGCAGTCCGGACGGAACGCCGGCATAATGCATCAGACCGTAGATGATGCCCTGTACCGAGCGGGGCAGTGCGACACCGGGATAGGTGACGCCGTAGCCCATCGTATCGCAGGCACGGATTTTGACCGGAATGCCGGTTTCATGGCTGAGCTGTGTCAGTGCATCCGCCAGCGGAACGACAAAGCCGTAGAAGTCGGCGCGGGTGATGTCCTCAAAGTGACAGCGCGGAGAGATGCCGTATTCCATGACCTGACGTGCGATGCCGAGGTATTTTTCCATCGCCTGCGCACGGGTCAGACCCATTTTCTTGTAGATGTGGTAGTCGGAGCAGGAGAACAGGATACCCGTTTCGCGGATACCCAGGTCCTTGACGAGCTGAAAGTCCTTATCGTTTGCGCGGATCCACGTGGTGATCTCCGGGAATGGCAGACCGAGCTCCATGCACGCCTTGACAGCGGCGCGGTCCTTTTCGGTATAGACGAAGAATTCACTCTGGCGGATGATGCCCTTCGGTCCTCCGAGCTTGGCAAGCAGCTTGTACAGGTGGACAATCTGATCGACAGTGAACGGGGAGGTGGACTGCTGACCGTCACGGAAGGTGGTATCGGTGATCCAGATATCCGACGGCATATGCATCGGAACGTTTCTATGGTTGAATGCGACCTTCGGAATGGAATCGTAGTCGAACAGATGGCGGTACAGATTCGGCGTTGCGCGGTCCTGTAAACTGTAACGGTACGCGTGCTGCTCCAGAAGGTTGGTTGTTGTGTCAAATTCAAGGGTCGGGTTGCTCTTGTTTACTTTCATGGTGTTGCATTTCCTTTGGGATGAAGTGATATCTAATATCATACACCAAAAAATGAAATTTTGCAATAGGAATCCTGCAAAATTTTCCGTTTATTCATAAAAAAACTTGCGAAAATGAATAAACATCGGCGTTTGAAGATCAAAATCGGGAGGACGGTGTGGTTTTGCTGTCGCTGCGACAATACAAACAGGAGCTTTGGCCGGCATCCTGCGGGAGGATGCCGCCGCGGCTCCTTTGATTTGTTTGGCTGAAATATCAGCCGGCGGATCATTCAGCCGGCTGATATTTCAGGAGCGGAGGCACGTAAGTACAGCAGTCCGGGATACCTCAGCGGATGTCGGGGGAATGAATCAGTGCGTCCAGTTCCCCTGGTGTGTCTGCGAGGTTCTTAACGCCCATGGCCTCATGGAAGGCGCGCGGACGGTAGCCCCATGTGACGCTGATGCCGACCATACCGGCATTGCGCGCGGTGTTGACATCGACCTCGGAATCGCCGATGAACGCTATCTCTGACGGCTCCAGTCCCAGAATCTCAGCAATCGCCAGGGAGGAGGCAGGATTGGGCTTCGGCGGGAAACGGTCGGAAACCCCCCATGCCAGCGTGAAAATGCCGACGCGCCCGAATTCCGTCATGTCAGCGGGATCGTCCGGGATGGCAGGCAGACGCGAGAGCTTCTTTGCCAGACCGACGACATGGTTATGCGTCTTGTTGGACATCATGCAGACGGGATAGCCCTCGCCGATCCATTTGTGAAGCAGTGCCTCAACACCGGGATAATACTCGGTGTCAAGATAGTATTTTCCGTAGACTTCGTTGTATTTCTTCTGTGCTGCGAGAATCTGATCCTCAGTGCAGCCGTCGGGCAGACAGCCTTCAATCCACTCGCGCGCGTGCAGATTGACCCACTGGTACAGCTCCTCCACTGTGTGTTCGGGATAACCGAAGGAGCGGAGTGTTTCGTTCATGGCAGTCTGAAGCTGGGGCATCGTATAGCCGACGGTGCCGTCCAGATCAAGAATAATGGCTTTGATCATTGGCGTTCTCCTGTGTATGATGTGTGGTTATGTCGGTTCATCTTCCGTGTCGGACAGCCAGTTATCGCCGTGTGCCTCGTAATGCGCCATATTTTCGGTGAATGCACGGCAGAAGCTGTCGGCGGATGGAACATCGGCGGACAGAAACGGGTCACGGTCGAAGCCGAATTTTGCGGGATTTTTGCTGCGCGGAATCTGCCACATCGGCTTAAAGCGTTCGTCCTCCGGCAGAAGCACGGCATTTTCGCGGTGTGTACAGAAAAAGAAGGGATGGTTGATCTCCTCGCCCGTTTCCGTTGTCATCGGAATGATCTCCGGGGTGGGCGTGACATTGGCGTGGGTGTACCAGCCGACGGTGACAAGTGCGCCGGTTTCCGCTTTTGCGCAGAAGACGACTGTCGCATCGGAAACAAAGCCCTCTTTCCCGGCAGCATCGGCAATCGCGCGGGGAAGCGCCTTTTTCGCGCTCAGTGCACCGAACAGCAGCTCATAGACAGTTCCGTCCTCGCCCGGCAGATCAACCGGCAGAAAATTGGAGCATTCCGGAATCTGCGGTGCTTCGGTACCGTCATAGACGGTAAAATAGGGAATCAGACAAAAATACAATTTTTCCATGATCGTGTGTTCTTTCAATTCATGATTGCGGTCTTGCGCAGCATTGCAAAGAAATACTTTCGTTTGGCGGAGAAGCGGACGGTATCGCCGTCACAGAGCAGCTCCGCGTCGTCGGTGTACAGAATGCGCTCGACCGGAATGCGGACGGTATCGCCATCGCACAGCTCGCGCAGACCGATGTAGTAATCGTGCTCGCCGCCGCGGATATAGAAGCCGGTCAGAGAGAAGCCGTCGGGTTCCTCACCCGCCGGAATGACCTCAATAAAATCGTCACGGCGCAGCTTGTATTCGGCGATGATGCCGGCAAGGGCGGCGCGGTCCTCCTCGGACAGATGTTGCATTTCGCACCAGATGAGGGGATTGGAGACCATGACCGATGCAAAGACGTAATCGGGGGTATAGCCGCCCGGTGCCAGCGGATCGGGTGTACCGTCCGCGGTCAGATACTTGTCGGCGTTGCGGCGCAGATTCAGTACCTCGTAAAGCAGCTTCTGTGCGGGAATATATTTGGCGGTCTGCCAGAGGTTGCGCAGGGTATTGTGCGGGTAGTAGTTGCCCCAGTCGGTGTAGCGGTTCTCGACAAACAGGGTGCCCAGGTCCTTTTCATAAAACCAGCCGGGACGCAGATCGTTTGTGATGTCCATCTGGAAGGCAAGGCGGCCTTCGCTTTCCATCATCAGACGGAAGCACATGCGCAGGAAGTTCTTTTCCCCTGTCTTGGAGGTGATGTTCATGCCGTCGAGCTTGAAGTGGCGGATGCCGTATGCACGCCAGAAGCTGAGAATCACCTCAGCATCCCGTTTCCAGTTTGCATAATCGCCCCGTGCATCGGGCGAGAACCACAGTCCCAGCGCGATGCCGTGTTCGTAAGCGGCCTGACACAGCGGACGGAAGCCGTTTGGGAACTTTTCTGGGTCGGGTGTCCAGAATTCGGGATCACTTTCGTAAAAGCCGCCGTTCCAGACGCCGTTTGTGACGCTGGCGGAGTTGGCGGAGCGTCCCTTCTGCCAGCCGTCATCGATCTGGACAATGTCAACACCCATCTCTGCCGCACAGCGGATTTCCTCAAGCAGGAATGCCTCGCATACGGCCGAGTCACGGGAGCGGTCACCCCAGGTGTTGGACATGATGAACGGGAGAAATCCGCCGCAGTCCTCGGTGTAGACGGCGCGGCAGGTATGGGCACAGTCCTCCTGCGCACAAAGGGCGATTGTGACGGGATAGCCTGCACAGAAGCCATCGGCGGGAAGATTTTCGTAGTCGATGCCGGAACCGGTGACGGAGAACAGATCTGCTGTGGCCTTCATATCACCGCCGATACGGTGCAGATGCGCGGCAGAGGTGGGCGATTCCTTCTGTATCATACAGGATTCCCCGGCAACGGTGTCGGTGAAGAAGAACAGATTGCCTTCAAAGGATTCCTCGCTGCGGTACAGATACGATCGTTCTTCGCGGATGAGAGAATCGAAGTGGTCGGTGCGGTCGAAGAAGCGGACTTTGTCAAGACGGACATGGCGGCCGGTGTGGAAGACGCGGTCGGTGATGTCTTCCTCACGTGCAGTCGGCATGTATTGGAATCCGTTGGTATCTTCAATGTCGCACTGTACACCGGTTTCCTCGATGGGAAGCGCACGTGCAAACAGCTGGGAGCGGATGGCGGGCGTGTGTTCTGCGACGGTGAAAACCCAGCGGACGATATAATTTGACGTAAAGGTGACAATGCCGTCCTCATATGTCGTCTCCGCCATGCTCCAGTCAAAGCCGGGCAGGTGCAGAACCGGTGCTTCTGATGGCGAGTGCCAGGTGTAGCCGCCCTCCAGCCGCGTCAGCGCGGAGGAGACGGGCTTGCCGTTCCGGAATGTGATCTCGCGGCGGATCAGAGCGTTTTCAAAGACGAGGGTGTCCAATTCGTTTTCCAGATATTGCATAACAGTACCTCAAATCACAAAAAATACAATGCCGAGTGCGGCGAGGATCAGACCGATCCAGTCACGCCGCTCGATTTTTTCATGGTAAATCAGCCAGCCGAACACTGCACCGAGTACGATAACGACGGCGCTGATGACCGGGAACTGGATGGATGCGTCCATTGTCTGTGCGCAGTTGAGGGAGAAGATGTTGCCAAGACCGTTGCATACAGCATACAGCGCACAGGAGCCGAGCAGAATGAAAAACAGCTTTGCTGTCATGGCACCGCCGTCCCGGGCAATGCCGCAGAACGCGGATACAATGCCGTGCCGGTCGCCCTGCTTCTTTTTCCACAGGCCGATGATGAGCAGAATCAGTGCGGCTGCGGCGGCGATCTCGATCTCACACAGCAGCAGAAAATCGTCGGAGGAGACTGCATCTGCGGCTTTCTGGCTCTGTGTGGTTGCGATGGAGACAATACCGTTGGTCATGAACAGAATGAAGCAGTAGAAGTGGAACAGCAAACCGCCGGATTTCTTCGGTGCGGCTGCGTTTTTGTCGTTTTTCATGTCGAGCAGCAGCGAGGATGCCATGGACAGCATCAAAATCACAACGCCGATGCCTTTGGTTACGGTCAGAGCCTCTCCATACGCGATGATGCCCCACAAAAACGGCAGAACGAGCCCGCCCAGCAGCATGTAAGTCGTAACGACAGCGATCTTGCCGCGGTGCAGGGCGAGAATGGTCACGCCGGAGCAGAGCAGAGAGGATACGGTATACAGCAGAGAGCAGGTGATGGCGGATGCAGAAACTGCAAAGGTAAAGCCGCCGGCAGGGAGCAGGTAAACGAGCATACACAGCGCGGTTGCAAGAGAACTCCACATGCCTGCGTTATAGGAGCCGTCGGAGCGGGACTCAAACAGCTTGTTGAAGATGAACTGAACGGAGAAGCAGATGCTGGCGGCAAACAGATAAATATATTCCATGATGATTCCTTTTTGTCATTTATTCGGTCGGAGCGATGGAGGGCGGCGGTGTTGTCGGCAAAAGAGAGGCGGTATAGAACTGATAGAGATAAATGGAGTCGTAAACCGGACGCCATTTGGTGTCGCCGCCGGCTGTGACGCAGACGAAGCCTTCTCCTGTGGTACGGCTTTCGGCGTAGGTTGCCAGACACTGCCCGCCCTGAACGGTATAGCCGGTTTTGCCGCCAAGCACAGTGCAGGTTCCGGATTCGGAGCCTTCCATGCGGGAAAACACGGTTGAGGTCAAAACAAGTCCTTCCGGATGTTGGGGTGTCGGCGTGGTTGTATGCTGATAGGTGCCGAGAATTTCGGCAAGCTCTTCATTCTGCATCATGAATGCAATCAGGATGCCGATATCGTATAGCGTGCTGACATGGTCGGGATGATGTGCGCCGGTGCAGTTTCGGAACTCCGTCATGTACATGCCGAGAAGCTCGGCGCGGTCGTTCATCTTCTGTACAAACGCCTCCTCTGAGCCGCAGGCTGCAATGGCGAGCGCATAGGATGCTTCTGCGCCGGAGGGCAGGGCCGAGCCGTAGAGCAGATCGCGGATGACGACCTCCTCGCCGCCGGCAAAGCCTGCCAGCGACAGCCCGTCGATGTACAGCGGATCAATGATGTCCTGCGTCATGCGGAAAGTGGCATCAAGATCGGGAATCATTTCATAGGCGACCAGTACGGTCATCAGCTTGGTCATCGATGCGGGATAAATGACGTCCTCCGCGTTTTTGCCGGCGATGACCGCGCCTGTTTGGGCGTTCATCAGAATTGCGTGCGGACAGGAAATCGTATCGGTCAGCACTGCGGTATCGTTGCGGAAGATGGGCTTGATCGCCGATGCATCGATGCGGTTGGGTGCCTTGTATTCGGGGAGCGGCGGTTCGGTTTCGGCTGGGATCGGTGCGGCGGTGGTGTCGGCGGCGTTGTCAGAAACCGCGGGAATGCCGCTGTCCGACAGCGTGTCATCACGACCTGCGAGGGCCTGTCGAATTGCAGACACTGCGGCAGTCACAAGTCCTGCAAGCAGAAGCAGACAGAGGATGCAGACAATGGCAAGCAGCAGCATCCGTTTTCTGCGCTGTTTTCGGCGCAGCATCTGGCGGCGGCGCTGCTCGGTGGGCGGATAGGGAACCCGCTGTGTGCCGGGGCGCGGGGCAACGGTATAGGGTGAGGCGGAACGGTAGGCGTTCTGCTGTGGCTGTTTGGGCTGACGGGAGGATTGCGGCGGTGCGGAGGGCTGACGTGTGGGCGGGGACTGAACCGTTCTCTGCGGTGCGGTGCGCCGATTGGCAGTTGGTTGTCCGGTCTGCCGCCGTCGTGGATCCTGCTGCATGACATTGTCCTCCTTGCTTTTTTCAAAAAATATATTATTATCATACCACACATTGCGTGGAATGTCAATGAATTTCAGCGGAAAAACATCCCGCCGCACACGGGGATTCCGTGATGCGGCGGGACCATGAGAATGGGGAGGTGTGTTACTTGATTATCCATCCGCCGTCTTTGATTTCGACGGTCAGGGATTCGGTTTGTGCATAGGTGTTGCGGCTATAGTCGAGCGCGAGTGCGGGTTCTGCTGTGAAGGTTCCTTTGACTGCCGCACGGATGAAGTAGGAAATGGAACCTGAGAAGGCGTACTGCTCGGTTCCGGCGAGCTTATCCTTGTCATACAGCGTCGGGTTCCAGAACGAGAGACTGCCCTTCATCTGCTGTCCGCCGTTGTTGGACAGATACGCGGAGCTCATGTTCGACCACGTTGAGCCCCGATCTCCGATGAAGTACCGCGCACCGGAGGGGATGGTATCACACAGCGCAAAGTGCAGATAATCGGCATTGGTCGTACCGCTGTAGGTGATCGTCACGCGGTAAATGCCGTTATCCGTATCGTACGGTGTGATGGACTTGCTCAATGTGAGGATGTCGTCTTTCTCTTCCATCATCGCTTCTGCCGGGGACGCTCCGTAGGATGCACGGATGAGAATGCCCTCGTCGGCATGGGTAATGTTCAGTGCTTCATACGCGGACCTTGTCAGCGTCAGTGTGTGGGACTGACCACGGCGGAGGGTGATCTCCTCGGTATCGCCGGTCAGCGTTTGGTAGGTCAGACGGGTTTCCTCAGCCGCCGTCGGGCGGTAATGCGTGACGAATGCCGCCAGCTCCAGCACGTGCAGATCGACGGAGGAAGTGTGGTTCTGCAAATAGCGTACCATCGCACATGCGGTATCGGGATCGATGACCGATGCCGGCAGCAATGCCAGCGCGGTCAGATGAATGGTTTCCTCGGTGTCCTCGCCGACGATGCAGAAACTCTCTCCCTGTTCCGCCTGTCCGTGTGCATCTTGCAGAGGTTCCCAGATGCCGCGTGCGGCGCTGTTGTCTCCGGCTGCCGCAAAGGCTGCGGCGAGATACAGAAGCTCCTGTTCGGTCATGTCGGCGGCATATGCTGCTGTGCTGTAAAGCAGGTCAAGCACCGGTCGGTCAAGCGATGCCAGCGCCAGAAGTGCGGCGGCGGTACGCTCACCGGAGAGGGCTTTCTGTGTCAGGAGTGTTTCGTATTCCGGGATCAGACGGGATTTGTGTTCCGGACTCAACAGCTCCGGTGCGCAGTACAGAACCTCTGCGGTCAGGATGGGATCGCCCTCGCCGTACTGTGTCAGCGGCAGGAAGCTCCAGTAGTTGTTTGCAATGTCGCGGCGGATATCATCGGCAATGCTGTCCGGTGAATACCACATCCGCTGATCGCCGAATGCGGCATCTTCTGCCTTCAGCGCGGCAAATGCGGCGGCCTTGGCGTCAACGCGGGAGGTGCCGCACCATGTCAGACGGCTGACGGTGTCATAATACAGCCGGTCGGTGCCGTCGTAGAAGGTCAGCGTCATCGGGAATGCCGCCGGGGTGAGGGAGGAGAGTGCGTCCGGGGTGACGGTCTTCTGCGTCTGCGCAATCTGTGCCGTGTCGACAACGCGGAAGGTTGCGCGTACCGCGTCGCTGTGATCTCCGCAGATGCCTGTGACGGTCACGGAATACGTACCTGACGCAAGCGCATCAAAGGAGAACCACGCGGTTTCGTTTGCCGCAGACGTGAGGGCGGCGGAGGCAAGCGCGTTTTCCAGCTCGTCGTACAGCACGGCCGTGTAGGAGACGGGGGCTGTCGGGTCGGCGGCGCGCAGGGTTCCCGCTGTCCGTGCGGAGAGGGAGATCTCATCGCGCGACAGGAACAGATCGGGGGCGGTGATGTTCAAAAAGAACGGAAGTGTACAGACGGTATTGCTCGCTGCCGTACCGCAGCGGACACCGGAGGTGAAGTTCTCGCCGCCCGCCTCGCCGGTACCGGAGAAGCCGATGGCGGTCAGACGCCATGTCGTGATGTTGTCGGGAACGGTGACGGATGCCGTGCCGATGCCGTTTTCATCGAGGGTGACGGATACAAATGCGGCGTTGTTGCGGAATTCCTCGCGGACATAGGCGGCAGTACCGTCGGCATGTGCACCGCCCGTTGCGGGAGCGGTCACCTCATTTTTGAGTGCGCTGTCGGCGGATGCACTTTCTTCCGCCGGGGCGTCTTCCATTTCCAGCATGTCATCGTACAGATACTTCTGTGCAAGCGAGCCGCGCAGAAGCGAGAGCAGGGAAATGCTGCTGCCCCGGCTGACGGGCGGGAGCAGATACTTTGTGCTGCCCCACCAGCGGTTCGGTCCTGTGAACCGGAAATAATCGTCCGTGGTCGGAGAATGCTCGCCGAGGGCAAAGCATGCCTCGTCCACCACGCTGACAAGCACAGTGCCGCCGGCAAGTGCGGGGGAGGTGACGGTGATGACCGCCTGCTCGCCCGGCTTGTACGTATCGCGGTCGGCGGTGACAGTCATTTCCGCCGTACTTCCGCGCACCTCGTCATATATCGCGGTGTGGGACAGGTGCGAGAGGTACCCCTCGCCGTCAAAGACGGTCACGTAAACCGCACATCCGACGGTGCAGGACTCATCAAAGGTGTAGCGGTAACTGTTCTGCGCACCGGCTGTGACGTCAGCGCGTCCATTGACTGCATTGTGGCGTGTGTACAGCACCTTTGTGCCTGTAAGGGCTGCCGCCTCGTCGCCGTATGTCAGCGACAGGATGATTTCCTCACCGGGAAGCGCGGAATCGAGGTTGGCACTCAGCGCATACTGCGGTGTATTGTCGCCGTAGGGGGCGTACTCATACGAGCCGCGGTTGGCACGGACATGTTCGGTGTAGGTGCGTCCGCTGACCGGGTCGGCCCACGAAACGACATAGTAGTAGCTGCATTCCTCGCCGGATGCATCGATGTGGTCAAGCAGCAGCTCGCCGCCTGTGACCTTTGCCTCATACGTTTTGAGGATATCAGTCTTCGGCTGATAGTTGTACTGCTCGACGGTTACTTTGTTAATCGGGTCATAATAGGTCGAGCCGGATTTGGTCTTGACATAATACCGCTTTTCCAGTGTGACCTGGACGGTCGTGTCCATTGGCTTGCCCTGAACCAGCGTCGGGTAGCCATCGGGATACCGGAAAATATCGTCGGTTGTCCGGATGCGTGAGGTGTCGAGATGATGCAGGGTCACGCGGCTCTGATCTTTGTTCAGCCGCGCTGCGGTCATCACGCCGGAGGAGTGGAAATACTCGGTATGGCGGTACTGATAGATGGAGGTCGTTTCATAGCCGGAGAGCTGTACGGAAACCTCACTGTATGCCGGTTCCGTGGTGTTGTAGCTGCCTTCCGGCATATCATAGGTGAAGGTCGCACGTCCGTCCTCGTCGGTGCGGACGACCTCCGATTTTCCGTCGGTGTGAACCGACAGCTCCATGCCGGGTGCGGGGGAGCCGTCGAAATAGGACAGCGTCATGGTGACTGTCGCACGGCGGTTGTCGAGCGTGTAGCAGGGGCGGTCGTAGTCAACGGTCAGTGTGTACACCGGCTTTTCCTGCTGGGTGACGCGCAGGGAGCGGTAGAGATTGACGTATCCGTCATCATCTGTCAGTGTAAAGGAGATGGAACGTGACAGCCAGTCCTCTACCGTGAAGCTGCCTGCAAAGCTGCCGTCCGGTGAAACGGAGACACGGGTACCGGTATCACAGCCGGCAACGGAGAGGGACAATGTGTCAGGTAGGTTCTGTGTGGGATAGGTCCGTCCGAGAACACCGTGAAAGTACACGGTGTCGTTGGGGAAATACACCGCGCGGTCGGTATAGAGATGCATACGGTAGGTTTCCCCGGCAAGCTTTGATGCAAGGGAGGTGCCGAGAATGAGGCTGTGACCTTCGTGCGTGATGTGCAGAAGAGCGGTGTCGGAACCTTTCTCCGCGGCGATATACGCAAGACCGTCGGCGTCGGTGACAGCTTCCGCCGATGCGGGTGCCGGTGCCTCACCGTCGGCGTTCCACAGGGTGTTTTCAAACAGGGAAGCCGCAATTTTTGCGCCGTTGACCGCGGTACCGGTTTCGGTGGAGTGAACCCAGATGAGGGATTCTCCGCCGGCATCGGTGCCGATATGCTCGGTATAGGTGCGCAGCGGTGTGACCTGGACGATGGTCTGTACGGTGACGGTATCATACAGTGTGCTGCCGTAGGTGTTGGCGGTGCCGTGCAGCTCAACCAGATAAATACCTTCCTCGAGTACCGGCAGATAAATCCAGCCGTTTTCGCTGTTTCGCCAGCTGTCCCCGATGACCTTTTCCGGCGCACCCTCCCAGACTGCCTTCAGGCTGTCCGTCGGGAGCAGACTGTCCGGGTCATAAATGTGTGCGCCGCGCTCGGACATTGCATCGAGCAGCGCCTCCCGCAGGGCATCGGCGGAGGAATAGGCATAGACGGATGCGGTGATATCAAAGGACGAGATGGAGGTATTGCGTCCGCCGGAGCAGAACAGATTGTAACTGAGCATGGCGGCATTTCCGGGCGAGGTCAGCACCTGACGGTCTGTGCTGAAGCTGACGGTAGACTGCATTTCGACGGAGGTGCGGCGTTCGGTGAAGAAGCCGAACACACGTCCCTCGGAGAGGGTTGTGCCGTTGTCGGATGGCATTCCTGCCTTGACTGTGACGGTATACTGCGTTTCCATGTCAAGCGGCACATCCGGGATGATGACGGCGGTTCTGCCGTTCGGGTAAATCTCAAATCTGCCGTCGATGGCAGGCGAGACGGAGATGTAGGCTGCAAGATCGGTATTCCGCACGGTATCGGTGAAGGTGATTTCAATGCCGGTGTCGGTTGGGACATCCATGCGCTCATGCCCCGGATAAACCGTCTCCACAGCGAAGGTGCGGTGGGTCTGGAATGCGGCGAGATAGCCCTGTTCTCCGTCCATGGATAACCGGTAGAGGGTATCGGCTGTCCAGCTTCCGGACAGCGGTTCGATCAGATAGCCGTCACCGGTGGCTGTCACGGTAATCGGGGTCTGCGGGGTGACGGTCAGGGATTGCAGGGATTCCTGTGAAAGGGACTTGGCCGCGGTCAGACAGACCGGTGAGTCGGTCGGCAGGGCGTAAATGGACCCGGCGTTTGGCACATCTCCGGATCTCTGTGGGACCGACAGGACATAGCCGTCCGCCGCAGGTGTGAAGGACGGGATGACGGCAGGATCTGCATCGACTGCCGGATCGGTGACGGGCGCTGTCACCGTCGGATTGCGCAGAACGCCATCCGGGACTGCGGGTGTATCCGCACCCGGATGCGGCAGAAACGCGGCGATCAGGGAAATGATCAGAACGGCCGCGGCGGCGCAGGTGATCAGAATCGGTTTTTGCGTGAGGATGTTTTTGAGTTTCCTTTGTTTCATCATGCTGCTCCTTTCGGGTTTGTGGAGTATGAGAAGAACGTCTTTTGGGTGAATTTTCTGCATATGTATGGAAGGATGGTGCGATGAGAGAGGGAGCGGAAAAGACCCTTCTGTCTATATAGACGCAAAAATTCATCAAATGTTCCGCAGATTCAGAAAAAAGTTGGAAAATTTTTTTGTTTTCCGCTTTTATGATATCACAGACGACGCGGATTGTAAAGAGGTTTTTGCGGCTTTGCATGACAGAATTGCGGCAGACGGCGGTCTTTGTCTGACCGTCATGGAGATTTGTGCGAAAATATGCGGAAAAACGCGAAAACACCTTGCATTTCCTGTACGGAAATGTTATAATATAATATATGGTTATAAAAACAGGAGGTGCGGCGAAATGAACCATCGCGCGGCCGTTCTGCGGTATCTGATGATCGCCGCATTTATCATACTCTTTTTTGCGCTTCTCGGAGGAGGCTTGTATCTGATGGCAAACAAACCCACAGGCAGCGGTCCGGACCGTGTTCCGCAGATGACACCGGATGAGGAAATCGTTCGTACCGGTGCGCTTCTTGACCCGAACCGCGAGGTGCGCGGTCTGTGGATTCCGTCCGTTCTCAATATCACCTTCCCGTCGCAGGCGGGCATCTCCGCGGACGACATGCGGGCAGAGCTGGATGCCATTGTGAAGACAGCACGGGAGGCAAACCTCAATACGCTGTGCTTTCAGGTGCGTCCGTCCTCGGATGCGCTGTATCAGTCCGCGCTCTTTCCGACCTCGGCGTATCTGTCGGGCAAACAGGGTGAGGCGGCAGACGGCGGCTTTGATCCGCTTGCGTATCTTTGTGAAATTGCCGCAGACGATACAGAGGGTGAACCGCTCGCGGTGTTTGCGTGGGTCAACCCGCTGCGTGTGACCTCCGCCGGACAGGATGTCTCGGCACTGTCGGCGGACAATCCGGCAGTACAGCATCCGGAGTGGACCTTTACCTACAACCAAGCGGTATACTACAACGCCGCGATTCCGGAGGTGCGGGCGCTGATTGCCGCAGGTGTGGAGGAAATCTGCCGGTACTATCCGGTGGCAGGCGTGATTTTTGACGATTATTTCTATCCGTATCCGGCGTATGACAAAAACAATGTGCTGATGGCCGTTCCCGATGATGCCGCATATGCGGAATACGGCGGGGGCTTTGACAGCATCGGCGATTTCCGCCGTGACAACGTCAACCGTATGGTGCGTGCCTGCTATGACGCAGTGAAGGGGGTTTCCGAATATCTGCAATTCGGTATCGCGCCCTTCGGCATCTGGCAGAACGACAATGGCGCAAACGGCGGCAGTGATACGGGCGGCATGGAGTCCTACTCTGCCATTTACTGCGATCCGATTGCATGGATGGAGGGCGGATACATCGATTTCCTCGCGCCGCAGATCTATTGGCAGTTTTCCACGAAGGTTGCGCGCTATGACACACTGGTGCGCTGGTGGAATGCAAAATGCGACGAATACGACACACCGATGTGGATTTCCCATGCGATTTTCAACTACGAATCGTGGGCAAATCCCGGTGAGATGCGCAATCAGATCGGCTTTGCGCGTGCGGAGCTTTCCTATCGCGGCAGTCTGTTTTACGGTTATCCGCAGCTGCGCGACAATACCGGCGGTGTGACGGACGAGATCCGCACATCGTTTGCCGAAGATGTTCTGTATTTCGATAAAGAGCAGATCACCGCAGCACCGGCGGAAATCACCGTCACGGTGCCGTACAACCATTTCCGGTACGACGAGGCGGGCACCTATCTGCTCGGTCAGAGCAATCCTGCCGATGTCCTGTACTGCAACGGTCAGGCGGTTTCACGGACGAAGAGCGGTTATTTTTCGTTCTATGTTCCGCTCTCGGACGGAGAGAATGCGTTTGTGTTCACGCAGGGCGGGGAAGAATATACCCATACCATATGGAAGAATGCATCTCCGCCAAAATCCGGTGCGGATGATACCGATGATCCCGCCGCATCCGGCACGGAAACGGCAGAGGTGGCACCGGTTCTGACAGGTGCATCTCCCGCAGCGCTGACAGCGGTGTCCTGGCGCGACGGTCTGACGGTTTCCGTCACGGCGAATGCCGGTGCGGCTGTTACGGCACAGCTGGGAGAAGAACAGCTTGTCCTGTCGCCCGGAGAGGTACGCGCGGACGGAACGGCGGTATATTCCGGTGTTCTGCCGCTCAAAGTCCCGCCTGCCGGCGATGTTCTGCCGCTGGGAGAACTGACCTTCCGGTCTGTGTTCGGAGAACATGCGCTGACGCTTGCGGGCGGTGAAATCCATGCGATGGGAGACGGTGCGGTCATCGGTGTTGCGGTGACGGAGAACAGCACTGAGCTGAAGGTTTCCCCGACCAGCTGGTATTATGATGACTATATTCCAACGACCGCCGGCATGACTGTATCGGCATATGAGATTTCCGGCGGCTTTGCCAAAATTCTGCTTGCCGGCAATACCGCTTATCTGGATGTCGACGGCATTGCCGTCACTGAGACACTGCCTGTGGGACTTGCATCCTTCGGCACACTCACAACAGAGCAGCGCGGCGATGAGACCTGTCTTGTCATCCCAGCAACACAGAATGTGCCGGTCAACTGCATAAAGGAGGACAAAACCTTCCGCGTAACACTGTACCGCGGTTATACCGATGCGGATACAGCATCGCTTTCCGAAAATCCGATTCTCTCCGACGTGTCGTTTGTCAACGGCGGTGAGGAGGAGGGGGCATACACTGTCTATACCTTCACACTGCATGAGCGCGACCGGTTTTATGGCTTCCGTGTCCTCTATGAGGACGGCAGGATCGTCATTGCGCTGCGCAATCCGATGGAAGCCGATCTGACCGCCGATAAGCCGCTTTCCGGCAGAACTGTGGTGCTGGATGCCGGACACGGCGGCAGTGACACCGGTACGCTGACACCGGGTACGCATAACACGCTCAACGAAAAGGACTGCAATCTCGCCATTGTACTGGCACTTGCACCAAAGCTCGAAGCACTCGGAGCCGAGGTCATCCTCCTGCGCGGGGACGATTCCACCGTGGATATCTATTCCCGCATGGATGCCATTGATGCGATTGCACCGGATTTTCTTCTGTCCATACACCAGAATTCGATGCCGCAGAACACCGATATTTCGCATGTTCGCGGTGTGGTGGGTCTGTACTGGACGGAGAGCGGGCGTTCGCTTGCCGACTGTGTCGCCGGGGAAATTGCGCTTTCTCTCGGGCGGCTCAAGCGCGATACAACAAAACAGCGGCTTGCGATGCTCCGCAATTACAAATTCCCCTCTGCGCTGATTGAGGTCGGTTTTGTTACCTCTGCCGAGGAATTTGAAACGCTGGCTGCACCCGGCGGCATTGAGCTGACCGCCGCGGCGATTGCGGACGGTGTTCTTCGCTGGTTTGAAACACAACAGACAGGAAAATAAAACATGACCCATATGAAATCAAAGAAATTCTCTGTGGTTTGTCTGGCATTGGCAAACGCGCTGGTATACTCGTTCAATGCGCTGTTTTACTGCTTTCTGCCGCTGTACTTCAATGACCTGTTCTCACCGGTTGAGGCGGGCATTGTACTGTCGGTCGGTCCTGCGGTATCGATTGTTGCACCCGTCTTCTGGGGAATGCTTGCCGATCGCGCAAAATACAAGAACACGGTTCTGATCTGCACGGTGCTGCTGTCGTCGGTTTTCTTCTTTATGATGATATTTGATGTCGGTTTTCTGCCGATGTGCATTCTGGTCGGCGTGACGATGCTGTTCATGTCGCCGTTTGCCGGACTGATTGACACCATTACGCTGGAATATACGGCAGAGCACGCGGTTCCCTACGGTCCGATCCGTGTGCTTGGAACGATCGGCTTTGGTGTGATATCGCTCATATCGGGCTTTTTTACCGGTGCGGATATCGATGTGATTTTCTATATTTATGTCGGCATGGCACTGTTTTGCGCACTGGTGCTGCTCGGCTGTCCGCGGGTATGCGGACATGCAAGAAGCGGCGGCGGTAAGACAAAGGCCGCGCGGCTCGAT
The DNA here is from genome assembly GCA_015064785.1 of Oscillospiraceae bacterium. GTDB lineage: Bacteria > Bacillota > Clostridia > Oscillospirales > CAG-272 > RGIG3925. Next base: position 29,033 of record SVRM01000012.1, read on the forward strand.
CTGCGTCCGCTTCTGTGTGCACATCGGCTGTGGATCATGGTCGGATTTATGTTTCTGTGTCAGTTTGCCTATGGCTATTACTGCAATTTCTATCCATCCTATCTGGAAAATGTGCTCGGTCAGCCCCAATGGCTGTGGGGACTCAATGTTCTGCTGCTTGTCGTCGGCGAGATCCCGTTTTTCTTTCTGTATAACCGTCTGTTTGAAAAGCTTGGCATCCGCGTTCTTCTGCTGATCAGCGTGATCGGTTCGGCCGTGCGGTATCTTCTGCTCGGTATGACGGGCAGTGTTGCATCACTCATTGCGGTCAACCTTCTGACAGGATTCCTTGTGACGGTTGTCACATACTGCGGTGCGATGTACATTACCGCATACATTGCGCCCGAATTGCAGGCAACAGGTCAGAATTTGATGTACTGTATCGGACAGGGCATTGCACGTGTCTGCGGCGGTGTGCTGGGCGGCATCATTGACAGCCGGCTCGGAACCTGCGGCGGTATGTACCTGTTCGGCGGATTGCTGACAGCGGCATCCGTTGTCTGTGTGATTGCTGTATTCCGCGATCCGTCGCCGCAGTGGCGGCAGATTCGCTCTGCTGAAAAGCAATAAAGGAGACACCTTATGAATGCGAAAATCAAACTGCTGATCATCGGCATAACCATGCAGCCGGCGGGAACGGAGAAATCCTTTCTGTCGTTTGCGTCGTGTCTGGACTATGACAAATACGATGTGACACTGCTGCTGGCAAAAAAAGAAGGTCTGTTTTTATCGATGATTCCGGCGCAGATCCGCGTCATCGAAATGGAAGACTATGCCGATATGTTTACCCTGCACGGCGGCAATGCCATGCATGTCATCTGGAACTCGATGGTGAAAAAGAACCCTGCGGTTCTGTTTGACATTCTTCCGTTTGCCGCAAAGATCGCGCTGCACATCGGAAACCGCGCCGATCTGACAATGGGCATGTGGTGCAGGCTCGAGCGGCGCTTCCCGGACTTAAAGGAAGAATTTGACATTGCTGTCGCCTACTGGGGCGACAAAACGATGTTCTACATGCTCGACCATGTCCGCGCAAAAAAGAAAATCGCGTGGCTGCATTTTGACTACACCAAGCCGATGCGGAATGACGCCCTGTATGCGCCGGCGTTTGCCGCATGTGATTATACCGTGACGGTATCCCGTCCGATTGAGGCATCGCTGAAGGCGCATTTTCCAGCGCTGGCGGACAAAATCGTCTGCATGGAAAACATCAACGATCCGCGTTTGATCTGGGATCTGGCACTGCGCGGCGAGACGTTCCCCGATCTGCATTTCAAGGGAAAGCGGATTCTGACCGTCGGACGCATTGCCGAACAGAAGGGATACGATATGGCGGTGAAGGTCCTCGCCCGCCTGAGAAAAGAAGGGTATGACGTGCGCTGGTATATCATTGGCTCCGGCGAGCGGGAGCAGGAAGAAGCGCTGAAGCTGGCGGCGATTGATTACAATGTCGCAGATCTGCTGATTCTGCTGGGCAATACCACCAATCCCTATACCTACATGCGTGACTGCGACATTTATGCGCAGCCGTCGCGTCATGAAGGCAAGCCGATTGCCGTCGAGGAAGCAAAAATACTCTACAAGCCGATTCTTGCAACGGAATATCTGTCTGCACGAGAGCAGCTCGGCGACGGTTCGCTCGGTGAAATCTGTCCGATTTCTGTTGACGGCATTTATGAGGGACTGAAAAAGCTGCTGGACAACCCGTTTCTGTGCGAGTGCTATTCCGACCGTCTGACCGCGGTGCGCACGGGCAATACCGAGGAGATGAGAATCTTTGAGGCGCTGACCGACGGAAATGCATAAATGCATGAATATTCACTGAATATGCAATATAATTCAAATTATTATGAATAAAAATGCGATAACACCTTGACAAAGCAGGTGTTATCGTGTATAATATACGCAAATTCCCAAAGAAAACCAACTGTGAGAATAACGGAGTAACCCATGACAAAGATTTTTATTGACGGCAGTGCCGGAACCACCGGTCTGCGGATATACGAACGCCTTGAGCAAAGAGCGGATCTGGAACTGATCCGTCTGCCCGAGGAAACCAGAAAGGATCCTGCGGCGAGACGAGAGGCGTTGTTTGCCTCCGATATCGCGTTCCTCTGTCTGCCCGATGCGGCGGCGGTGGAGGCGGTGGCGCTGGCACAGGGTTCCAAAACCAAGATCATTGATACCTCGACCGCTCACCGATGCGCACCCGGCTGGGTCTACGGTTTTCCGGAAATCGACGGCAGACGTGATGCCATTGCAGCCTCGTCCAGAATTGCCAATCCCGGCTGTCACGCAAGCGGCTTTATCGCGCTCGTCGCACCGCTGGTCCGCGCAGGTATGCTTGACCGGGACGAGGTCCTGTCGTGTTTTTCGCTCACTGGTTACTCCGGCGGCGGCAAATCGATGATTGCCGATTACGAAAATCCGGACCGCAATGTTCTGCTCGATGCACCCAGACAGTACGGCCTTTCGCAGAAGCACAAGCATCTGCCGGAAATGGCGGCGGTCACCGGTATGAACGCCGATCCGCTCTTCTGCCCGATTGTCGGTGATTTCTATGCCGGCATGGAGGTTACGGTTCCGCTGGCGGCATCGCAGCTGCGCGGGACATCTGATGATATCCGTGCGCTGTACCGTGAAACCTATGCAGGCGGCTTGGTCCGGTACGCCGATGATGATGCGGAAGGTGCATTCCTGTCCGCCGGTGCCTATGCCGGACGGGATGATATGGAAGTGCGCGTTCTGGGCAACGACGACCGTATCCTGCTTGTCGCCCGATACGATAACCTCGGCAAAGGTGCTTCCGGCGCCGCGATTCAAAATATGAATATTCTGCTCGGCTGTGATGAGGCTGAGGGGTTGGTTGTCGGGTAAAAACCTTTTTGACACGGATATGATGACGGTTGACGCAGGAGGGTAACGTGTGCACGACAAAGCCTTCCCTGGTGAGGGAAGGTGTCATATGCCCATGGGGCTATTTGTCGAAGAAAGCGGAGCTTTCTTCCGAAGATGCCTATGGCATCTTCTACGGATCAGAGTCGTTCTCTTGTTGCTTTCTCATTTCGGAATATACTTGTAATGAATGTCCGTATGTTCTCGATGCTATATGCTGTACAGCCTTGTCATCGTTTCGACGACTCATCCGTCTTTCGATAAAAAAGCATCCGCGTTTTTATCGAAATCCACCTTCCCTCACCAGGGAAGGCTTGGAACGTGTGCGCACGTTGCCTTATTCTTCAACCATAAACATAACATATTTTTCATCCACATCCCAATTTACAAAGAAAGGACACAACGATTCCCATCGTTACCATATTACCATGATTACATCCATCAAAGGCGGCGTTACTGCCGCAAAGGGCTTTTTGGCATCCGGTGTTCACTGCGGCATCCGCAAGAACCGCACCAAGCGTGACATCGCGCTGATCTTCTCCGAAACAAAGGCATCAGCGGCAGCAGTCTATACGACCAACCTCGTCAAGGGCGCACCGCTGACCGTCACCAAGAACCATATCGCAGATGGTTATGCACAGGCGATCATCTGCAACAGCGGCAACGCCAACACCTGCAACGCAGACGGCATCGAAGTCGCCGAGAAAATGGCGGCAATGACCGCAGAAGCACTCGGCATCGCGGCAAATGACGTTGTCGTTGCATCGACCGGTGTCATCGGTCAGCCGCTTAACCTTGAACCGATTGCTGCGGGCATTCCCCAGTTAAAGGAACAGCTTTCCGCTGACGAGATCGGCGGTGCCAACGCGGCGGAAGCCATTATGACGACCGATACGATTGCAAAGGAAGTTGCGGTTTCCTTCAACGTCGGCGGCAAGGAATGTAAGCTCGGCGGTATTGCAAAGGGATCCGGCATGATTCATCCGAATATGGCAACGATGCTCGTCTTCATCACCACTGACTGTGCCATTTCCGCGGAAATGCTTGCAAAGGCACTGTCTGCCGACATTAAGAACACGTTCAACATGGTTTCCGTGGACGGCGATACCTCGACCAACGACATGGTCACGATTCTTGCCAACGGTGCGGCAGGCAATGCCGAAATTACCTGCGAGGGTGCTGATTTTGAAGAATTTGCAAAGGCTCTCAATACCGTTACCGTACAGCTTTGCCGCATGATCGCAGGCGACGGCGAGGGTGCAACGAAACTGCTGGAATGCATTGTTACTGGTGCTGATTGTACCTGCAAGGCTAAGACCGTTGCAAAGAGCGTTATCTGCTCCAGCCTTTTGAAAGCGGCAATGTTCGGTGCGGATGCCAACTGGGGACGTGTCCTCTGTGCCATCGGTTATGCCGGCGCGGATGTTGACATTGCAAAGGTCGACGTTTCGTTCCGTTCTGCCAAAGGTCAGGTCGATGTCTGCAAAAACGGCGCGGGCATTCCGTTCTCCGAGGAAATTGCAAAGGAAATCCTGCTGGAAAAAGAAATTGAAATTCTCGTCTCCCTCGGCGACGGCGATAAGTCTGCTACCGCATGGGGCTGCGATCTGACGTATGATTATGTCAAGATCAATGGGGATTACAGAACGTGATTATTTGATATTTGTTATCGGTAGACAACAAATACGACGTATGCACACGTTCCAAGCCTTCCCTGGCGAGGGAAGGTGTCAAATTCCCATGGGGCTATTTGTCGAAGATGCCTATGGCATCTTCTACGGATCAGAGTCGTTCTCTTGTTACATAAATTGTTTAGGTTGACATAAAGTATACAAGCTGAAAACATATATGATTCTCATTGCTATACGCTGTACATACTTGTTGTCGTGCTGACAACTCATCCGTCTTTCGATAAAAATGCAGGGGCATTTTTATCGAAATCCACCTTCCCTCACTAGGGAAGGCTTGGAAACGGGTGCGAACCATCACCTCCATCTCCTTATATTTACATCTACTTCCCGAAAGGTACATATCATGGAAAACAACTACTCCAACGCGCAGCGTGCCGAGGTACTGACTCAGGCGCTGCCGTACATCAAACGCTATAATGGCAAGATCGTCGTCATCAAATACGGCGGCAATGCCATGATCAACGAAACACTCAAGCAGCAGGTCATGGAGGACATCGTGCTTTTGTGGCTCATCGGTGTCAAGGTCGTACTCGTCCATGGCGGCGGTCCGGAAATCACCGATATCATGAACAAACTCGGCAAGAAGCCGGAATTCGTCGACGGTCTGCGCGTCACCGACAAGGAAACGGTTGACATCGTGCAGATGGTGCTCGCCGGCAAGGTCAACAAGACACTGGTCAATCTGCTGGAAAAGCAGGGCGGACGTGCCATCGGTATCTCCGGTATGGACGGAAGACTGATCGAGGCACAGATGAAGGACGAACGTCTCGGCTATGTCGGCAAAATCACAAAGATTCACATCAAGCCGGTGCTGGATCTTCTTGAAAACGGCTACATCCCCGTCATCTCGACCGTCGGCTGTGACAGAGACGGCAATGCATACAACATCAACGGTGATACCGCGGCAGCTTATGTCGCCGGTGCGCTGGAAGCAGAGCGTCTCATCATGATGACCGACATCGCCGGTATTCTGCGCGACAAAGATGACCCGACGACCCTGATTCCCGCCATCACAGTCAGCGAGGCAAAGGGTCTTTACGAGGAGGGTGTGATCTCCGGCGGTATGATCCCGAAGGTTGACTGCTGTATCGAAGCCATCGAGCGCGGTGTTAAGAAGGTTACCATCATGGACGGACGTGTCCCGCACTCGATTCTGATGGAGCTTCTGACCGACGAAGGTGCCGGTACCGAGGTCGTCAGTGATGAAAACGCAGTGGGAGGTGCAAACTGATGTCTGAGCTTCAGAACCTTGACCGACAGTATGTCGCCAATACATACAAACGTTTTCCGATTGAAATTGTATCGGGCAAAGGCTCGATTGTATACGACAGCGAAGGCAAACGCTATATCGACATGGGCTCCGGTATCGCTGTCACGAGCTTCGGCATTTCCGACGATGCATGGGTTGCCGCTGTCACAGAACAGCTCGGCCGCGTTCAGCATATGTCCAACCTCTACTACACCGAACCGTGTGCGCATCTGGCAAAACTGCTTTGCGAGAAAACCGGCATGAAGAAGGTCTTCTTCGGCAACTCGGGTGCTGAGGCAAATGAATGCGCGATCAAGGTCGCAAGAAAGTACGCCGCGGAGAAGAAGGGTGCGGACTATTCCACGATCATCACGCTCGAAAACAGCTTCCACGGCAGAACGATCACCACACTTGCCGCAACGGGACAGGCGCACTATCATGAGCTGTTTCAGCCGCTGACCCCCGGGTTTGTCCATGCAAAGGCAAACGATCTGCCCGGGCTGATTGCACTGGCAGAACAGAACAAGGTCGCGGCAATCATGGTAGAGATGGTACAGGGCGAGGGCGGCGTCATTGCACTTGACCGCGATTTCGTTCTTGGACTTTCCGATTACGCAAAGAAAAACGATATTCTCGTGATTGTTGACGAGGTTCAGACCGGCAATGGCCGCTCCGGCGCACTGTATGCCTACATGAATTACGGCATCATGCCCGACATTGTTTCCACGGCAAAGGGCATTGGCGGCGGTCTTCCGCTCGGCGCTTGTCTGCTCGGCGAAAAGACAGAATCCGTCCTCGGCTTCGGTGACCACGGCTCCACGTTCGGCGGCAATCCTGTCTGCTGTGCTGGTGCGGTTTCGATCATCTCCCGCATTGATGATACACTGCTTGCCGATGTACGCGAAAAGAGCGCGTATATCTTCGGGGCACTCGAGGGTGCGGAAGGTGTTGAGAGTGTCAGCGGTATGGGGCTGATGATCGGCATCAAGACGGTCAAGCCTGCCTCCGAGGTCCTTGCATACTGCACCGCGCACGGCGTGCTGTGCCTGACCGCAAAGGACAAGGTTCGCCTGCTGCCCGCACTGAATATCCCGATGGATGTTCTGGAAGAAGCGGTGGCTGTAATTGTGGAAGCTTGCAAAGCATAACAATGAACGATGCATACTGCATCCGTGAAATACGCATAAGGCGAGGGTTTACTCCCCATGCAAGGAAGTAAGCATCCTCACCCTCAACCGTGAAATACGCGTAGGGCGGGGGTTTACTCCCGCCGTTTTCGCATATTCGATCGAAACAGAAGCACGGTGAGACAATCCAAGGCAGGTATGCCCGGCCGACAAGGCTCCAAAAATATTGCAGATTTCCATAATTCTGCAACAAAAAAGGAGAACATCATGAAAGCAATTGTATATACGTCAAACACCGGCTCGGCAAAAGCCTACGCTGAAATGCTCGGTGAAAAAACAGCTCTTCCGGTACTGCCGTTTACCGAGGCTGTGAAGACGCTTGATTCTGGAACGGATATCATCTACATCGGCTGGCTGATGGCAGGCACTGTGGTCAATCTTGCACAGGCGCAGAAGCGATATCATGTCCGTGCGGTGCTCGGTGTCGGCATGACCGCATCGGGAGAAATGGCCGCATCGGTGCGCAGCCGCAATCATCTTGACGACAGCATTCCGCTGTTTTTGGCACAGGGAGCCTATGACAAAACGAAGCTGCGCGGTATGTACCGCATTGCCATGAAATTCGTCGGTGCGGCAATCGACCGTAAGGTCTCCGCAAAGCCCGACCGCACGCCGGAGGAGGAGCGGATTCTCGTTATGCTGCGGCAAGGCGGCAGCGGCATCTCGGAGGACTATCTCGCTGCGGTACTTGCATGGTACCGTGACAATGGCGGGGAGGCACTGTCATGATGAAATTTATGAAGCTTTGGCGCGCATTCACGGTCATCGGGCTTGTGATCTGGGTTCTGATCGCATCTCTTCTCATTCCGGGACTGCTGGAGGCGCATCGGGACGGCTGGTATGACAGAAATACTCCGATGATGGTCTCATTTCAGGAGGGCGGTACTGATATCACTTATGCCGAATGGTATGACATGCTTGTGCAGTTTACCCTGATAATGCTGTTTTTCATCCTTGTCTGCGTGGTTTCTCTGATTTATCAGCATCGGGTGCTGCGGGCGGGCAGTCTTTTGCCGGACGGAAAATGGCTTCTGCCGGTGCTGACCGTACTTTTGCACATCGGCGTGGTGTTCCTCTGGTTCAGAGGGATATGACGGTCGTGCGGAGATGTGCAGATATGCCTGCTTCTTGCGCTGCAGCTGCATGTCCCACATGAATTTTTCAAAACCGACCGTGATACTTTTTCATGATTTGTCCAATACTGAATAAAAGAGAGGAGCGATGATCGTATGAAAACCGTATATGATATGGCTGTGATCGGCGGCGGTCCTGCGGGTTACACAGCGGCGCTGTATGCCGCACGTGCCGGAATGCGTGTCTGCGTGCTGGAAATGGCACTGGCAGGCGGTCAGATGACAACAACCGACACCATTGACAATTATCCCGGCTTTGACGGGGGCATCGAGGGCTGGGAACTCGGTGATAAAATGAAACGGAATGCGGAACGCTTCGGCGCTGTAACCGTTCAGACTGCGGTCAGTGCGTGTCGGCTGGACGGCGATGTCAAGCAGCTGGAGACAGACATCGGAACGGTTTTGGCCCGTACTGTGGTGTTGGCGACCGGCGCTTCCCCGAAGCTGCTCGGCATTGACGATGAAACGCGGCTGTGGGGACGCGGTGTGCATACCTGTGCGCACTGTGACGGCAGGTTCTACCGCGGCAAAACGGTCGCGGTGATCGGCGGCGGCAATTCTGCGGCGGCGGATGCGCTGTATCTTGCACGGTTTGCAAAGCAGGTTTATCTGGTTCACCGCAGAGATACTCTGCGTGCCGAGCAGTATTACAAAAACGCACTTGCCGATACTTCTGTGGAATTTCTGTGGAATAAAAACGCGGTACGCTTTCTCGGCGAGGATCGGGTGGAAGGCGTGATCCTGCGCGATACTGCGGACGGAACGGAGATGACGCTTGCCTGTGACGGCGTGTTTGTCAGCATCGGGCGCCAGCCGCAGACAGCGTTGGTTGAGGGGCAGCTTTCCCTTGATCGAAACGGCTATATTATTGCGGATGAATCGACAGAGACTGCTCTTCCCGGTGTTTTTGCAGCAGGGGATGTCAGGACGAAGGCATTGCGGCAGGTAGTTACGGCAGCCTCCGACGGCGCCTGTGCCGCTCATGCGGCAGAGCTGTACCTTGCCGCACATCCGGAGAAATCACACTGAACAATCGGGATTCCGCTCGATGGAGCATTCTGAACGGAGCCCGATACATATGACAAAAGAGGATAAACATATGAAACTGCTGTTTTTGAAACTGTGGCGTGTTCTGACATGCATCGGATTTTTGCTGTGGTTTGTCGGTGCAATATTGCTGGGTGCTTTTTGGCTGGACGGTCTGCGGCAGGGCTTGATTGCCTCGGATGCATCGATCATGCAGACATTCCTCCCGCAAGAATCGTATTTGTCATATGCGGACATCTATTCCATGTGTCTGCGCGCGTTTTTCCTGTTTGTGCTGCTTGCAGTGGTCTGTGCGGATTCACTGTGCTATCAGCAGGCAGCGATCCGGTCAGGAAGATTTCTGCCCGACGGACGGCGCGGCGATCTGATCCTGGTGGTTCTGCTGCATGTCGCAGCGTTTTTGTACTGGCTGTTCTTTATATTAATGACATAACAAAGGGGATATCGCCTCCGGATCGGAACGGTGGAGTGCGGTATCCCTTTTTTGCGCGGTTATTCGGTGATGCGGTGTGTGTTGGGGTCCAGCCCGTCAAACAAACCTGCCGGATTTTCTGCGTTTTCCCGGAAGTGGACGCTGACACCGTGCAGGTGGACATGAAGCGGATCGTCCTCGGGGGAGAGAACATAACAGGGGGCATTGAGGTCACGGAAGGTGACATTCTCCAGACGTACTTCTGTCAGATGGGTTCCTGCCGACAGCAGATCCCGGTGATTGTAGTGCAGGAATGTATCAACGCCTTCGATTCTGCAATTTTTGAAGACGATATCGTGAGACGGCTCGGGATCGGGTGTGTCAATCGACGCAAAGTAGATCATGACACAGATCGTGTTGTGCCGTCCTTCGTTCTGCGGCAGTTCATCGTTTCTGCCGCGGACAACGGTCTTGCGGTGCGGCCAGATGCCGGGACCGTGAATGTGACAGTCCTCCACGAGAATGTGGACACCGCCGATGCGGAAGACATCACACGAGGTATTCAGCTCGCAGCGGCGGACGCGCAGGTTGGTGACGTAGATGCCCGCGATGCAGTCGTCGCCCGTGTGGAAGACACAGCCGTCGATCAGCGTGTCGTCGCAATAGTGCAGATGGATACCGTCCGATCCGCCGATACAGGTGACGTTCGTCATCGTTGTGTGATTGCATTTGTCGAGCTGATGCATGAAGTTGCCTGCATACCGTGCGGTGTAGCCGTGGAGCGTGATGTTGTCGCAGTTTGTGAAATAGATCATGTGCGGACCGCGGTAGCCCTCCTCGCCGTCGGGATCGTAGCAGTGCACGCCGTCGATGACGGAGCCTTCCTCACCGATGATTGACAGGTTGTGCTCACCGTATGCCGAGAGGATGGCGCGGCGATAGGCATCCCACGGCTTGCCGTAGTAGCGGCGGAGCAGGAGCATATCGGAGTAGTCCTCAACGCCGTCAGGAAAGGGAAAGATCGCGTAATCGTCGCAGTTGTCCGAGCCTTCAAGGATGGCACCCGATTCCAGATAAATGGTTGTATCGGAATGCATGTAAAGCCCGGCTGCGCGGTATTTGCCGGCAGGGAAGATGACTTTGCCGCCGCCGTTTTGGCACAGGTCGAGAACGGCTTGAATTTCGGCGGTCTGTAAATCAGGGGTGTCGGCTGTGACGCCGTGTTCGAGAATGTTGTAGATGTTCATGAGGGACTCCTTTTGTAAATGGAGTTTGATGTTGTTTTCGGTTGGGGATTTTGGTGACGGGATTTCCGCGTCCAAGCCTTCCCTGGTGAGGGAAGGTGGATTTCGGCAAGACCGCCCATGCGGGATTGTCGAAAGACGGATGAGTCGTCGAAACGGTTGTATGGCTATACAGCATAAAGCAATAATATCTTTTGTTTTCCTATAATGATTATATCATTGCACAAAGTAACAAAAGAACGACTCTGATCCGTAGAAGATGCCATAGGCATCTTCGGAAGAAAGCTCCGCTTTCTTCGACAAATAGCCCCATGGGAATTTGACACCTTCCCTCACCAGGGAAGGCAGAAGATGCCGCGGCATCTTTTTTGACTGAGGGAGTGACTTATGCACTTTGCATTGTGAGAATCGTTACTCCCTCCGTCACACTTCGTGTGCCACATCCCTCGAAGAGGGAGGCTTTGGAGGTTACTTCGCCCGTCTCAGAATATCCACCGCCGGTGCGGGAATGCGTCCGAGGTAATCGGGACCGACGTTGAGCAGGTAGTTGATGCCGCGGCTGTTCAGATGCTCGCGGATGCGGCGAACCTCGTCGGGGTTCTTCCAGTTGTTGTCAAAGGACTTGTAGCCCCAGGTGTCGTTGAGGGTTGCCGGGGTTTCGTAGAGCATATCGCCCTTGTCGTCGTCCGGAATTTCGTTGTCGCCGGCGGAGGTGTAGTCGCCGCGTCCGTTGCCGATGCGGGAGTTGATGAGGCAGTTCGGCTGATATTTCTTGACCATCTGATACAGCTCATCCGACTGCTCGGGCGAGATGGTGCAGGGGGTATCGAACCAGATCAGGCACAGATCGCCGTAGCCGGTCAGAATTTCCTTGACCTGCGGCTTGATCTTTGCTTCAAAGCACTGGGTGTAATTCTTGTGCTCGTCATCGGGATAGTCCCAGTTGTTGACCCAGTAGCCCTTGTCGCCGCACCAGGTTTTTCCCGCGGGCCAGCCGCCGCCGTTGGGTTCGCTCCAGTCAAGATCCTGCGAGTAGTATAGCCCCAGCTTCATGTCGTGCTTGTAGCACGCTTCTGCCAGCTCCGCAAGCACATCACGACCGAACGGTGTCGCATCAACAATGTTGAATTTCGAGACCTTGGAGTGGTACATCGCAAAGCCTTCATGATGCTTTGCCGTGAAGACCATGTAGTTCATGCCGGCATCTTTTGCAAGTCGTACCCATTCCTCCGCATCAAAGAGAATCGGGTTGAAGATCGATGCCAGCTTGTGATATTCGGCGTTGGGAATGCGGAAGAACTGCTGCGCCCATTCGCCGATGTCCTCCATGCGCTGTCCCTTCCATTCGCCTGCCGGCAGGGAATAGAGTCCCCAGTGAATCATCATGCCGTATTTTGCCTGTTTGAACCATGTTTTGTTGTCCATTTTGTGTTACCTCATTTTGAAAAATATGTCTGCATCACGCGGAAATTGTCAAGCGCAAGGGCTGTACGTTCGTCGTCTTCATAGCGGACGGTGTCGTCAGACAGCGATATGCCAGGGGCATCGAGCTGTTCTGCCGCCGCACGGAAATTTACTGCGCGGGGATTGCCCAGTCTGCGGATAAAGTTGCCGCGGTAGATGGTTGTAAGCGTCTGATCGTCAAGGGAGAGTGGGCGGAGTGTGCCGAGATAGGGATGCTCAAACGGCGCAGTACCCTCTAAATACCGCCGGACGAGATTGGTGCGGACAAAATCTGCATTTGCACCGTAATCGGCGAGATCGTCGTGCAGATCATAGTTGTAGGTATCCGTGCCGAGCGAGATGCGGTCGGCATGGCGGATGAAGAACGCACGCCAGTCGTCCGGGCGCTTTGAGAAGTTTTCAAACATTTCGCCGCCCGGTGTCAGATCAAAGCACAGTGTCGGATACTTGGCAAACAGTTCCTCACAAGCCTCGAGATCCTGCGACAAAAAGAAGAAATGTGCCATTGTCAGCCGCAGACGCGGGAATTTGTCGAGAATGCCGAGTACCTCCGCGCGCATCTGCTCAAGCGACGGATATGTTTCGTCACAGAACCAGCCTGCCTGCAGTGCGTATTCCGAAACCAGATGGATGTCCCAGAACTCCGGCGGATCGCCGAGATGCATTGTCACGGGCATGTCTTTTTCTTGCAGAAAGGCGTAAAAATCATCAAAAATCGGATCGTCGAGCCGTCGTCCGAGCAGCTTGCGCATCTTCGGCTTGCCGTCAAAGATTTTGATGCCGTCAAAGCCCATGTCCCACAGGGCTTTTGCCTGTGCAAGATAGCCTCCGGCTGTATCTGTGCCGTCACGTCGGTGGTAGATGTTGCCGAATGCATAGACCGCGCGGTCGGGTCGGGCATCATTCATGACGGACTTGCAGTAGAGGACTTTGTGGTTCTGCTGCGGGTCATTTTTTTCGGCGGACAGCTGCGGCAGAGAGAGGATGGCAATACGCTCGCAGTCGTACCATGTCATGGTGTCGGTGAGCATCTGTACCGTTTGGTCAATGGGATGCGCAAAGGTGATGTGGATGTGTCCGTCACAGAGCGGGATCGGACGGAATCCGAATTTGTCACGGTTGGTCATGGGGAATACCTCATTGTTTTTCGGTGGTTTTGGGGGTGATCTGCGTCAGACGGCGGCGCTCGTATTTCAGCGCGGCATAGGAGCCGATCTGAGACACACAGACAGCATCGGAAATGCCGCCGGCAGCACCGACAATCGGAATGCCCTGAATGAATTTGACATACAGAACGGCATCGGCAAGTGTATATGCCGTCTGCTTCAGCTGTTCGCGGAAGACCTGTGGTGTCTGTTTCGCGGCGGGAATGGAGCAGTGCGCTTCAATCCAGGCGTTGACAAGGGCTTCGCTCGTTTCTGCTGCGCTGCCGCAGGACAGTGCCGCTTCGATCAGCAGCAGGATAAAATACTGTTCCCCCGGCGTTTTGTAGCCGAACCCGTTGGCAAGTGCCGTTTCGTATACATTTTTGAGCAGAAAACCGACAAAGACGGGAATGTCAGGCAGACCGATGCCGAACAGTCCCATGGCAAAGCCGGCAGTACCCGATAAAACGGTATTGCCGCGGCGGATCTGCTGCGCTTTTCTGGAAAAGGCACGCAGATTCTTTTTGGTCGGCTGGAGTGCGGCGGTATAGCGGTGGACCTGATATTCTGTCTGCCGCTTTTCCACGGAAAAGGACTTGTCGATGATGGCACCGCCGTGCGAAAAGACGGCTTCAAATGCGTGCAGAAAGGCACCGCGCAGCGTGTCCTGCAATTTCGGCGGCAGTTTATCGTCAAGCAGCCGTTTGAGGGGCGCGGTCTGTTTTTCGGTACGCTTTCTGAGCTGCTGCTGTTCTTTTTTTGTCAGCTTTGCCAGAGCAGCGATCGTTGGGTGTTTCTTTTTCAAGGGTGGGATTCCTCCGTTTGCTTTGGGCGGCGGTTCTGATGTTCAGTTCCATTATAACACGAAGATGCACTGTTGTAAAGTGTCAGCAGGAAAAAACCGTAAACAAAAAAAGAACAGACAGAAAATTTTTCAGTCAGCGGCAAATCCTTTTTCTTTCCTCTTGCCAAACGGCGGAAAATGTGATATAATAATTTTATATATCAATATCTGAAACAAATGATCAAATTCAAACAGAAAAAGGATCTTGCACCAATATGGATAACGGACTCAGACGTATGCTTTCCTATACCCGCCGCGCCATCGATGATTATGATATGATCGGTGAGGGTGAGACGGTTGCTGTCGGTGTTTCCGGCGGAAAGGACTCCCTTGCTCTGCTTGTCACCATGGCAAACCTTGCAAAATTTCACCCAAAGCACTTTTCTGTGGTCGGCATTGCAGTCGATATGGGCTGGGAGGGTACGGATTATTCCGACATTCAGCGGCTGTGCGATGAACTTGGGGTCCCTTTGTACATCGAGCCGTCGGAGATTACACATATTGTATTTGATGTCCGGAAAGAAAAGAATCCATGCTCGCTCTGTGCCAAGCTCCGCCGCGGTACACTCAATTCCGCCGCAGTCAAGCACGGCATCAAAAAAATCGCGCTCGGTCATCATTTTGACGATGTTGTCGAGACGTTTATGCTCAATCTGTTCTATGAAGGCAGACTTGGCGCGTTTCAGCCTGTGACATATCTGTCACGCATGGATGTGACGCTGATCCGTCCGATGATCTACGCACCGGAAAAGGACATCCGCTATTTCGCACGCCGTGCCGCGCTGCCGGTGCTGGCAAGCAAATGTCCTGCTGACGGACGTACTGAGCGTGAGAACATGAAGCAATTTCTGCGCGACCTTGATAAAAACAACAAGGGTCTGAAGCACCGGATTTTCGGTGCCTTGCAGAAGTCCGGCATTGACGGCTTCCGCGAGACGCATTACAATGTCTATGACGATCCGCAATCCGCAGAAGACGGAGCGCTGTCCGGAGAAGACTGACAGACAGGACGGTCGGCATATGTATGATTGTCCCCGCAGCTGCATATACTTGCAGGGTCGGAGCTCTGCCATGATGCAGATACTCCGCCGGAAAGGATGTTCAGAGACGTGTTAAATCCTATGCTGTCATCGAAATTCTGCGATTCCCTCGGCATGAGTGTGATTCTTTGCCGGGAGGACGGCGCGGAGACATACCGCTGTCTGTCCTCACATCTCTGCGGCGGTGCAAATTGCCGCGAAAACGGCACACAGACGCAGAACACAGCGCCGCTCGAAGCAGGTCAGCGGTAGTCCCGGACTTGCGAAAAAATGGCGATTGCAGTAAAAAACCTGCGGCAGCCAGAGGTCACGAGGGCCCCGAATTTCCCGGTTTTCATGCCGCCCTGCAGTCTGTCTGCGGGACTTTGCATAAGAAAATGCCCCTCGGAGGAGGGGCAGGGGAGAACTTCCGGACTGTATCCATGCAGCCCGGATTACATCAGAATGTTTGATTCGCTGTCATCGCCGTCGGGAACTTCTGCATCCGGCATGACAATTTTCGGCAGCTCTGCCGGGTTTTCCGCCGGTGCGTAGGCAACGACGCGGTTGATGGAAAAGCCTTTTTCGGAGAAATTCCGCTCGTATTCGGTGACAACATTGTCGTCGTTCCACGGACTTGTGTGCAAATCGTAGGTGACATCCTCGCATCTCCAGCCGTTTGCCGCAAAGGACAGCAGGGAATAGTCAAACAGCCCACGGTTGTCGGTTTTGAAGGTGACGGTACGTCCCGCATCCATGACACAGCGGTACTGAGCAAGGAACGAACCGTAGGTCAGACGGCGCTTTTCGTGACCGGTCTTCGGCCACGGGTCGGAGAAGTTCAGATAGATGCCGTCCACCTCACCGGGTGCGAAGAAATCGGTCAGTGCATTGGCATTGGCGATGCAGAACATGACGTTGTCCGGTGTGCCGCCGAAGGCTTCATGGCATTTTTCCATCGCACACAGAATGACGTCGGGAACACGTTCCATGGCGAGGAAGTTCCACTCAGGATGCTTCATTGCCATCCCGATGACAAAATCGCCTTTGCCGCAGCCGATTTCCAGCTGAAGCGGACGCTCCGGATGCGCAAACAGCGAACGCGCCGTGCCGGGCTTCAGGGTTTCGCCGGTGATGAGCATATGCGACAGTGCCGCGCGGCGTTCATCTCCGTGTTTCTTTTTTCTCATTCTCATAGTAGTTTATTATGGCTTTCGCTTGGCGAATGCCTTCCTTTCCTGGGAATCGGGACCGGATCTGCGTGTCTGGATCGTCGCTTCTGCGGCACTTGTTACAAACCCCGGTACCGTTTCAATCCGAATTTCAAACGCATACAGTATACCATATTTCCCGGCGGATTGCAAGACACACAAACAAGTTTCTGCAATTTTTACGTCGGATATCAAAGACAGTTACAGGACAGAAGGAGGTTCCGATATGGATAAAGGATTGTTGTTCCAGTTCATGCGGGTCAAGTTCCGGGAGGCGGGATTTCCCCCGGCAGAGGTGGAGCTGCATATGCAGAGCTTTACCGAACGGTACCAGAATCAAACAGACGAAGAAATTGAAGCGGATATCCGCCGCCGCGGCGGACCTACCCGGATTGCCGCTGCCACAATCGAACGGCGCAATACCGTTTTAATGGCGGATCCCGATTACCGTGCATTTGTCTCCTCATCTGCGGCACAGACAGATGCCGCGGACAGCACGGATGTGCAGGCGCCGGCAAAAGCATCGGCCGCAGCATCTGACGCCGCTCCTGCCGATGAAAAACCGGCTGAGATGCAGCCGTCGGCAGAACAGCCTGCGGAGGCGGTCGGTGCAGAAAAGGACGATGAGGATCCGTTTGCCGCGTGGTTTGCATCCGCCGATATAAAAAAAGAAGAGGACGACCTGCCGCCGCTGTTTGCTGACACTGCACAGAAAAAACAGGAAACACCGGTACAGGTCCCCGCTCGGGCTGTGACAGCAGAGGTTTCGGTTGTGAAGCCGGCACCCCAGGCACAGACTGTCCATTCCATTCCGCTGTTTGCCGAGGGGCCGCAGAAAGCCGCACCGACGGCACAGACCGTGCCGAGACCTGCCGCTGAGGCTGATCTTGGACGTACCAGGGTTGTTCGTGTTCCGGCGCAGGAGCGCACTGCGGCACCGAAGCCCGTTCCGCAGAATCAGGAAGCGGGTGCGCCTGCTGCGGCTTATCAGCAGGAACAGCAGGCGATCTGGGGAGCTGCGTCCGGTGTCCGTGACCAGAGAGGTCCGGCGTCCCGTCCGGCACAGCCTGCACATCCGGTGCAGCAGGAGCGCATGAATCGGACCGACCGTCCTGCTCAGACACGGAAGGCACCGCGTGACCGCGTGGAGTATTCCGACCGCGGAACCGTTACCCGTTTGCAGGAAAAAACATACTGGGGTGAGGGCTCCGAGGAAGGCGTGAAGCGGTTCCGTATCGTTCTGGCGGTTTCGATTCCGTTTGTTATCGTACTGCTGCTTGCGTATGCCGTCATGGCTCTTGGGCTGATTGCGCTGATGGCGGTTCTCATTGCGGCATTCATTGCCGGACTGGTTGTGGAAGTTGCCGTGGGTTCTCTGATTGCGCTGGTTGCCGTTATTTACGGTATTTCTCAGCTGTTTCTGGTGCTTCCCGTCGGTATGTTCGAGCTGGGACTTGGGGTTGCCGCCATCGGTATTACGATGTTTGTAGGTATTCTGATGTATAATATCGCAGTCCGGCTTCTGCCGTTCTTACTGCGGAAATTCATCGGCTTCCAGAGTGTGTTCCGTGTCTTTTTACAGGATCTGTATTATTATGTGAAGGGAGAGTGTTACCGCAGATGAAGCCGTCATCCATTATCTTTCTGATCATATCGGTTCTTGTGGTTGCCGCCGGCTGTGTGCTTTGCAATATCGGCTCGGAAATGGCGTCAGAGCAGGGAATCTCCCTGTTTGAAACGGATGTTGCCATGATTGACGGCGATGTCATCCGTTCCGATACCTTTGATGCCTCCCAGATCAACAAGATCAAAATGAATCTGGACGAGGTGCGCGTTGTCATTGCCGCCTCTGATACGGAGGAATCTTATCTGGAGATGCGCAATTTCCAGGTTGGCAGCTATGACTATTCGATTCAGAATAAGATGCTGCTTATCGACAATGAGACCAGCCTGTTTTCTCTGATGCGGATTGCGGAGGGCAATTTCAGCTTCCAGGGTCTGCGCCATTATCTGACTTACAAGGCAGGTGCAAACACGGAAAAGGAGCTGTATATTTACCTTGCTTCGGATGCATCGCTCAATGCCTTTGACATCACCGTCAAGCGCGGTACCGTATCGGTGGAAAACCTGTCGTTTGCGGCGGATTACAACATTTCTCTGACCGCAGGCGATATCACGCTGAAAAAGATTTCGACCAAGTCGATGATCAATCTGTCCACCAACAAGGGTGTTGTGACTGTCGATGATCTGTCCTGCCGCGCGGGTACGGTTGTTGTCGGCGACGGTGCGGCGGATCTGTTCCTGCGAAACATTCCGACAGAGATGCATGTTTCCGTAATGGAAGGCGACATCGAATGCGGTTATGCCGCGGCATCGGAATATGGCTTGCAGTTTACCGTCAATGCAGCACAGGTGCTGACCTATAACGGAGAAGAAAAGACCGACCGGCCGTTTATCTATACGCCATCACCCAATGCCGCAAATCAGGAATTTTCGGCTGTGGCGGGAACTGTCAGCCTTGCAATCAAAGCAGAAGGCATTTCCGGGCGGTTTGCATCCCTCTCCGAGGCGCTTGCAAAAGAAGCCGAGACGGAAGACCTCGATGTGATTGTCGTGGAAACCGAGCCGGTATCTGAGACAGATACGGAAACAGAATAAGAATTTTCGAGGTGCTGCAAGCGTTTGCTGCACCTCGGTTTTTTAGTCAAAAAAATTGTACAAATTTTTTGTCCGGTCAGATTTTATGTATAGGACTGCGCGAATGCGGCAATCCTATGGTTGCAGTCCAAAGAAATTGATGGGGGAAAAAGATATGAATAACATGATTGACCGAATTGCGCTGATTCTGACGGTTGTCGGTGCGCTCAACTGGGGTACCATTGGTATTTTCCGTTACGATCTGGTGTCGCTTCTGTGCGGGGAAGGCGGTGTTCCGGCACCTGACAATCTGCTGGCGCGCATCATCTATACGGTGGTTGCGCTCTCCGGTGTCTGGTGCATTTCGCTTCTGTTCCGGGATAACAGCGAAACGTATCCTGCGATGAGCCGCTGAGCCGCACCGTCCGTTTGGGCGTCAAAATGGAATAAGAACACGAAAAAAGGCGATATCCACAGTGCTTGCGGGTATCGCCTTTGGTCATGATATCAAAGGTCGGTTAGCGGTTTACCGTCAACGAAATCGAGGAAACGGCGGATGTGATCATCCCAGAACTGCCAGGTGTGATTGCCCGAATGCTCCTCATAGTGGTAATCAAAGGGATTGCCGTCAAACGAGCGGAAGAAATCGCAGGTTTTGTGTGCGGCCTCCAGCAGAAAGTCGGAGGAGCCGATGGCGTGATAAATGCGCGGAACAGGCTTGCCCTCTGCGAGAATCTTTTTTGCGTTGCCGAAGCAGTCGCGCGGTGTACCTTCCACCGGCAGACCGTCATAACGGTTGAATTCCCACTTGTGATAGGGGTTTTCCGGGTCGAGCTTATCGGTCGGAATCGGTGTGTGGTTGTAGGCACCGGCAGACAGGCAGCCGATGACCGAATAGTTTTCGGGTTTGGACAGCCCGATCTTGCACGCGCCCTCACCACCCATCGAAAGACCGACGATGTAGTTGTCCTCACGGGCGGAGGACAGAGGGAAGAACTCACGCATGACACGCGGCAGCTCCTCGGTGATGAAGGTATAGAAATTGTAGCCGTGCGCCATATCGGCGTAGCAGGACAGCTGTGCTGCGGGCATGACGACAGCGACACCGTGTTCATCGGCATAGCGTTCAATGGAGGTGCGGCGCGTCCACATCGTTTCGTCGTCGCTCATGCCGTGAAGCAGCCATACCGTGCGGAATCCCCGCGGCGGAACCTCACCCTGCGGCAGAATGACCTCAACGGAAATGTTCAGTCCGTACATCGCCTCAGAGGCGTATTTAACGTGCATCAGAGCCATATCACGCGCCTCCTTTCTTCAGCGGCAGCTGCAGAATGAATTCAAGAACAGCGGGATCCCAGAAATACCAGTCGTGGTTCCCCGATGATTCCTTGTATTCCATATCATAACCGGCTTCCCTGAGCGCATCTGCCATCGAGCGGGACTGCGGCAGGTAAACATCTTCTGTGCCGCAGTAGAGGAAAAATTTGGTGTTTTTTGCAGCTTCTGCCCGGAGCGGCGCCTGTGTATAAAGATCGCCGTCCTCTGCATGATATTCTTCCAGTGTGCCGAAGATATCGTGATAGAGCCGATGCTCCCAATCGGGGAAATCGGGATTGCACATATGCGCTTCCATGTCCGGAGGAGGAGAGAACGCGCCGACGTAGGAGAACAGGTCGGGACGGAGCATACCGAACTTGATGGCACCGTATGCGCCCATGGACAGACCTGCAACGAAGGTATCCTCACGTGCAGTCGACAGTGCGGGGAAGAAGCGGTGAACGATTTGCGGCAGCTCCTCGGTCAGATGTGTCCAGTACGCAAAGCCGCGCTTCATGTCGGTATACCAGCTCATGTTGGCATCGGGCATGATGACGGCGACACCGTACTCATCGGCATACTGCTCGATCATCGAAAAGCGCAGCCAGGAGGTATAGTCCTGCGTCATGCCGTGCAGAAGATACAGCACGGGAATCGGCCGTCTTGCCGGTGCGCCGGGATAACCGGGGAGGATGACGTTCATCGCTGTCTGCATCCCCAGCACCTCGGAAAAGTAATGGGTTTCAATCAGAGCCATATCGAAGTACCTCTGTGTTCGGATTTGGGATCAAAGACCGGTATATGCGCCGGTTTCGGTCAGAATTGCCTGAATCTTTGCGGTATCTGCATTCTGAACGGTGGTGCCGCCGTCGATGGCAACAGACGCGCCGATACCTGCTGCCTCACCGGTGGTTGCACAGATGGGCATGATGCGGATGGAGGCCTGTGCTTCATGGTCACAGGAAATACAGCGTCCGCCGACGAGCAGGTTGTCACAGTCCGCAGCGCGGGGAATCAGCGAACGGTAGGGAATGGTGTACCAGGTACCCTCGGGGAAATAGTAGTGGCTGGTGCCGGAGCCTTCCGGATTGTGGATGTCGATGTCGTAGTTGCCGGCAGCAATGGCATCGTCAAACTTGGTGCAGGCGACAAGATCATTACCGGTCAATACATAGTCACCGATCAGCATACGGCTTTCGCGGACGCCGATATACGGTGCGGTGTAGACAAGCCGGGCGTTTTCCATGCCGGGAATCTGTTCTTCGCGGAAGAAGTTCATCAGCTCGATGACCTGACGGCGCGCTTCCATCTCCGCCTTTGTCACATCGAACGGATCAACCGGATTGTGCTTGACGATACGGGTTGTATTGAAGTGCAGAACGCCCTCGATGGGATGGTCGAAGACGAGGATGTTTTCACGCGGGTTGGTGATCTTGCCTGCAGCCTGCCATTCCAGATACTTTGTCTGCCATGTGTCACGTGCGGCAAAGAACGCCTTTTTGTCGACGTTGCAGACGCGGAAGCACAGCGTCATCGGCTGGCAGAGATTGTCCTTTTCCCGTCCGAGCATTGTCGGAATACCTGCCATCACGCACAAGTCGGCGTCACCTGTGCAGTCAATGAACATCTTTGCGGAGAAGGTCAGAACACCTGCCTTCGTTGTGACGGAAACAGAATTGATGTGTGCGCCGTCCCGTTCCACGCCGCACAGCGTTGCATGGAACAGCACAGCAACACCTGCCGCGGTCATGCGCTCGTCCATGATGACCTTCAGCGTCTCGTCCTGGAAGCCGCCGCGAGCCATCAGCTCTGCATGGTATTCGGTGAAAAGACCGCGGGACAGGTCGTGTCGCTTCTTGCCGCCCTCGCCGTCATCGACACGCGTCCACCACATCATGAACGGATAAATGAGGCAGTTGGATGCCGCACCGCCCAGATAACCGGATGCTTCCAGCAGCAGAACGGATTTGCCCTGCTTTGCTGCTGCCTCTGCCGCCGCACAGCCGGTAAAGCCGCCGCCGAGGACAATGATGTCAAACTGATTCTGGTAATTCATAATGAGAATCTCCTTTCGGATGCGAAAATTTCTTTGATACCATTATATATAATTTCCATGAAAATAGCAAGTGGTTTGCGGAAATTTCTCATATCTGTCTGCGTTTTTTTGCGGAAGATGTAAACATTCTGTGAGAAGGCTTGCTTTTTGTCTGCTTTTCCGCTATAATAATTAAGATTAATATCAAAAATGATGCGGAGGATCATTTGCTCCTATGATAAAATACCTGTATACATTCTTTATTTCCATGCTTCCGATTGTTGAACTGCGCGGTGCGATTCCCGTCGGTGCGGCATCGGGTCTGCCGTGGTATATCAACTATCTGCTATGCTGTGTCGGCAACATGCTGCCGGTGCCTGTGATTCTGTTCTTTGTCGAATATGTGCTGAACTTCATGAAAAAGATCAGACATCTTGACAAAATCGCGTACTGGGTTGAGGAAAAAGCGGAAAAATACAAAGGTCAGGTCACAAAATACGCAACATGGGGACTTTTGCTGTTCGTTGCGGTCCCACTGCCCGGAACCGGTGCGTGGACGGGTTCTCTTGTTGCCGCATTCATCAAAATGAATAAGAAAACAGCGTTTCTCTCGGTGCTCGGCGGTGTTCTGATCGCGGGTGTGATCATCACGCTGATTTCCTACGGTGTACTCGGATTTTTGTCGTTTTTGCTGTAACGATGATTCATTCAATTGTAGGGGCGATTCATGAATCGCCCGCCGTACATTAGCTGCGGAATCATTTGATATTGAATATCTGCAATGTAAATTCGTGTTTTTGCGCAGTTGATTCGTCGAACATGAATCAAGAAGAAAACGGGCGATTCG
>SVRM01000134.1 GCA_015064785.1 Oscillospiraceae bacterium
GCTTGGTCTGAACCGTCGGGAAGCAAACGAGTTCATCGTATTCTGGCTGCCGATGATGCAGGAGAATCCGTATAACATAATTTCGTTCCAGGGGGATGTCTATACGGAATCTGCGAAGCTGGAAATCTCCCCTGCCCCGGACACAGTCATCCGTGTATTCATGGCATGGCAGGCTGCAGAGGAATATGTAGAACTTTTGCCGCAGGAATTGTCTGCTCCGGAACGTGAAGGATTTACCGTGATCGAATGGGGCGGTACTGAAGTGAAATGACGGTTCAACAGGGTTACTTAATATATACATAAACAATAAGGTCAATAGGTTGATTTGCCGCATTTTGAACGCTTTTTCGTTCGGAATGTGAGGCGGATATCCTATTGACCTTTTATGTTCTATGAATTAGTCATTAATTATATTCACTGACAATAAACCCCGCTGTTGCAGTATTGAGAATCAGTGTGTCGGATGATTTCTTTATTTTTCCGTCTTCATCTGTCACACAGAACGCCAATGCAAGGTAAGTATTTTCTTCGTCTTCATAATAATCGATCAGAATCTCATTGGTGGAGAATTCCCCATACATGAAATCATATTCTTCTGTTTCTGCAATCACAGTCAAATTGCTTCCGTCGTGGTTCATCCGACTAACTCTGCATCCTTGCAGATATGCCGTTGAACCTTTAGATTCCATCGACACGCCTTCCATTGTGAAAATATAACGGTCGGTAATGATGAAGTTCGGTGTGGCTAGTCCTTCCGCTATCGTTTCCTTTGTCTGATCGGCAAGGGAGGTGCGATGGAGCGCATAGGTGTTCAACATATTTTCCGGTGTTCTGCCTGCATTGGGGTCAATGAGTTCTGAGACACCTGTCACGGAATAAGCATATCCGCCATGATATATTCCACCTGCTGTTTGACTTCCTGCCAACATCTGTTTATTTTGCGCCATTCGGTCGGTTTGATAATAGCTCGCTTCTGAAATGCCGCTGTATTCCATCCAATAAATACGCTCATCATCAATGGAAAGGATATTCGGATAGTCGCTGTTGGAGGTGAAGCCGCCTTCGGTTGTGTACTCCTTTTCCAGCGGAAGATCCGTGATTTTTCCGCTGATACCGTCCGCCATATGGAGCTGATAGGAACAAATCCAAGTATCATTCTCCGAGGAAAACTCTGCGGTGTAATAGTACAGCACATTATCATGAATCCCGGCATAGACAATCGAATCGGTGTATTCCTCCAATACGCGCACCTCGCCCGTTGCCGCATTGTAAGTACACAGCTTCTCGCTTCCTTCAAAACCGCCCTCTGTACGGCTGATCCATCCGCGGCGGAAGAAGATCACTGTTCCGTCAGCCACGCATCCGAAGCACTCATAAAACGGACAGTCGGCATCGTCATGCATACAAAGCGGGTCGATGCACACCGGTGTTGTTTTCCCGCTGACAAGGTTGATCTTGATCGGCATCCCCATTGCGGTGTCACAGTCAAGGGAACTGCCGTCTGCCATGCGGTAGATGAACTTGCTGTGGTCGGGAGACTCCGGAATATTGCTGTGACTTGTACAAGATGAGAAAAGGAACAATGCAGTGAGTAAGAGAGTGAGAAAGTTCGATTTCTTCATTTTCTGTCCTCCTAAATGATGTTATGGTTTATGTTCCAGAGGTTGCATCTCCGAAAACATGCAAATAATAGTCCTCCAGCGTCGGTGCAACGGTTCTCGCCCGCTCCGTCGGCATCGTATCCGCCAGCACCCGCAGCAGCACTTCTCCAGTCTGCTCATCCCTTGCAATATTCGTCACGCGGAACCGATCCTGCATTGCCTGTACATCCGATTCGGCGCACGGCACAATCCACACGCCGCCGTCGATTTTCTTCACCAGCTCATGCGGCGGTGCGTTGTCGACGATCACGCCTTTTTTGAGCATGATGATGTCCTTTGCGATGAACTCAATGTCCGGCACGACGTGGGTGGCGATCAGGACGATCTTGTTGAACGCGATTTTTGAGATATAATTGCGGATGGCGATGCGCTGTTTGGGGTCAAGTCCGGCGGTCGGTTCGTCGAGGATGAGGATTTCGGGGTCGCCGAGCACCGCCTGTGCCAGTGTCAGTCTCTGCTTCATGCCGCCGGACAGCGCGCCGATTTTACGCTTCGGTACGTCGTCCAGCTCCACGGCGGCGAGGATTTCGGGAATCTGCCGCTGGGACTGGACTTTCGACAGCCCTTTCAGCGCCGACATGTACCACATGAAGCGCTCCACCGTGAAGTTCGGGTAGAGTCCCGGATACTGCGGCATGAAGCCCAGCTTTTCGCGGAACCGCACGCCCATGTCGAGGACGTTTTCGCTGACTCTGCCATCGGCTGAGTAGGTGATCTCGCCGGAGTCGGCCTTGAGGTTGTCGGTGAGGATGTTCATCAGCGTGGATTTGCCCGAACCATTCGGACCGAGCAGAGCGTAGATACCTGCGTCGAGGGTGGCGGTGAAGTTGTTTAAGGCGAGGTTTGTGCCGTAAGATTTGGATATGTTTTGTATTGTGAGTGTCATTGTATCGGTTCTCCTTTATGCTATTACTCCACTATCTTCGGATACTTAACAATTTCATATGAATCAAGATCAATAACCAGACGTCCTGCGGTGCTCCACAAAGATTCCCCAAGATTATCAATGAATCCTCCATATGAAACAACAATATAGTTGCCAACCAATGATGCATCTGTCATTAGATACTCATTTGTCTGAACCTCGGCAATACGACCGCTGTCAGAAAATAAAATGTATATATTGCCATCATACGGATTGTAAATCTCACGTCCGGTTGTTTCACAGAATCCAATATATTCCGGCGTTTCATCTTTAACATAACAGATCATGATATCTCCGCAAGGGATATAATAATCAACTTTATCAAGAAGAATTTGTCCGCTGCTGTCCAGTAATTGTCCGTCGAAAACGCGGTAATGATCGGTCGGTTTCACTTTTTCTTCCGGCAGAACAGGCAACTCCATATATTCTCGAATATCACCCGAAGTCATATCAACGGTAAGATAATACGGTATGTTTTCTACCGAAATACATTCTTCACAATACATTCCCTGATAGAAAAACGCAAATCCGGATTTGCCTGTTGTTTCAACTGTAGCAATGTGCTTTGTTTTCATCGTCACAAGGTTATATGTACACAGATACCATTCCGGAAAAACGGTATCATTGTAATGTATTCTTCTGTAATACAGCAAGTCATCTTCAATCGCAAAATAATCTATCAGGGCAAACGGACACTCAGAAGATTGTGTATGCAGGCATAATGGATCAAAACAGACAAATGTGGTTTCTCCGTCGGTTACGTTGAACATAAGCAGGGACTCAACACCGTCGAGTTCTCCTATATGGAATAAATACTGTTCTGTCAGAAGTCTGTTCTGTGTTGTGGAACAGCCACACAGGAGTAGGAATGTAGAAAACAAAACGCAAAATAATCTTTTCATAATCTCACCCATCCTTTCTATCACTTCACAAACATCCGCTTCGCGGGCATCATCATCGCCGACACCGCCGCGATTGCCACCGCAAGCCACAGCGTGAGCATTGCGTAGCCGTTGCCGAACAGCGCCATTTCAGCCGAGCGCAGGAACAGCGGCGTGCCTGCCAGCAGATTGAGGAAATTCACGTGCTCCGCCGCTGCAAGTCCGAAGTAGGCGCAGAGTGCGGGCAGGAGCGTCAGAAGTACCGCCGTGCCAAGCACCGGAATATACCGTGCCAGTAGCTCCGACAGTGCGCAGACCAGCATCGCCATCAGCAGCGCACCTGCCACACGCATGACGAAGAACACCGCGAAATACTGCGCCACCGTGATGGAACCTGTCACATCCGCGAACATCTGCATGGATACCAGCGGCGCGTTCATTGCCGGGAGATCGTAGCCCATCGTGATGACCGCCGCGTCAACAGTGCCGGTAAGCAGTGCCAGAACCACCGCGATCATGCCGGAGGAGATCAGCTTTGCGTAGAAGGTCTTATGCCGTCCGTTTTTCGTCGAGCGGAGGAGCTGTGCAAAGCCGCCGGAGGAGGATTTCGATACATATTCCGCAGCGAAGGAGCCGGTCAGCAGGAGCAGAATCGCCGCGTAGAGGAACAGGTCGGCATCCTCGGCATACATCTTCTGCCAGCCGGTGTCGTAGAGGAACCAGCCTTTCACACCGGTTTCGCGCTCTTTCTGTGCGAGATAATCCGCGTGCTTTTCGATGATGGAGAGTAGTTCAGAGCGGGAGTAGGCGTAGTTGTAGTCGGAGAGGTAGTCGCGGTATTCGTCGAAGGTGATTTCCTCGTTGACATAGCCGAACGCTTCTGGCGATTCTTTGCTTTCATCATGTTCAGCGCGAAGTTTTTGCAGATGCGAAGCGCATATGCACGGAGTG
This sequence comes from Oscillospiraceae bacterium, assembly GCA_015064785.1. Lineage (GTDB taxonomy): Bacteria > Bacillota > Clostridia > Oscillospirales > CAG-272 > RGIG3925. The sequence continues at coordinate 4,419 of SVRM01000134.1, forward strand.
ATTCGGGCTTCTGTGGTGGAATGGAGTTCCACACGGCGAGGCAGGTGTCGCTCCAGCATTCTTCTGCATCGTGGGGATTGCCTGTGATTTCTTTTGCGGCGCACAGACACAGACGCTTGTGGGATGCGGTGAATTCGGCAATCGCCTGCTCGTCACGCTGCCAAAATAAGGTGATGATTTTCGTGTCGTCCATCGGTGCGCTCCTTTCGTGGATATTTTTCATTTCTCATTTGTCCTTCCTTATTCTTCAATCCCCTGCAAAAGTCGGATCACGCCGTCCTCACCAAGCTCCGCCTTCCAATACCGCGGTGTTCTCCACGGCGCCTCTCCATCGTATTCGCCCTTCACACTGCGCGGGCAGACAATGGCAATTCTGTCCGACGCCCCAACAAACCACAGATCAAGATCGGGGTCTTCGTTCTTCCACACCTTTTCCTCGCCGGTTGCAAGGTCAAGGCGATGCAGCTCACCGGCACGGATGCTGATATAGTCGAACAGTTCGTTTTCAAGACCGTTGAACATTTCGCGCGAACCGTAATAGGTTTCCTCATGCGGTATGTACCACAGCGCACCGTCCATGATCTGAATATCGTGCGCACCGCCAATCAGTTTTGTACAGATACCGTTTTCGTATTGATACACACAGGCATAGGTCACTTGCTGTTCAGATTCGTATGACGCAGTATAGCTGTCTTCGTTGCAGACCAGGTACTGTACACCATCCACGGTGTATACCAGCGACGGCGACAGACCATCACACAGCACCTCTGTCTTTTCATGGGTTTCGCGGTCAATGACGGTCAGCGGTCCGTTATAGTTGATGATATAGTAGTTTTCCTCATCCATGTAGAACTTGTTATCCACATGGAACTTCTCATCTATGGCAGTCATGCCTTCACCGCCCGTAGCTTTCACGCACATAATCTGCATATATTGGTCATCCGCAGTTTCAATACCGCCCCGGACAAAGTCTTCGTTATATATCCCCTGCGGATAGTAAATCATACCATCATAAATGTAGATCGGTGCGCCAAACAGCGGACCTGAGTCGGAATACGTGGTGATACGTTTCAGATCGAATGGATTTTCCGGATCATAGCGATAGATGGAGCGCTTCATAGCGTCGCTGTGGTCAGCATTTTCCGCCACACAAGCCATGTAGAGATATTCGCCGTCCGAGGTATATGTGATCGCGGTTTGCATGGATCGTCCGAGATACTGCGGACAAATTGAATACCATTCCTCCTTCTGTTTATTGTACTCCATGTGACTGCACAGAGGGTCAAAGCACAGCGGAATTTCAGTATCCAGTGCCGGATTGAAATTTCCGTTGTGATAACCATAAAAATAGTAGTTATTGCCGTGGCTGCAGTATGTCATGGTCGTTGCGTGCGGGACACGTTCTTTTTCAATCATCGGTGTTTGTGAACATCCGCACAGCAGCAGTGTGCAGAGAGTAACCGCGCAAATAGTGATTCCAACGTTATGTTTCATATATGTTAATCCTTTCAGTTATGTCCTCTTACTTATACAGACAACATTTTTTCATAAATCTGCCGATTTACAGAAAATCTTTTATAAAAAATCGGTCAGGCAGGCATATCAACCTCGGCTTGACCTCAAATAATCATATTCTATTAGCCTTTCGGTGATTGATATGGCAAATCAATACAATCGAACTTATTTCCGTAAATATATCATATCATTTTATTCGTCAATAGTCAATGAATGATGTATATATTCTGGATGTAAATTTACCGAACCTGCTTTCCGCTTAGTAGGTATTTGTTCCTTGTTGATAATTGACATTTTTAGTATGTTACAGCTTGACAAATATCGTTTTCCATGATATACTAAATTCAGCAAACATAGTATATCGGAGGTCTGCATGAAAGAAAAATCATTTGCGCTGATGTATGCCCTGCGTGAGCTGAAGCATCGGAAAAAAACGTTTATACCCGTGATCTGCATAGCGGCGGGTGTGATGATCCTGATGACGAATATGCTCATTTACTCCCAGAGCGAATACACCAGCGATCTCGCCTATTACAAAACAAACACCCACCTCATCATGCCGAACATTATGCCGGATGAAGCCGACCGAATGGAAACGCTCGAATATGTGGATTCCGTTGACAAAACGGCGGACGGCGGCAATTACATATGCTTTGTCAAGCTGAAGGACGAGTATCTCATGGATTTCAGAAAATACGCCGACTGCGGTGTGCGGATCATTCATGATCTCAGGCTGACAAACCGTTCGCCCTATGACAATTATCTCGATCGCGCGGAAAGATACGGCTATACCGACAACACTTTTATAGGAGGCGGGCTTTTCAACTACCATTATATCAACCTGATGTCCGAAAATCCCGTGTTCAATCCCTCCTCGTTTTTCATTATTTTCATTTCATTCCTCATGTACCTTGCCGCTGTCTGGCTGGTGTTTTCCATGAAGATCAAGCGAGGCAATGACGAATTCGCGTCCATGCGTGCTATGGGTGCGGCAATGCGCGATCTGCGGAAGATCAATCAGTACGAGGCTGTGGGGATAACCATTGTCACCTTTTTCCCATCCCTTGTTGTTGCGCTGATCACTATGAAAGTCGTTTGCGTACTGACTGAGAATCTCTATCCCGATTTTGGGCTAAATTCACTTCTTACCTTCGATGCACCGTGGGTGATGATAGCCGTATCCTTTGTTTCGTATATTCTTGCCGCCTATGCCGCAGTTTTCATCGTCACACGGCATCTGAAAACGGGTACGGTCAATGAACTCATGCGCGGAACCGATGAAAAAGTACCATTTGTGGAAAAAAGCTCGATAAAGCTGGTGAATGCTCCCGATTTCAAGCCGTACTTCGGAGTTGAGTTGAAACGTACCATCAAAAGCTACATACCGCCGCAGGTGCTGTTCTGTATGTTGATTCTCTTTCCAATGTTGATTTTCGGAGAAATACTGAAATTCAGTCTGACTCTTATACCGAACTCCTCACCTGTTTCGACGGTATACAGCTTTGAAAGTTATTTGGTGGGCAGTGATGATGATCT
>SVRM01000135.1 GCA_015064785.1 Oscillospiraceae bacterium
AGCTCTACCGCACCATCCGTGACAAGAACCCCGATCTGCCGATCATCTTTGTCACAAAGCCCGATAACCTCTATACCGACGATGCCGTGCGCCGCCGTGAGATCATCTACACGACCTACCGCAAGGCATACGCCGAGAATCCGAAGCGTGCCGCGTATATCGACGGCTGCTCCCTGTTCTCCGCCGAATACCGCGACTGCTGTACGGTTGACACCTGCCATCCCAACGACATCGGATTCCTCTGCATGGCGGAGGTCATCGGCGCGGAGATCGACCGGATGCTGAAGATGTGATAATACAATACAGAAGGGCTGCGGCTCGCACACCTCCAAGCCTTCCCTGGCGAGGGAAGGTGGCGCGCCAAAGGCGTGACGGATGAGTCGTCGTCTCACGCACTGTTCTAAGCCTTCCCTGGCGAGGGAAGGTGGCGCGCCGAAGGCGTGACGGATGAGTCGTCGTCTCACGCACCGTTCCAAGCCTTCCCTGGCGAGGGAAGGTGGCGCGCCGAAGGCGTGACGGATGAGTCGTCGTCCCGCAGACATCTTCGACGGATTTGAATCGTTGTCCCTCTCACCACCTTTCACCGCATCCGCTTCCCCACCATCACAACCAATCACGATATCAATCGAAATTTTCGCGCTGTGTGCGAGGATTTGTTGAAAACCGTTGGTATTGCGGCGTAAATGAGATGAAAAAATAACCAAGAATTGCATAAGTAAATGAACAAAACAGGGGTGTTCGGCGAACTACGACTCATCCGTCAAATTCCCCATGGGAATTTGACACCTTCCCTCACCAGGGAAGGCTTGGATGCGCGCGCCCCGTCACATCTGTCACCCGCAATCGTCATCATATCTCCACCCGAATTTCAAAAGAAAGGAACCATCATCATGAAGAAAGCAAAACTTCTCCTGTCTGTTCTTCTCTGCATGACGCTGCTTCTCGGTGCAATGACAGTTTCCGTATCGGCCATCCGTCCGGACGAGAGCCGCACGCTGCGTGAAGTCTACGTCAATGCAGACCTTGACGGCTATCAGATTCCCTACGTTCTGTACCTGCCTGCAAACTACGACGAGGCAAAGGCATACCCCGTTCTCCTGCTGCTCCACGGTGCAGGCGAGCGCGGCAGCGACAACGAACTCCAGCTGTTCCACGCCGTGGATGAGCTGTACGAAACAAGACAGGCGCTCATGGACGAATGTATTTTTGTCATTCCGCAGTGTCCGACAGATGAGCTCTGGGTCGACTGGCCGTGGGAAAACGGCAACTACAAGCTGGACGAAATTCCCGAATCCAAAGCGCTGTCCACCGTCATGAAGCTCCTCTCCGAGCTCCTTGACAAGTACGCCGCTGACAAAAACCGCGTCTACATCATGGGCATTTCCATGGGCGGTTTCGGCACGTGGGACGCGCTCGTCCGTCATGAGTCCACCTTTGCGGCAGGCGTTCCGCTGTGCGGCGGCGGCGACCCGTCCAAGGCGGACATTCTGAAGGAAATCCCGATCTGGTGCGTCCACGGTACGGTTGACTCTGCCGTTCCGTTCGCGGGCACCGAGGAAATGTACAATACGATCGTCTCCGCCGGCGGTGAGCGCATCACGTTCGAGCCGATGGAGGGCATGGATCACAACATCTGGGACTACGCAACGACCAACGGCGAACTGATCGACTGGCTGTTTGCGCAGAACCTGGAGCTGCGTTATCCGCCGGAAACCGAGCCTGTGACGGAAGCGGTCACAAACCCGATTGAACCGGATGTTGAGCCTGTGATTGAGCAGACCGGTGACACCTCCTCCACCCCCATCGCCGCTGTCGTCGTCATCGCAGTGCTGGCAGTCGGTGCTGTCGTCGGATTTGTCATGACGAGAAAGAAAAAATAAGCTATGTGAAGCACTCCGACAGGGACTGTTCTCTGTCGGAGTTTTTCTATTTGGCGAAATGCCGGTGATTTCAAGAGCAAACCCATCCAAAATGAAACAATCCTGCAACGAAAGCTTCACATTCCCGAAACAATCTTGCGATATAATAAAGGCAGAAAACGAAAAAAGGAGGCATTTGCTTGTCCCGCAGAAACGATCCGGGGAATCCCGCGTTCCGTACCCGTGCGCGCCGGTACATCAACCGACATTTTCATATCATTTTCCAGCGAATGGTCTACGTGCTGCTGTTTGCAACGATCCAGATCGCATTTTTTGTCTGGCTGTTTGTTTACATGACCCGCCTGACACCGCTGTTCCTCGTGATCTGTGCCCTCCTGTCCTTGCTTGCCGCCATGCATGTCATCAATAAAAATTCCAATCCCGCCATCAAGATCGCATGGCTGATTCCGCTGTTCACCCTGCCGATTTTCGGCGGACTGCTGTATCTGATGTTCGGCTATCGCCGCGTCAACCGCCGCCTGACCGCCGTCACCGAGGATATACGCGCCGATTACCGCACCGCCGGCAGCAATGCGGATGGGCAGATTGGCGGTTCCGATGATTCCCCTGTCACCGGTGCCCCTGTCCCCATCGATGAGGACACCGTTGCCGCACAGGCCCCCCGCGATGCGGCACTGCAGTCCGCCTATATCGCGCGCGCGTCCGGCTGTCTGCCGTTTTCGGGCACCGATACGACGTACTATCCGTCCGGCACCGCACTGTTCGGGGATCTGTGTGAGGCACTGCGATCCTCAAAACGCTATATCTTCCTCGAATATTTTATCATTGAGGAGGGTGTTTTCTGGGACACGGTGCTGGACATTCTGACCGAGCGTGCCGCCGCCGGGGTCGAGGTCCGCGTCATGTATGACGACTTCGGCTCGATGCTGACCCTGCCGCTCAACTATGAACGGTTCCTGCGCGAGCGCGGCATCCGGGCACACGTGTTCAATCCGTTCAATACCGTCCTCTCCCCGCGTCCCAACAACCGCGACCACAGAAAGATCACCGTCGTCGACGGCGTCGTCGCATTTCTCGGCGGCATCAATCTGGCAGACGAATATATCGGCGTCTACGAAAAGCACGGGCAATGGAAGGATACCGCCGTGCGGCTGACGGGAGACGGCGCATGGGGTGTTGCCATACAGTTCCTCGCCGTTTGGGATGCCGATACCAAGAGCGGCACCGATCTGCAGCTGTACTGCCCGCAAAAAAGCGGTGCTCCCGCCGTCGAAAACGGGATTGTCCAGCCATATACCGATATCCCGATGGACAATGAGCAGGTCGGCGAGACGGTCTATTTCCAGATGATCACACGCGCCGAGCGGTATATCTATATCACAACGCCGTATCTGATCATCGACCATGAGCTGCTCGTTGCCCTGCAGACCGCTGCAAAGAGCGGTGTCGATGTCCGCATCGTCACCCCACACATCCCCGACAAAAAATCGGTCTTTCTCCTGACGCGCTCCTATTATAAACCGCTGCTCGATGCCGGCGTGAAAATCTACGAATACACCCCCGGCTTTATCCATGCAAAATCCATGGTGACGGATGACCGCTTTGCGGTGGTCGGCTCGATCAATTTCGACTATCGCTCGCTGTATCTGCATCTGGAAAACGCGGTCTGGATGTACAACACAAGTGCGGTTACCGATGTCCGCGATGACATTCTTGACACCATTACCCGCTCCGAGGAAATTCATGAAGATGTTCTCGGACGCATGACGCTGGGACGTCGTCTGTGGCTGTCGATTCTGCGCACGTTCTCTCCACTGATGTAATAAAAACAGGCACAATCGGGCAATCTTCCCCGGTTTATGCCTGTTTTTTACTCTTTAATCCCGTTTTTGCATTTTTTATCCGGATTCATATTGACATTTACGCCTGTTTGTGATATAATACAGGCACAAACAGGAAACACACTGTTTGTCCGGATGATCTTGATGATCGTATGCATATGCGGTCAATGTCATTGGAATCGTCTGCGTATACCATTCCCCCATCAATCCACCCGCAGAAAGGAGCAATCTTATGTTTTTGGAAGAACGTCATAAGGAAATTTTACGGATGCTCGAGGAAAAAGGCTCGATCCGCACCGCGGAAATCCAGCGGAAATTCTCGGTCGGTTATGACACCGCCAAGCGTGATCTGCGGCTGCTCGAGGAACAGAAGCTGCTCAAGCGCACCCACGGCGGCGCGATGGCAATGAAAACCGTCGCGTTCGGCAAGCCTGCCGGCGTCACCTGCGCCGACTTCAGCGAAATCAAGCCCAATTATCTTGCCATCGCAGAGCAGGCACTGTCGATGCTTTCCGACCGCGATGTCATCTTCATCACGGCGGCAACCGTCGGCTACTTCATGGCACAACGGCTGCCAGAGCATCTTTCTCTGCGCGTGGTCACCAATTCCACGGTCATGGCGGAGGAGCTGCGCAAAAAGCCGAACGTCTCCGTCATCATGCTGGGCGGAGAAATGGACGGAAAAGGCAACTGCTACGATGCGTTTGCCGTGGAAATGATCCGCGGACTGCGTTTTGACAAGTGCTTTCTGACCTCCGCCGCAATCTCGCCCGACTTCGGGCTGTCGATTCAGAAAAGCGGCGCGATTCCGTTCTGGAATGCCGTCATCGATGCATCCAGACAGGCCATCGGGCTGTACCCGACCGAGAAAATCGGCTCCGACTCCATTGTCCGCATCTGTCCGGCAAACCGCCTGCACACCCTCATCACCGACGACGAAATTGCCGAGGGCGATCTCGGCGCCTTTGAGGAGCTGGGCATTGAGGTCGTCGTGACAACGCCGGAGAGAAAAGAAGCACTGACTGCGGAGAAGGATGAGGCATCATCCGACGAAAGCATTGTCTGATTTTATCAGTTATAACTGATAAATTTACGTTTTGTTCATTGTATTTCAGATATAACTGTGATATAATAGCATCAGTCGGATCAAAGGAGGCAGAAACGCATATGATAAAGCGCGAAACATACATGAGCAGAATCCGTCCCTTTATCAATACGGACCTGATCAAAGTCATGACAGGGATCAGACGCTGCGGCAAATCCGTCATGCTCGAGCTGATCAAACAGGAATTGCTATCCTACGGGATTCATGCATCTCAATTCATTTCCATCAATTTTGAAGATATGAAATATGCATCACTTCAAAATGCGGAAGCACTGTATAACGAGATCATGAACCGTGTCAAAGACATCGATGGAAAAGTCTATCTGTTTTTTGATGAAATACAGGAGGTTGCAGATTGGGAAAAATGCATCAATTCCTTCCGTGTCTCACTGGACTGTGATATTTATATCACCGGTTCCAATGCAAAGCTGTTGTCCGGAGAACTGGCAACCTATCTTGCCGGAAGATACGTTGAATTTGTCATATATCCGTTTTCTTTTGCAGAATTTCTGGAATTGTATCGACCGATCGCGCAGGATACAACGATCGGGAAATGCTTTGGACAGTACCTGCTGTTCGGCGGAATGCCGTATCTTTCCAATATCCGGTATGAAAGTGAACCGTCAAAGCAGTATTTAACCGATCTTTTTAATTCTGTGCAGCTGAAAGACATTGTCAAACGCAATCATATCCGCGATGTTGATCTGCTGGAGCGCATCATTTCTTATGTGATATCCAATGTCGGAACGACCTTTTCCGCATCATCACTCGCCAAATTCCTGAAGAATGAAAATCGCACAACAGCACCGGAAACCATCTTGAATTACATCAAATACTGCTGTGATGCATATCTGTTTTATCAGGTCAAGCGCGAAGATATACAGGGAAAGCAGCTCCTTGCCACAAACGAGAAGTATTATATCGCAGATCACGGCATCCGTGAGGCCGTCTTTGGCGGAAACACAAAGGATATCCAGCTGATTCTGGAAAACATGGTATATATGGAACTGCTGCGTCGGGGCTATTCTGTCACCGTCGGCAAAACAGGCGAAAAAGAAATTGACTTTGTTTGCGATAAACGCGGCGAAAAATTGTATATTCAGGTTGCATATCTTCTCCCGTCCGAGGATACCGTCAATCGTGAATTCGGCGTATATGATTCCATCCGGGATAACTACCCGAAATATGTTGTATCACTCGATGAATTTGATATGAGCAGAAATGGCATCAAGCACCGCAACATCCGGGATTTTCTGCTGCAGCCCGAATGGAATTAGCTTTGCGCAGCCCCTCTGATCTTATCCCCGGAAAATCAATAAAAAAGAAGAAATCCATTTGCTTTTGAAACGATCCGACTGTCATGTATTTATTCTTTCTTATTCATACGAAAAACCACCCGACCGTTTCGATCGGGTGGCTGTTTTTTGTATGAAATCAATAATTTTCTGCGTGTACTTCAAAGTAGCTCTGCGGATGTGCGCAGGTCGGGCAAAGCTCGGGTGCGTTCGTACCGACGACGATATGACCGCAGTTGCGGCATTCCCATACCTTGACCTCGCTCTTTGCAAAGACAGCGGCGGTTTCGACGTTTTTGAGCAGCGCGCGATAGCGTTCCTCGTGGTGGCGTTCGATGGCGGCAACGAGACGGAACTTGGCAGCAAGCTCGGTAAAGCCTTCTTCTTCCGCGTCACGTGCGAAGCCGTCATACATGTCGGTCCACTCGTAGTTTTCGCCTTCAGCCGCATGGAGCAGGTTTGCGGCGGTGTCACCGATGCCGGCAAGCTCCTTGAACCACAGCTTTGCGTGTTCCTTTTCGTTGTCGGCGGTCTTCAAAAACAGCGCGGAAATCTGCTCATAGCCCTCCTTCTTTGCAACGGATGCAAAGTAGGTGTACTTGTTTCTCGCCTGCGATTCGCCTGCAAACGCCGCTTCCAGATTCTTCTCGGTCTTGGTGCCGACGTATTTGTGCGCAAGCGGCTCCAGCTTGTCACCCTTCTGCTTGCAGCGCGGGCAGACCGCTTCTTCTCCGTCAGCGACAGTAAAGACTTCGCCGCAGACCTTACACTTATAGGTTTTCATGGTAGTATCCTCCTGTGTGATATATATTTCGTATTCATTATACACCAAATCAAAGAGAATGTCAAGCAAAATCTGTCGGATGAAGCATCATGGGTTCTGCTTTTTCAGAACAAGAATCAGCAGCAGCCCAAACCCAACACTGACCGCCCAGAACACCCCGAACAGCCCGAGGTTCAGCGACTGAAACTCCGATGCGTGAAAATCCGGTACAACAATGCCGATCCTGCCGCCGAACAGACAGCGGATGAGAAACACCATTGCCGCCGCCAGACTTGCCATGTGACAAAGAAACAGCCACAGCGCCCGGCGATGACGGTACAGCAGCAGAATGCCGATGACCAGCGCCGCCAGTCCGACAACCGATACCCCGCCGATAAACAAAGGCATGACTTCCTCCTCAAAGGGGATGTTGTATTGTCTGATCATGGCAGACTCCTTTCCGGGTCAGAGGCTTAATTGACCGCAGAAAATGCATCAATGGTCGCCTGAACGTCCTTTTCCACCTTCTTGGAAATGCTTTCGAGCTTGGACGCAATGCTGTCCTTTCTTTCGTTGAGGAGGTT
>SVRM01000136.1 GCA_015064785.1 Oscillospiraceae bacterium
TAACCTCAAAGTTCATTAAATTGATATCGCTGATACCGAAGAAGACGCGGTCAGAGCCGCCGAGATGGGAATATTCCTTGACCTGCTGATCCCACCACGGCTGATTCAGCTGCATTTCCGGGATCTCCGACAAGTCCAAAACATAGCTTTCCAGCATGACAGACGAGCTTCTGCCGGCAGACATCAGTGCGGTCTGATAAACATCGTCACCGGCAAGGATGGTCTTGGAGTATTCATTTGCGGTTTGTGTAATCTCCACTTCCGTAACCTTGAGCTTGACGTTGAATGCTTCCTCAACCTTGCTGTTTGCCTCGAAAATGGTATCATCGAGGATGTCGCCTGTAGTTGTTTCATGGTAAATGGTGGTATAAAATCCCCATGTTGTGTTTGTGTTGAGGATATGGAATTCCTCGCCGCCGCAGTCCATATCGGCGTACTTGTAGGCAGGACCTCCCTCACCTTCGGTAACAGATGCAGTCGTATCGGCAGCGGTTCCGTCGGTGGGTGCAGGTGTTTCGGTATCGCCGCACGCGGTCACAGATGCGGTCGTCAGAATGGATGCCAGCAGAAGAAGTGCCGCAGTCATAGATTTTCTTTTCATGATATCCTCCAAAATATTTAATTTATGATCTATATTATAACAGAATAATCAGGAAATGTCAATTTTTATCGGGAACATTTTCTTCATGTGATTTTTCAAACAGCGCCATTTCCGGCACTCTCAGCGAATATGATGCGCAAGAATCCACTGCATCGCATGTTCGTCATTGGAGCAGATCACCTCATCTGCGTCCGCCTTCAGCGCTTCATTTGCATTGGAGACAACAAATCCGGTTCCGGCTGCTAAAATCATGGAGCGGTCGTTGTCACTGTCGCCGACAGCCGCAGTCTGGTCCTGTGTAATCCCCAGTTTTTCCGCAAGCGCAAGCAGCGCTTTGCCCTTTCCGGCATCCGAGGAGAAGATCTCCAGACCACAGTATGCAATCTGCGCAAAGCCGATACCGTCGATCTTAGCAAGCGCGGCGCGGCACTCATCAAATTCTGTCTCAGAATGAAAGTAAACGGCAAACATTTCAACCTTGTCCGCCGCATAAACGCGGTTTCTGAAGTCCGGTTCATATTCAGCAAACTGCTCGATGACCTCGCGGTGGCGCTGCCACATATTGTAATAGGCAAATGCGGTATCGTTTTGCTGGGACGCATCACCGACACATACGCCGCGGTGACGGTATGTGATGTGGGTTTCATAGCGGAACAGCAAATCCAGCACACGGCCCGACAGCGCGCGCGGAATACAAAGCTCGATGACATTTTCACCGGTTTCGCGGTCCATGACAGCTGCACCGTTGGAATATAAATAATACCGGATGTCCGGATGTGTGCGAAGCTGCTGCGGCATTTCCGAATAAGAGCGTCCCGATGCGGGAACAAGCAGCACACCGTGCTGTGCCATCTCATGAATGGCAGACAGATTCTCTGCGGATATCTCGCCGGGCGTATTCAGCAGCGTCCCGTCAAGATCTGTTGCAAGGAGCTTGATTTCAGCCATGGAATGCTCCTTCCGCAAGACGGATGGCTTCTTCCGCATACTGCGCATCGAGAAACGGCTGATCCTGATATTTATCAAACATGCCGACCAAAACGCCGTCCCCGCGCTTCATTTCGGAAAATGCTTCAATAAACGCCGCACGAACCTGTTCCTGTGTTTCACATTTGCGTCCTGCGCCTAGAATCTTCAGCGCGATGGCAGGAGCGGAAAGGCTGCGGATTGTCTTGTACATCAGCGGAACATCGCTGTCCTCAAACCGTTCTCCGGTCGGATTGACGTCATGTGAGCGGTCAGGCTGAAAGAGATTATATACGGATGCCATGTAATAATCCGGTTTCAGATGGTGTTCCTCGGCATACGAAAGCACCTCCGGAAAATGTGAACAAATACCGCAGGGGACATTGTACCGGCGAATACGGTCAAGCAGGCCACCGAGGCGATCAAGCATTCCTGTCAGGAACAGCTCATCGGACAACTCACCGTGAATACATACGGCAGCCGGATGGTATTTCATCATTTCATGCAGCTCATCATCGAAGGTAGTCAGGCTTTTTCCGGTCTGCGCCAGCCACATCAGAGTGCCGCCGGACTGTCTGTAGCGATGCAGAAGTCCCATGACTGGCATACTGCCGCGGGACTGCACAGCATTGATACCGGCCTCCTCACAGCGGTGAAGCATCGCAAACGCAGCATCTTCCGTAAAATGCGCTTTCATATCCGCATCAACATCCGGTGTCAGATGCGATTTTCCGGTAAACGGATTGGAGCCGACAATCAGACGGGAAACGTGCAGATCGCCGATTTTCATGGTAGGGAGCATGGTTACTCTCCTTTCAATATCAATGATTTTTCTCTACGTTTTTCATCTATTTCTGTAGGGGCGATTCACGAATCGCCCGTTTCACAATCTCAATCAACAAAATAATTTCAACAAATCATTCTTTTGCATCGATCAATTATGGTTTTGCTCAATTTTTCAAACGGACATATTATGACTGGCGGGCGATTCATGAATCGCCCCTACAAATTCTTGTCAATCCACATCCTCGGCAAAACAAAAGGTGACCGTGCGACCGCCGATGTTGTGCGAATCCGATGTCGGAGAGATGTTCGAACGGAGAACCGCTTCGCGTTTCTCCACAAATTGCACCATAGTCGGCACTTCGATTAATACCAGCGAACAGAAAGAGTTTGCTTATCTTTATTCACTTTGGTTCGCAATTTGCAAACTTCTCATCAGCCCTCTTCTCCGCCAAAACAAAAGGACCGGTAAACCGGTCCTTTTGTTTTGGCGGAGAAGGAGAGATTCGAACTCTCGAACTATTTTTGGTAGTTACGCGATTTCCAGTCGCGCGCGCTCGACCAACTACGCGACTTCTCCGTATTGTTTTCAGTCGCTGTTGCTTGACAACATATATATTATATCATATAAACATCGGTTTGTCAATAGTTTTTTTGAAATTTCTGAATTTTCTTTGGATTCTTTTCTGTCATAACATCGTTTTGCATATTTTTTACGTTTTCTGTCATTTGCTATTGCTATTTTTTGAATAATATGCTACAATATTATCATCAAACCAGATATTATCGCATTAATTTTCTTTACAAGGAGATATCATATGATAAAGAAGCCTGTTTTTTCTGTATTTCTGCTTGCTGCTCTGACTATATCTTCCTGCGCAGATGTCAGTGGAGATCCCTCTGATATCACCCCGGACAAGAACACCGGTGCCGACAGTACAGCAGCAATGACCGCCGAGGCATACCCTTATGAGCTGCCCGATCTCGGCGGCTATACGCTGCGTGTTTTCAACATGGAAACCTTATGGAACATGTACATCGATGTTGACACCGATGCAACCAACGGTGAGATTCTCAATGACACGGTATATAACCGCAACCGGAAAGCGGAACAGGCGTTGAATTTCAAGCTGGAAGAAATTACCAGCATAGAAGAAGACATTACCGTACACAATCAGCAGATCAAGGAATCCATCCTTTCTGCCGATGACCTCTACGATGTCGTTTATGCTTCGATCAAATACACCCCTGCCATGCTGACGGACGGCTACTTTATGAATCTTCTGGACATCGACGGTCTGAATTTGCAGGAGGACTGGTGGGATTCCGTGGTAGCAGACAACGCAACCATCAACGGATGTCTTTATACCGCGACCAGTCCCATGCATCTGATGCCGTACGACAGCGCATGGATTCTCTTCTTCAACCGCAACATGATGGAGCAGAACGATATGGAGCTTCCGTATGATCTCGTCCGTGAAGGAAAATGGACCATCGAGGCACTTTTAGGTTATACCAAGGCCATTGCCAATCTCAACGGTGATGCATCTTTCGTCTGGAACAAGGATGGGAACTGCATTTACGGCATGTCTGCACACTCCAATGCCGGTGAACACTTCATTACGGCTGCCGGAGAATCGTTTGTAAGCAATGATGCCGACGGAAATATTGCCTTCCGTGCGGATTCCAACCGTTTCTTCAACGTCATCACCAAACTTGCAGGTCTGTTTGATACCTCTGCCGGTTATTCGCTTGCTGCCAATACCGATGACTTCAATGCGGATCTTGGCGGTTACATGCATGTTTTCCACTCCGGCCGTTCGCTGTTTCTGACGGCAGAGATCAAAGCCGCACAGCTCCTGCGCGATATGGAAGCATCATTCGGTCTTGTTCCTATCCCCAAATATGACGAATCTCAGGAAAATTACCGCTGCGATTTTGTCAATGCATGTCTGTTCTACACCATTCCGATTACAAACACGCATCTGACCGAAACTGCCGCCGCATCCGATTACCTCTCCTATCTGAGCAGCCGTGAGGTCATTCCGCTTTACTATGAAAATGTGGTTGAGCAGAAAGGACTGCGGGATGAGGACTCCATCGAGATGCTCGATATTGTTCTCTCCAACAAAACCGTCGATCTGGGCAATCTCTTCGGCTGGAGTGCATCTTTGTTTGAGGCAATCCGCGGCAAGCTGTTTGCTGGCAGTGATGCCGTTGCCTCGCTTGTAGAACGGCACAAAAAGACCATTCAGAAGTCCATTGACAACACACTGGAAGCCATTGAAATTACCAAATCCAATTCCTGAGTGATCAGATCACAATGAGAAAATTCCGCAAACCACTTGCATACCAATTCTTTTTGTGATATAATAATAAAAATTGCGAATGATTTATCTTTGGGAGGCTTATCATGAAACTGGCAACCAAAACGTCGACATTGCTTCTGCTTGCCGCACTTCTTCTGTCATCAACATTTATATCCTGCGGCTCCTCCGACACGGATACCGGTACTGTCACCGAACAGAACAAGTCTGCGGATACTACACTTCCCGCAGAAACCGAAGCCGCTTATCCTTATGAAACACCGGACCTCGGCGGTTATACGCTGCGGGTTCTGTCTTCCGGTTTTCTTTGGGACATGTATCAGGAGGTTGATGTTACGGAGACCAACGGCGAAGTACTCAACGATGCTGTCTATACGAGAAACCGCAAAATCGAAGAAAAACTCAACTGCAGCTTTGAAGAAACAAACTATGAGGTCAACGACGACCCGAACAATCTGAATCTCCATCTCAAAGATATCATTCTCTCCGGCGACGATGTCTATGACGTCACCTATGCCTGCATCTACTCCATGCCTGCCATGGTCACCGACGGCTATTTCATGAATCTTCTTGATATCGATGAACTGCATCTGAACGAGCCGTGGTGGGACTCTGTCGTTGCGGAAAACGGCATTCTGGAGAATTGCCTTTATTTTGCGACAAGCCCGATGCATCTGATGCCTTATGACAGTGCATGGGCGCTGTTCTTCAACGAAACGATGATGGAAAAGAACGATATGGAAAAGCCCTATGACCTCGTTCGCTCCGGAAAATGGACGTATGATGCACTGCTGGGCTATACCAAAGCCATCACCAACATGAACGGCGACGCTTCCTTTGCATGGAACAACAGCGGCAACGCAATCTACGGTATGTCCATTCACAGCTTTGCACCGGATAAATTCATTCTCGGTGCCAATGAATACTTCATCGAGCGTGACGAGAGCGGTGAGCTGCAGTTTGCGGCAAACGACGAGCGTTTCTTCAATGTCCTGGAGTCCCTGATTCCGATCATCTGCGGTGATACCGGATATTCGATCTTCGGCTCCAACACCGACTTTGACGCGGAAGCAGGCGGTTATATGCACATTTTCGCATCCGGCCGTTCCCTGTTCCTGACCGCAGAAATCAAAGGAGCACAGCTTCTGCGCGACATGGATGATACCTTCGGTATCGTTCCGTATCCGAAATACGATGAAAATCAGGATTCCTACTATTCCTCCTTTGTCAATCAGTGTCTGTTCTACACCATTCCCGTGACAAATACACACCTCAAAGAAACGGCTGTTATTTCTGACTATACCTCTTATCTCAGTATGCAGGATGTTCTTCCCGTATACTACGGCAATGTTGTTGAGCAAAAAGGTCTGCGCAACGAAGATTCTATCGAAATGCTGGACATCATTCTGAATACGAAGTCCGTTGACCTCGGCATTCTGTTCGGCTGGACAAGCTCGATTCTTGACAGTATGCGTTCCAATCTGTACAACGGCAATTCCAATACCGCCTCCCTCATAGAAAAGCAGGAAAAGCTCATCGTCAAGAATATGGAAAAGACGGTAGAAGCCATCCGTGATGCGATTGCAAATTCTTAAAACCATTCCAATAGAAAGACTGCTGTACCAGAACCGGAACAGCAGTCTTTTTCGTAGTTGTGGAAACTGGGTCAAAGTACAATCTCATCGCCATCTGATGTCACATGAACCGCCATCGGTAAACATGGGATGATATCGGGCATCTTTTCGGTGTTATAGGCAATCATGTGATTGAAAATCAAAAGATCGCAGTCACATGCGGCGAATGTTTCAATGTGCTGCTCCACATGGAAGTGGGTCAGCTCGGAGACGACAGCGGCTCTGTGTGCCGTCTGAGCGGTAATCGGAAAATCGGACAGATCACCGCGCAGATCGCCTGTAAACAGTACGTGCTTGTCTTCAGCCTTACAGTAAAAGTCATAGGCATACGACGGATACGGACGGATATGCTCGGTGGGGATGGCTGTTACGGTAACATGCGCATCGTCATGAATGACGCCGGGCTTCACCGTTGCAAACGAAACACGGTTTTCGTCATAGCCGCCATGCATCGCACGGTCCCATGCAAGAAACGCATCAATCGCGCCTTCCTCAGGCAGATAGAACGTCCCGTGCACAGTCGGATGATAATGACCGAACTCCTTGAGTACAGCCGGCAGCGTCCCCATATGGTCTTCATGCATATGTGTGATGAAAATCGCGCGCAAATCCTCAAAACGCTTGCCGCGATTGAGCATCAGTGCATCCACCGGTGCACCGCAGTCGATAAGATAGGACACACCGTCGGTCTCCAGCAGGGTTCCCGAGCAGAAGCGTCCGACCTCAGGTGCACCGTGGGAGGTTCCGAAAAAGGTCAGTTTCATGGTGGTGGGGTCCTTTCTTTTCTATAGGCTCCCTCACCGAGGGAGCTGTCACCGCAGGTGACTGAGGGAGTAAAATCCGCACCTTTGTATAAGTGCGTTCACAAATAACTCCCTCCGTCACGCCTATGGCGTGCCACGGCAGATTGTCAAGCAAGTGCAACACCAAAAAATGCTTCAAAAGGAGATTTCCATCCCAAGCATTTTTTAGGTCTTAGGTTAATAGATAAAACAAT
>SVRM01000137.1 GCA_015064785.1 Oscillospiraceae bacterium
GTTATATCCGCGACGAGGAATCTGCCGAGATGATCAACATTGTGCTGGATACAATGTATTACGACCCGTGCTTTGCCATTTACGAATCCTGGTCGTACCCGATCAATATCCCGCTGCTGTCCCTGAACACCGGAACCAATACCTTTGCGTCCACGGTTGCATCCCAGCAAAAGGGCATTGAAAAGGCAGTCGAAAAATCCAAGAAGATTCTTGAGGAATATTGATGTTCATACAATCAAAACCACCGGACAGCCGGTGGTTTTGATTTTCCGGCAGGAAATGCAAATCACACAATTTTAACAAACTTCCGTTGACTTTCCGATCATTCCATGGTACAATAATAAGATAAAGAACCCTTTTCGGAAAGGACGGGTATGTGCCAATGCGTGACAAAACGGACAACAAAAAAACAGCGCCGGGATCGGCGCAGGATGACTTCTGGGATCTGGACAGTATGCTCCCGCAATCCGTGCTCCGACAGGCGCCGACCACGACCGACGGTCCGCGCGATACGGAGACTGTGGAAATTGCTTTTGGCGAGGAGACGCAGGACGACGCACGGGAGCTGCACATTCCGCCGATGCCCAACATCACTTCACGGATGCAGCGCGCCGCACAGTACAGAAACGGTGCCGCACGCAATGCCGATCGCAGCAGAACCTCGCCGATGCCCTCCCACGGCAATACGCCCGGGGATGTTTCGCCGCAGATGGCACAGCCGGTTTGCAGCTATGAGCCGGAGAACAGCATGATCCATGCGGTGTCGGTCTTCCGCTGGCCCGAGCGATATCAGTATTACGAACGCTTTACCGCCGATGCAGAGCGCTACTTCAACCGCACCTCCGCCGAGGTTCCCTTTGTCAATTTCTTTGCCTATATGCCGCAGTACGGTCAAATGTCACAGGATCAGCTGCGGTGGTATCTCTATTGGCGCGACAATGTGCGGCACGGCGTGTATCTGTCCACCGACTACAGCTATATTTTCTTATATATCTACGAGATTCTGAATCTCCCGGAAAAAATCAAGCCGGAGCAGGGACTTGCCATTCTGTGCGATCTGTGGCTTGCGTACCGCGAACAGTTCCCGCGTCTGGATCGGTACCTTGGCGAGTGGGTCTGCGATTACTGTCTGATTCATGGGCTTCCGGCACCGCTGGAGCGGCTTGCTGAGATTCTGCCGACGCTCGTTTCCATTCTGACCTTCCGGGAATTCTATATTCTGTTCAACGCCGACGGCGACTGTCCGATGACACCGCAGCTGTGTGATGTCCTGTCGACGCACAACTGGCGGCAGTCCAAGTATCTGACGCCAGAAAACAGAACTGTATTTGAAACGCACATCTACGCCTCTGTCCTCGGTGCGCTTCGTTATGCGTGGGAAAACGACCCCGATTTCGTTTCGCTGCTCGGTTTTTCCGAGGTACAGCAGTCCAGAAACGCCTTCTCCGGTGCACTGTGTACCTATGCGTGCAAACGGCGCATCGATGTGCGCTATCTGTCGCTGTCGCGCTCGTATCAGCTGAAGTTTATTCTCTCCGATCTGTTCAAACTCGCGGAAAACTGTATCCGTGCGCATTTCGGCATCAAAGCACGGCTCAATGCCGCAGGGGTCCCGGAGGTACTCAAAACCTATGTAAAGGACTACTTTGCGCGGGAGCTTCCACCGCCGCAGAAGGCACCGAGAAAGCCTGTACAGACCAAGGCGCAAAAGGACGAGATCGCGCGAAAGCAGGAAGAATCGGCGTATGCCGCGCTGTATGAGCCGCTGTCAACCGATCTGTCGCCTGAGGCGGCACTGGCACTGGAGATGACCTCCTGGGCCAATACCGAGCTGCTTGTGGTGGCAGAGGAGGCCTTTGCGGAACCCGCCGCACCGGTCGTCGGGGATGCAGCTGCGGAAGTCACGGATACTCCCACATCTGTTCCCACCGCCGAGTTCGTATCTCTGTCCGCCGATGAACCGGAGGATTGCGAAGATGCCGACGAGGAGGACATCACCTATGACGATCCGTATGAGAACTTTGTACGGCATTTGAACGAACTATACTATACCGCACTCAAGCATATCATCTGCCGGGAGCAGGCGGAATTCCACACGCTGTGTCAGACGGCGATGCTTCTGCCCGATGCGATGGTCGATGCCATCAACGAGCTTGCGGTGACGTATACCGACGATACGGTCATCGATCCCGACGGCAGCTTCTGGATTTTGTCGGACTTTTATGCAAATGACGTGATGAACGCAGTTGTCTCGCGGGAGGAAGATCTGTAATCACTGATTGAACGGCTTTGAAATCCTGTAAGATCAAAAGAAAGGAGCGTCCGACCATGCCGAAGGCACCGGCTGCTGACAAGCAAAAAACGCCTCCCGCACGCAGTAAGGCGCGCAAGGAAGGTGTATTCCGTTATGCCGTTCTGGCGATGCTGTTTCTGGCGGTGATCGGATTCTATACCGTTCGTCTGGTCTCCTTGCAGCTGACACCGCCCGAGGGAACCACCGTAACGATCGGCGGTGAGCGTGTTGCTGTCACGCGCAGAGTGGTGACGGTCAAGGCGCGACGCGGCTCGATTCTCGATACCAACGGTGTACCGCTGGTGCAGGATATCATGCGCTATCAGATGGAGCTGGATGCCGCGTCCTTTCCGACTGACGATGCAGCGGCGAATGCTCTGCTGTATACGCTTCTGACCCTTCTGGATGCGGGCGGTGATGCGGTTCGCCCCTCGTCTCTGCCGATCACATGGGGATATGCCGACGACCGGTATCTGTATTTTCTGAAGCCGGAAATGGTATCCTCGGCGGCAAGAGCACGCTTTGAGGAATATCTGACGACGATCGGTCTGGACGGCATGGAATCGCTTGCGGCAGGGGATGTGCTGGATGCGATGTACAGCCGCTATCATCTGTATGAAGAGGCGGAAACCGAGGTCATCGGTACACCGGAAACAGAGGCGCCGAAAACACTGCTTTATGACAGCCATATGGCGTATCGCATCGCGTGTATCCGTTACGATCTGGAGGTTCTGACCTTTGATACCGCCAATCCGTACCGGCTTGCTGATGAAACCGATCTTTCACTGATTACGCCGGTCAGAGAGCAGAAGCTGCGCGGTGTGACCTTCCGCGTACAGACGGAACGGGAATACTGCTATCCCGGGTATGCGTCGCACATACTGGGGCGCACAGGACGCATTCAGGCATCCAAGGTTGATTACTATTCGGCGCTGGGGTATCCGCTTGACGCTGTGGTCGGTATTGACGGCATGGAAGGTGCGATGGAGGAATCTCTGCGCGGCATCGACGGCAAAATGCTGATAGAAGAGGATGCATACGGCAACATCCTGCGCCAGACAGTGCTTGAGGAAGCAGTTCCCGGCAAGGATGTCTATCTGACCATTGACATCAACTTACAGATCCGGGCAGAACAGGCACTTGCCGACAACATTGCGTATATTGTTGAGTCTGCGCTGTCCTCCGGAGAGGAGCAAAGCGGTGAGGATGCCAATGCCGGTGCGCTGGTGGTGATGGATCCGGACAACGGTGCGATTCTGGCGTCGGCTTCCTATCCGACGTTTGATCTGACCGCATACGATTATACCGCGCTGTCTGCCGATCCGCTGCTTCCGCTGTACAACCGTGCGCTGATGGGAACGTATGCGCCCGGCTCTGTCTTCAAGGTCGGTGCGGCGGCTGCCGCGATGGAAAATGACATCATCGAACCCGATACGAAGATCGACACCAAGGGTGTCTACACCTATTACGATGATTATCAGCCGCGCTGCTGGCTGTTTACCAGAACCGGTCTGTCGCACGGTCCGATCAATGTCACAGAAGCCCTGCGCGATTCGTGCAACTACTTCTTCTTTGACGTCGGACGGCAGCTCGGCATCTCCAAGCTGTCCTCGTTTATGTCCTCGCTCGGGCTGGGACAGAAGACCGGCGTTGAGCTTCCGGAATCTGCGGGAATTTTGTCATCTCCGGCATACACCGATTCCAGAGGACTGCCGTGGGTCGGTGCCGATACGCTGCAAACTGCCATCGGTCAGGGATATAACGCCTATACACCGATGCAGCTGGCGGTCTATCTGTCCACGCTCGTCAACGGCGGTACGCGCTATCAGGCACATTATGTGAAAGGCATTGCCGAGCATGACAATCCCAAGCCGCGTTTCTCTCTTGCGGGAACAGTACTTGACAAGATTGCGCTTGATGAGAAAACCCATGCGACACTGATCGATGCAATGCGTGAGGTTGCGGAAAACGGCTCTGCAACGCGCGTCTTCCGCGGCTACGGCGTTTCGGTCGGTGCCAAAACCGGTACTGCCGAGGTCGGTGACGGTGGAAGCCCCAATGCTGTGTTTGCAGGCTTTGCACCTCTGAACAACCCGCAGCTGCTCGCTGTATCGATCATTGAAAACGGTGCGTCGGGTACTTCTGCAGGTCTGTGCGTGCGCGACGTGTTTGACGAGTGGTTTGGAAAATGAATGTGAAAGGGAATCTCCGCCGATGAACGGTTGGGAGATTCCCTTTTTGTGTGGATTGAGATGAAAATCGGGTATTGCGTTTTATTGTAGGGACAGTCGAGGACGCCTGTCCCTACGGTATGAAGAAACCAAAGGATTTCAGCAGGTTATATTTCCTGCTCCCGCCCAAGATACGGCACACACCCGATCAGCGCACATGCGGCACGGTATTCCGCCTGCATGGCTTCTTTTTCGGCGGGTGTATGCGGCTTTTTGCGTTTGAGGGCGCGGATCATCATGTTTTTCGGCGTTTCCTCGGGGTCGATCAGCTCCATCGTCTGCACATCGTAGTCGTGCAGCTCCAGCCACAGACAGCGCAGGGCATCTGTTGCGGCATCAGCCAGCTTCTGCGACAGCATCGAATGGCGGTTGATGAACGCAAGCGGCTCGGCGTTCATCGCGTGGAACACCTCATGGTGACAGCACGGCGTGGAAAGAACTGCCTTTGCACCGAAGCGGACCGCGTTTTTCAGCACAATGTCCGTTGCGATGTCGCAGGCGTGCAGAGACAGCACCAGATCGGGTGTCTCACCGGCAGGCGGCTCATAGGCATTGATGTCGCCGCAGGAGAAGGAAAGGGCGGTCATGCCGAGCGCCGATGCTGTTTCATTGCAGTAGGCAATGACATCGGGCTTTAAGTCAACACCGTGCATTTTGACCGTGCGTCCCTTGATTGCGGTAAAATAGTGGTAGACCGCGAAGGTCAGATAGCTTTTTCCGCAGCAGAGATCGTAGATCACGATGGTACCGCCGGACGGCAGTGTATCGTAGATGTCGTCGACCAACTCTAAAAAGCGGTTGATCTGGCGGTATTTCGGACGCTTTTTGTCTAAAATCCGTCCGCCCTCATCGGTGATGCCGAGGTGGTAGAGAAACGCGCGCGCACCGTCATCGGCGGTGGGATCGAGCAGATACTGCTTCTTTTTGTTGTGTGCGGTCAGGGTACGCGGTGTCACAGCGGCGGTGGTCTTGATGCGGTTGAGGATTGAGCACTGCTCCTTTTTGGAGAAGCGGATCTCGCAGTCGCCCTGCGCTGTGTGGATGTTGGTTTGCTTGTACCCGCGCTCTGCCATCTCACACAGCACCTCTGCCGCTTCCGATGCCGCCAGATTGCGGTGGAGCGCTTTGCCGTCATCGGTGAAGGTTTCGATCTGAACATAGGCTTCTCCGCGGCGCGCAAACGGTGTCACCGATGCCCGCAGAATATGAGAATCGCGGCACTTGGAAAAGGTGATCTTCTCAAAGGCGAGCGAGGAGCAGATGTATTCCATGACGGAACGGATGGAGTTTTCCATGCACGTCTCCTTTCGTATCAGAAAAATTCCGCGGCAAGCAGAGGATGCCGCCGCGGAAAATGGTTGTACATCAAGGATAACTCCCTCAGTCAGCCGAAAGCATTCGGCTGACAGCTCCCTCGGGGAGGGAGCCTTGGAAGTAACACCCTGTTTCGTGGGAAAACGTAAAAATTTAATCAAGAAATACCCGACGAAAAAGGTACTTTTTGCTTGTTTTCCAGTAAAATGCAGAATATGAACCTGTTTCGTGGGAAAACGCGAAAATAAAATCAAGAAAAAGCCGACGAAAAAAGTTCTTTTTGCCTGTTTTTTGGTAAAATGCAGAATATCAACCTGTTTCGTGGGAAAACGCGAAAATAAAATCAAGAAATACCCGACGAAAAAAGTTCTTTTTGCCACCTTTTTCTTTCAAGAAAAAGGTCGTATTTCTTTCAAGAAAAAGTAGGGCTTTCAAGAAAAAGTAGGTTAATATGCCTTGCCCCAGTAAACGAGGTGCTTGGCGGGCTTGCCGCAGCAGACGCACTTGTCGCCGAAGCCTTCTTCGCCGAACGGCATACAGCGGGAGGAAACCTCAGCCACTTCCTTGAGCTTCAGCTCGCATTCCAGCTCACCGCACCACATCGCACGGATGAAGCCGGGCTTTTCCTTTGCGACCTCGATCATCTCATCGAGATTTTCGACGGTGTAGGTCATTGCAGAACGACGTTCAAGAGCAGCGTTATAGAGTGCTTCGTTGAGTTCTGCAAGGATCTTCGGAATTTCGGTTTCCAGTTCATCGAGGGAAACAAAGTACTTCTGGCGGTTGTCGCGGCGAACGAGAACGCACTGGTTGTTGGCAATGTCCTTCGGACCGAGCTCCAGACGCAGCGGAACACCCTTCATTTCGTACTGTGCGAACTTCCAGCCGGGCGTGTTGTCGGAATCGTCGATCTTTGCGCGGACAAAGGAATTGATCTTGTTTGTCACTTCGTTTGCCTTTTCAAGAACGCCTTCCTTGTGCTGCTGAACCGGAACGACAATGACCTGAATCGGCGCGACAGCCGGCGGGAGGACAAGACCGTTGTTGTCGCCGTGTGCCATGATGAGTGCACCGATGGTACGGGTGGTGATACCCCAGGAGGTCTGATGGCAGTACTTCAGCTGGTTATCCTTATCAAGATACTTGATGTCAAAGGCGTGTGCAAAGCCGTCGCCGAAATTGTGGGAGGTTGCACCCTGCAGCGCTTTACCGTCATGCATCATTGCTTCAACGGTATAGGTTGCAAGCGCACCTGCAAACTTTTCCTTTTCGGTCTTGCGGCCGCGGACAACCGGGATCGCAAGGCACTGCTCGTAGAAGTTTGCATAGACCTCGAGCATCTGCAGCGTTTCTGCTTCTGCTTCTTCTGCGGTTGCGTGCATGGTGTGACCTTCCTGCCAGAGGAATTCTCTGGTACGCAGGAACGGACGGGTATTCTTTTCCCAGCGGACGACAGAGCAC
>SVRM01000138.1 GCA_015064785.1 Oscillospiraceae bacterium
GTGGAAATTCTCGGCATGGAAGTTTATCGGGATGTACCGTGATTTGGATATCTGTGTATAGAGACACAACGGATGATATGCGAAAGGAATGAATGGAAATGAAAGCAAAAATCATAACAGCATTTCTGCTTCTGACAGTCACGGTCTGCGGGGTGTTTGCTGTCCGATGGGCGCGCGAACAACGGATAACCAATCTGGTCGTCAGCCGTCCGCGGCTGAACGGAACCGTGATAGCGGCAGATGATTCCACGGTAACACTCGCCGCTGATGTGTGGGGCGATTTGTATGAAACAATTTGCTTTGACGGGGATACCTTGACCTTTGATCGTTCTGCGGTACTGTATCCCGACGGCGATAAGAGCCCGGATGCTCTTTCTGTCGGCGATGAAGTTGCGCTCGTTGTAGAGGGCAGACCGATTGGAGAGGGCGAGTTGGCGTTTGAACGGATTTATATGGTTGTGGATTATCTGAAACATCGGAAATGAGGAGGTGCCGAAATGAAACTGAAGTTTTTTGCACCGTTGATCGTGGTTGCGCTGGTTGCTGTGGCTGTCAATATCGGTATAAACATTCCTACATGGCGTTATAACCGTATGATGGAAACAGCACCGCGTGTGTACGGTACTGTGGAATCTGTATCGGATAGTGTTCTTGAACTCCGTATCAAATTTGTTGATAACCGGCTTTATCCCGAAGCGGCAGACAAGCTGATGGTGGTACAGCGCGATGAGATTTTTTATCCGGACAACGGAACCCGGTTTGACGAATTTGACGTCGGGGATCCGATCTTTGTGGTATTTGATGGAGTATTGTTCGGATCGGAACGAATCACGGCGGAGGATGTCCGTGTGCTGTATTCAATGCCATCCTGAATGAAAACACCTGCTGACCGGTCAGTGAACAATCAATCCTGAATCAATAAAGCGATCCTCGCGGCAAAACCGTTGAGGATCGCTTGCTTTTTATAATAGTACAGAACACATCTCAATACCCCAATACCCAAACGCCCGGACGGCATCTTCTGTCAATTCCTCTCCGGAAACCGCAATCGGAATCGCGGGCGGACAGGATACGGACGGCTGTGCAAGGACGCGCCCGATGCAGTTCTCCACCGGGACTGTCTCGGCGGGTGACAGCATGGCAGTGCGCGGGGTGCATACTGTGCGCAGCCGCGGCAGGGTCGGCGGTGCATCGGTGATCGGTGTACGGCGCGGACAGGTAGAGAGCACCTCTGTGAGTGCGGAAAATGTGTCGTCCGCCGTTTGGGGAGACATCATCAGAACAACATAATCGGGGTCATAAAACTCGGGAATCAGCTTGTGCGAAATCAGAATCTCCGCCAGCGCATCACCGGTATATCCGAACGCTTTCGGCGCAACGGTCAGCTTGCACATTTCATCGCCGCAAAGTGTCCAGCCGTGTGCGGTCAGAGCCGTGCGCAGTGCGGTTATTTTTTCGTCGAGCTGACGCAGATCGGCGCGGAAGGCTTCGGCAAGATACGCATTTGCCGCGTCCAGCGACTGCAAAATCAGATACGACGGGGAGGTTGACGCAAACAGCGCCATGGCTCCCTCCGCCTGATCGCAGAGGTGATCGGAGATGCGGTGGGACAGGTGCAGATAACCGCCGCCGGTCAGAACCGGCAAGGTCTTATGCGCCGAATCACAGCAGAGATCGGCACCGAGGTCCATCGGATGCACGGGAGTATCGAGAAAGTGCAGATATGCGCCGTGCGCGTTGTCGACAAGCAGCAGTGTGCCGTGCCTGTGACAGACCTCTGCCAAAGCCGCGATATCCGACACATTGCCGAGATAGTCGGGAGAAGTCACATAAACAGCGGCAGGCGGCGTTGGCAGTACCGCAAGGTGTGCGTCAAGCGCGGCAGCGGTCACGCGGCAGGAGAGAAGTCCGCTGTCGGTGTCATCGCCGTACAGCCAGTCAACCGCAAAATCGAGCAGTGCCGCGGCACTTAAAAACACCTTATGCGCGTTGCGTCCGGCAAGGATGGTGCGGCTTCGACCCCTTATCTGTGCATCCAGCAGAGCAAGGTGCAGCATGGCACGGATGGAGAGGGAGGAACCCTCTGCCGAATACAGCGTTTTTTTTGTTCCGAACAGGTCACGCGCGATATTCTGCGAGTCCGCCAATATGCCATGCGGATGATAGAGCACGTCCGCACCGTCAATTTCGGTGATGTCCAAGGTTTCAAATCCGAGAACAGATCGCCCTTTGTGTCCTGGCATATGTAGTCGATGCGCATCCGATTCCGCGTATGCGCGTACAAAGTCGCAAAGTGGGGTCAGCGTGCGGCTCATGCTTCTTCGTCGAGCTTGGCAGCTTCCAGCATGATCGCACATTCCATGCGCTTTTTGAACAGCTCACAGCCGTATTTGTAAACGCCCTTGACGGAGCCTGTCGCATGATAGGCATTTGCCGCACAGCCGCCGGAGCAGTACAGACGCGCCCAGCAGTCGCGGCATTCCTCGCGTGCATAGACGTTGCAGGAGGCGAATTCGTCCTGTGCCGCCGTGTTGGAAACACCGTCGAAGACGTTGCCGAGCAGGTACTTTTCGTCGCCGACAAACTGGTGGCACGGATAGAGATCACCCCACGGCGTGACAGCCATGTATTCCGTTCCCGAGCCGCAGCCGGAAATGCGCTTATAAATGCACGGACCGCCCTTGAGGTCGATCATATAATGATAGAAAGTAAACGGTCTGCCCTCGCGGTGACGTGCAAGCATCAGCTCCGCCAGCTTTTCATACTGCTCGCAGACGATGGGGAAGTCCTCCTCAGTCAGTGCGGACGGATCGTCGGGCGCACAGACAACGGGCTCCATCGACAGCTCATTGAAGCCAAGGTCGAGCATGACCTTGATGTCTTCGAGAAAATCGGGGTTGGCATGGGTGAACGTCCCGCGCATATAGTAGTCCTTGCCGCCGCGTGCTTCAACAAGCTTCTGGAACTTCGGAACGATCTTTTCCCAGCTGCCGTTGCCCGCATAGTCGACACGGTAGCGGTCGTGGATTTCCTTTCTGCCGTCGAGCGACAGAACGACATTGACACATTCGCGGTTGGCAAAGTCAATGACATCGTCGTCGATGAGCATACCGTTGGTTGTCAGCGTGAAGCGGAAGTTCTTATTATGCTGCTTTTCCACCGAGCGCGCATAAGCAACAAGCTGTTTGACCACGTCGAAGTTCATTAAGGGTTCGCCGCCGAAGAAGTCAACCTCCAGATTGCGGCGCGTGCCGGAGTTCTCAATGAGGAAGTCCAGTGCACGCCGGCCCACCTCAAAGGACATCAGTGCACGTTCGCCATGGTATTTGCCCTGGGACGCAAAGCAGTACGCGCAGTTTAAGTTGCAGGAATGTGCGATGTGCAGACAGAGCGCCTTGACCACGCCGGATGTCTTCTGCTTGAGCGTGTCTGCCATCGGTTCATAGGTATCGGGTGTGAACAGCTGTCCCGATTCCTTCAGCTCTCCGATCTGGGAAAGGCATTCGGCGATTTCCTCCGGTGTCACCTCGGGATTGTCGGGGTATTTTTCGAGAATTGCCGCGGTAATTTCTTCTGCGGTATGATCCTCGTACATGTTGATGATATCAAAGGCGACCTCGTCCACGAGATGCACTGCGCCGGAGCAGATGTCCAGCACGATGTTGTAGCCGCCCAGTTTATAGGAATGAATCATGATTCGTTGTCTCCGTTATGTGATAATATTAAAACCAATACTATTTGAATGGCTGCTTCTGAAAAATGTTTACTCGTATCCTGTGAGCTTGATCCGAGATCAACAAAGATTACCCGATTGATTGATCCTGTTTGGCTTTCACCGTTTTTAATGAAGCGATTAACATTCGGCGTATAGCCCCACAATCATTTTGAATGGATCTGTATGCGGCTTCTTCGATACAACCTGTTTCAAATAAGATTTCAAGCCAATACTCCGTTTCAAAGCATTCCTTCTGCGCGATTTCAAGTTTGGATATAAAATCTTTTGTTCCTTGTGCATATTGTGCTTCGTGAATATTCGCACCGATCGATGTCCCGGAACGCAATAACTGATTGATCAGTACCGCTTCTTTATGCTCTTCTTTCAGATCACGGCAAAGGAAAACCATCTTTTTTGCGAACTCCTTCGCCCTATCTCTCAGTATGCTGTTTGACACAATATCACCACCGTCAATATTATACATCCAAAACAGAAATCCGTCAAGTGATATTCCGACTTCGTCGGAGTGATATTGCCGACTTCGCGGCAGTGATATGAAAACCTTTCGGTTTTCGTGATATTTTATTCGCCTCTTTCGCTCGCGGCAGCGAATACCACTCGGCGAATGCCGAATATCACTGCGAAGCAATATCACTCGCCGCAGGCGAATAAAACTGCCCAACTTCTTTTGAAGTTGGGCAATTTGCAATTACTTTTCCTTGCTTTCGCACTTCTGGTTTGCGATACCGCAGCTGGTCTTACATGCGGACTGGCAGGAAGTCTGGCATTCGCCGCAGCCGCCGTTCTTTGCGGACTTGCAAAGATTCTTGGTAGCGAGAGTCTTGATGTGCTTCATGAGTATGTCCTCCAAAAATTTGTTTTTTACAGTATAACACATTTCACGGAAATTGTCAATGTGTATTCTTCATAAAATACGGATTCCCGTGCAAAAAATTTTTGCTGCCGGAAAAAACTCAGTCCTGAGCTTCGTCTGCCTTGACGTCAACGGAGCGGACAGAGGTCTTCAGAAGGCGGATCTTGGTTGCGTCACGGGTGGTTTCGATGACCATCGTTTCGTCCTTGATGGAAACGACCTTGCCGATGATGCCGCCGGTGGTGGTGATTTCATCGCCGACCTGCAGCTCGTCGCGCATCTTCTGTGCTTCCTGATCCTGCTTCTTCTGAGGCTTATACAGGAAGAAGTAGAAAATAATACCGCAGAATACCAGCGGAATGATCATACCGAGCATACTGCCCGCAGGACTCATTTCACCCGCTGCTGCTTCAAGATACTGAACCATGATGGATTATCCTTTCTTTTCTATGGAATTTTTGAAACTCTTATATTATTATACTATAAAAGAAAGGATTTGGCAAGAGGAATACGGGAAATAATTGTAAACAATTTACGTTTGGCTCTTTTCATGCAGATATGCCATGGCTTCTGCAAGACCGCCGATCGCATCGATGATGCCATAGTCCACTGCTTCTTTGCCGTCAATGATCGTGCCCATGTCGGATGCAATGGAATCGGTACTCATCATCAGCCGGTGCAGTGTGTCGGCATCGCAGCGGGAATGTGCGGTGATGAAGTTGATAATGCGGTCCTGCATTCTGGCAAAGTAAGCATATGTCTGCGGTACCCCGATGACAAGACCGTTCATGCGGACAGGATGGAGCGTCATTGTAGCGGACGGTACAATGAAGGATTGATCCGCCGAAACCGCGAGCGGTACACCGATCGAATGTCCGCCGCCGAGAACCAGGGAGCAGGTCGGCTTCTTCATCGACGCAATCAGCTCCGCCAGTGCCAGTCCCGCCTCCACATCACCGCCAACCGTGTTCAGAATCATCAGAAGACCGGATACGGTATCGTCCTCCGCCGCCGCAACCAGATCGGGAATCAGATGCTCGTACTGTGTCGTTTTCTGTCCGCCGCCAAGCTGATAGTGTCCTTCGATCTGTCCGATTACCGTCAGGCAGTGAATGCGCGACCGACCGCCGCCGACCGTCACAGCTCCGTCATTCCATGCGGCGGTACTGTCAGATGCAGTGCTTTCCGGATGATTTTCTTGGCTTTGCGGACACGCTGACAGCGACACGACTGCGGTTTTTTCGTCTTTTTTCATAAATTCTCCCCCGTCTGTGAAAAAAATATCATTTCAGACGTAGTTTTTGCAAAAAAATGTGGTTTCATGCTTTACTTTTTCGGAAAAATGGTGTATAATATTTCCATATGGAAATCATAATAAAACATGGAAAGGAATTACCATCATGGAAACAAAGATTCTTGTAGAAACCTCCGCAAGACACGTACATCTCACCAAGGAACACATCGAAATTCTTTTCGGTGCAGGTCATGAGCTGACCAACAAGAAGGATCTGAGCCAGCCCGGCCAGTTCGCTTGTGAAGAACGCGTTACCCTCGTTGGTCCCAAGAAGTCCATCGAACGCGTCTCCATCCTCGGTCCGGCACGTCCTGAGACCCAGG
Organism: Oscillospiraceae bacterium; assembly: GCA_015064785.1. Taxonomy (GTDB): domain Bacteria; phylum Bacillota; class Clostridia; order Oscillospirales; family CAG-272; genus RGIG3925. Next base: position 6,207 of record SVRM01000138.1, read on the forward strand.
TTGAGCTTTCCTTCACCGACGCAAGAACCCTTGGCGTGGATGCTCCCGTCCGTGAATCCGGTGACGTTGCAGGCTCTGCAGGCTGCAAGCTCGTCGGTCCGTGCGGCGAAGTTGAAATCGCAGAAGGCGTTATCATCGCAAAGAGACACATCCACATGACCCCCGCTGATGCAGAAGCATTCGGCGTTGCAGACAAGCAGATTGTCAAGGTCGCAATCAATTCTGAAGGCAGAAAGACCATTTATGACGACGTTGTTGTCCGTGTCAAGTCTTCCTTCGCAGCAGCAATGCACATCGATACTGATGAAGCAAATGCTGCATGCGCATTCGGTAAGTGCTACGGCGAAGTCATCGCGTAAAGCGATTTCTTTCATAAATTCAGTGTACCCAAAATTTTTATAAAAGGAGTCTTTCAAAAATGAACTATACGCACGAAGTTGAACAAATGTGTAGTGTAGCCAAGGGCCCGAAGCACGGTCCCGCTCCCATCCCGGAAGAAGGCAGATGGGTAAAGGCTTATGAAATCAAGGACATCTCCGGTCTGTCTCACGGTATCGGCTGGTGTGCTCCGCAGCAGGGTATGTGCAAGCTGACCCTCAATGTCAAGGAAGGCATCATCGAAGAAGCACTGGTTGAAACCTGCGGCTGCTCCGGTATGACCCACTCCGCTGCTATGGCAGGCGAAATTCTGCAGGGCAAGACCCTCCTCGAAGCACTCAACACGGACCTCGTCTGCGACGCAATCAACGTTGCAATGCGCGAAATCTTCAAGCAGCTCGCTTACGGTCGTACCCAGACTGCATTCTCCGAAGACGGTCTGCCGGTCGGTGCATCTCTGGAAGACCTCGGTAAGGGTCTGCGCTCCCAGATCGGTACCATTTTCGCAACCCGCGAAAAGGGTGTCCGTTACCTCGAAATGGCAGAAGGTTATATCCTCCGCCTCGGTCTGGACGCTGACAACGAAGTCATCGGTTACGAATTTGTCAACCTTGGCAAGATGATGGATGCCATCAAGGCAGGCACCGATCCCAAGGAAGCATTTGAATCCAACATCAAGAACTATGGCCGTTTCAATGAA
>SVRM01000139.1 GCA_015064785.1 Oscillospiraceae bacterium
TACCGACAGTATAGCGCTCCCCACGCAGATAGTAAACCACGCCGGAGCTGTCCAGCGTCACGGTATCGGTTGTCAGCCCGGCAAGCGCAAATTGTGCGGTTTTGCCCATGCAGGGGGCAATATGCAGCTGCTTGATATCGGATGCGGTCTTACCGGAAAGTGCACGCTCGGTCAGACAGCGGAAAGTATGCTCCCCTGCCTCCAGAAAAAAGCGGTTTTCCGTATCTTTGCCATCCTCATCATAGACAAGTGTGCAGACAAGCGGCGTGTCAGAGGTATAGGACAGCGCAAAGCGGTTGAAGTCCTCTGTACAGGTATCCTTGGCAAAGCACAGCGTCAGCGCGTTTTTCAGGGCAAAGATGCCCCCCTGCTCCTCAAAATCGCCCTCTGCGGTAAAGCGGATGCCGTCGGCAGTCTCCCATACGGGACGGCTGTTATCGGTCATTTCGGTCAACTCCTCTCCGTGGGAAACCGTTTCCGTGTCCGTACCCGCACCGCCATCGGTACAGGCACAGAGCAGCATACTCATCATGCAGAAAAGCACAGCCAAAAGCAGGCAGTGTGCTTTTCTGCCAAAGAAATCGTTTTGTTTCATAGGTCAGAATCAGTCATTATCGCCATAAGTCTCAAAGTATTCGATCACCTTGTTGTAATACTTGGTGACAGACTTTTCCTTCTTTGCATAATAGGAGGCAAAGTCGCGCTTGTTGTTGGCAACGAGGTCCATCAGAATAAAGGAGGCACCCTTCCATGCATCGTAGACATAACCGAAGTCGAAGACACGTGCATTGACGATCAGATCCATCATCGCAATGGACTGCTCATCACGGGTAGACTTGACCTTCAGTGCAACGTCGTAGTATGCGGGAACGAGAATCTTGTAGGATTCTGCACACAGGGCTTCCGTGATCGTACCGATCGCTTCCAGATTGCCTGCGGTCTTCGGCACTGCCATCGCCTCATGGTGACCGTCAGACATGGTATAGTAGTTCTTCTGTGCGGTATCCCACTTCGGATACGGCAGAATACCGAACTCATCCTCCAGCTCTCGGAAGGGTGTCAGCGACATCGAGATATAGCCGTTGGACAGGACCGTCTGTCCCTTGGCAAACATATCACGACCGAAAGCGTGAACGGATGCGCCCTCAATGTTGACATAGGTTTTGTCAAACTTAATGCCGTCGTAAAGGGCAAAGGTGTCGCACAGCTTTGTGACAATTTCGCTGATCTTCTCGGTATTATAGGAGTATTCGAGCACATCGCCGTTCTTCTTGAAAACGGGGTTATCAAATGCCCACAGATAGGCATTGAGGTTGGATGAGGCGTCGGACAGATAACCGAACATATCCTCCTGCGGATCGACCTTGCCGTTGCTGTTCAGGTCGCGGTAAACGTCCTTGGTCAGTGCGGTGATGTAGTCCAGCGTCCATTCGCCGTTGTTGACAACCTCATACAGATCCGGGAAGTCGTACTCCGCACCAAGGCGCTTGTTGTAGAAGACGCAGTATGCCGCGGACAGCGCAGACAGTGCCATATCACCGATGGCAGTGACGCAGACGCCGTTGTAGGTCAGGTCATTGACAGTCGAGGGGGACCACCACGGCTTTTCAAAGTCAATATGCGGGATGTCGTACCAGTTGAGGAAGTAGTCGGAAATAGAAAGCTGACCGAGCTGAACAACGTGGAAGGAAAGCAGGTCGTGTGCATCGTCTCCGGCGGTGATCGCCTTGGTTACTTCCTTGGAAAGCGGATCATACGCACCGCTTCCGCTGATGCCGATCTTGCAGTTGAAGCGATCCTCGACTGTGGCATTGCGTTCATAGACAGCATCGTCGATGACGTCACCCGTCTGGGATTCGACCCAAATGGTATCATCCTTGTTGTCGGAAACGACGATACGGAATTCGTAGCCGCCGAGGTCCTGTTCACCCAGTTCGTCGTCGACGAGCTTGCGGGCATCCAACGCGTCGAGCGGTTCGGTTTCTGCCGCCGTTTCGGTGACGGATGCGGTATCCGCCTGGGTGTCGGCTGCGGTGGTGCCGTCGCCGCCGCAGGATGCGAGGACAGGGACTGCTGTACAGAGGGTCAGGAGCCATGCACAGGCGCGAAGGAGGTTCTTGTTTTTCATGGTAGTTGTCCTTTCTTGGTGGATTTGTACGGTTTTGGGATTGGTTCAGATGGTGGTTATGTTTGGAGAATACGACGGCGAACGCACCTGTGAAGATGCCGTCGGCATCTTCATTAGCCTTCCCTGGTGAGGGAAGGTGTCAAATTCCCATGGGGCTATTTGTCGAAGAAAGCGGAGCTTTCTTCCGAAGATGCCTATGGCATCTTCTATGGATCAGAGTCGTTCTCTTTTTACTTTTCCGTATAAGGAACACTATTTGGGAGAATTACGTTTTATCCTGTTACATTACGCTGTGCAGCCTTACTGCCATCATGGCGACTCATCCGTCTTTCGACAAAAACGCAGAGGCTTTTTCATCGAAATCCACCTTCCCTCACCAGGGAAGGCTTTGAGGTGCGCGCCATGTCGATCTGCGTCACCCGCAAACCCAATTTCTAATTGTTTATTCCCCGTAGGTCTCAAAAAATTCTATGACGTTGTTGTAGTGCTTGGTGATCGCCTTTTCCTTCTTTGCGTAGGTGGATTCAAAGTTGCTGTTGTTCGTGTTGACGAGATCCTGAATGAGGAAGGCAGCACCCTTGCTTGCGTGGTAAACAAAGCCGAAGTCAAAGACGCGGGAATCCACAATGCGGTCGAGCATCGCAATGGACTGCTCATCCCGTGTGGATTTGACCTTCAGAGCGACGTCGTAGTAGGCAGGAACGAGTATCTTATAGGATTCTGCACACAACGCTTCCGTGATTGTACCGACCGCCTCGATGTTCTGCACCGTTTTCGGAACAGCCAAAGCCTCGTGGTTGCCGTCGGACATGGTGTAGTAGTTCTCCTGCGCCTCGTCCCACTTGGGATAAGGCAGAATGCCGTATTCGTCCTCCAGCTCGCGGAAGTGCGTCAGCGACATGGAGATATAGCCGTTGGACAGCACCGCATGACCCTTTGCAAACTGGTCACGTCCGTAGTCATGGTTGCCGCGTCCCTCGGGATTGACATGCGCTTTGTCAAACTTGATGCCGTCGTACATGGAGAAGATGCCGCAGAGCTTTGTAACCATTTCACTGATTTTTTCGGTCTTGTAAGAATACTCCATGACATCGCCCTCACGACGGAATACCGGGTTGTCAAACGCCCACAGATATGCTGCCAGGTTGGAGTTGCAGTCGGAGACGTAACCGAACAGATCCTCCTGCGTATCAACGGTGCCGTTGCCGTTGAGATCGACATAGATGCCCTTTGTCAGCGCAACAACGCGGTCAATCGTCCACGCGCCCTGCTCAACGACCTCATAAAGATCCGGGAAATCATAGTCCTCGCCGAGCTTTTTGTTATAGAAAACGCAGTACGCCGCGGACAGTGCCGACAGTGCCATATCACCGACCGCAATCGGGCAGACACCGTTATAGGTCAGATCGTTCACGGTGGAGTCCGACCACCACGGCTTGTCAAAGTCGATGTTCGGGATGTCGTACCAGTTGTAAAAATAGTTGTTGAGGGCCAGCTCGCCCAGTCCGACGACATGGAAGGAGAGAAGATCGTAAACGTCATCCCCTGCTTTGACCGACTTTGTCAGAAGCGGAGACAGCTTGCTGTAGTTCTGGTATTCAGCGCCAAGGGTGATCTTGCAGTTGAAGCGTTCCTCGACGGCAGAATTGCGTTCAAAAACGGCGTCATCGACGACGTCACCAGACAGACCCTCGACCCAGATGGTGTTCTTTCTGCCCCCTGCCTCGGAGACCATGACGCGGAATTCGTAGCCGCCGAAGTCGTATTCGCCAAGCTCATCGTCGACGAGCTTGCGAGCTTCAAGCGCGTCGAGCGGTTCCGTTTCCACAGCCGCATCGGTAACTGCCTCAGTTCTCTCCGCGGTCACCGTATCGCTGCCGCCGTCACCGCCGCAGGCGGTGACGAGAGGAAGCGCTGTGCACAGTGTCAGCAGCCATGCACAGATGCGGACGTTATGATGATATTTCATAATTGTCTGTTCCTTTCGTTTCCGATTGATCTGAAAGCGTTTCATATGTCATATATATCTTTATTATTATAACAAATTCTGCCGTATCTGTCAAGCAATCCGCGCAAACCGGATGAAAAACAGATGTATTTTTTTGCCTCTGTCAACCGTGCAGTCATGCGTATAAAAAAGAAACGGAAAACTGTTATTTTACCATTGACAAATTCATGCAGATATGATATCATATACCTGTAAGGCACAGTTATAGAACATAACGACAGGAGGCGGCAGACCATGATTTCCCCCCGCGCATTTTTTGAATTCGTTCTTGTTTATATCGGCTTTTTTGCCTGTATGCTGATCGCCGTTTTCACCTTCGGACGTGCGTCCACCATGCCGGACGTATCACTGACAGCGGAGGAAAAATATGTCATGGAAATCGAAGGGCTCCAGCCGACGCCGTATTTCTCTCTGATGCCCAAAGGTCAATATGAGGACTTTGAATCTCTTATCAAGCACGGAACACCGAATCTGGTCGTCCGTGTCACCTTTGAGGACCGCAATGATGCAACGGTATACGATCCGCACGGCTACTACAGTGATGCCACCCTCACCTCCGCTGTCAATTCGGCAAAGGTTCTGTTAAAGCGCAAAAACAAGCAGAATCCGGAAAATGAAACGGATGACGGACACATCTACGGCTGGCGCGATGACCCCGCCTATGAGCAGGCTGAGAACATGTCATTTTATATTTCCACGCCGTACCGGGCACATGTGGAGGAGATTTTGCTCGGCGACTGTCTTGCGATGGGCGATGAATTTACATTCTTCGCGCCCTACGGCATCGTTGATGACTTCTATGTCCGGTATGAAGACTGTCCGATTTTCATGGAAGGACGCGAATACATTCTGTTCTTTTCCGTTGTGGATATTGAAGGTGTCGGCCGGTGGTATGACCTTGTCCATCCCGCGGCGGCCTGTGAGATCCTGCCGGAGGACACGCGCACCTTCTCATCAATGGCGCGCGCCGGTGATGCAATGTTTGCCGACACCGGCTGGGAATGTGAAACACTTGCCGGACTGCTCACCGCATACTACGCCGAAAATCCGTATGAAACCGAAATTCCTACCCTGCCGCGTATGAAGCCCGGCAATCAATATCAGTAAAAGTGCCATCGGCATCCATATACAAACACGTAGTTTTTATCTGTTCCGGAATAACACCGGGAAAGGAGGCGCCTATGACAATTCGCAGGTTCTGGAAGTTCAGCCTGATATGTATGGGGATCCTGTCCGTTACCGTCATATGTGCAATCACAGTCGGACGTCATTCAACGATGCCCGGCAGGCATCTGACAGAGGAGGAACGGTACATATTCGAGATCGAATCACTGACTCCGCAGCCGTACTTTTCACTGAGGCACAAAGGTACATATCCCGATTACGAAACACTCATCAAGTACGGCAAGCCGAATCTGATCGTACGTGTCACGCTGGAGGAACGCGGCGATGCCGCCGTTTATGACCCGCACGGATACTATACAACGGAAATGCTCGGAGAAACCAATGACGAGGTGCAAAAGCTGCTGGACCGTCAGAGAGACGAAAACCCTGAAAACGAAACGGACGACGGGCATGTATATGGCTGGTGGGGCGATGCGGCATATGAGCATGTGCAAAAAATTGCCTACTATATCTCCACACCGTACACCGCGCATGTCGAGGAGGTCATTCACGGCGACTGTCTGTCCGTCGGTGATGAGTTTCTCTTTTATGCACCCTACGGCATCATCGGCGATTTTCATATCCGCTATGAGGATACACCGATCTACATGGCAGGACGCGAATACATTCTGTTCTTCTCGGTGGTCGACATTGAGGGGGTCGGGCGGTGGTACGATCTTGTCCATCCGTCGGCGGCGGTCGAGATCACCCTTGCCGATACGCGCACATTTTCCGCCATGTCCCGCGCGGGCGATGCCATGTTCGCCGACACCGGCTGGGATTGTGATACGCTCAAATCCTTATTGTCTGAATATTACACGGAATATCCGTATCCGATCGAAATTCCGGTATTGCCGAGGATGAGACCGTAAAAAATTGACAATGGCGATTGCAAATTTCTCATTTCTAATTTCTAATTTCCGAAAGGAGGTCCGCCCATGACAATCCGACAATTCTGGTTTGGTTTTTTCACCTACTTTGCGTTTTTTGCCATCATGGTCTTGTGCGCGTTCACGTTCGGGCAGGCATCATCGTTTGACCCGTCGGGGTACACCGAAGATGAGCTGTTCCGCATGGATATCGAGACCGTCAAGCCGCGGGACGAAGTACCGTTCTTTGCGCTGATGCCCCAGCAGGAATACGAATCGTTTGAGGACCTCATTCTGCGCGGTCAGCCGAATCTCGTCGTGCGCGTGACGCTGGAGGAGCGCGGCAGATGCCGTGTTTACGATCCGACGGGAACTTATGACAATGCCGATCTGAATCATATTCCTCCGGGCGCGAAGATTCCTCCCGCTTCCCTGTACATCTGCACGCCGTATGAGGCGAAAATCGAAGAAGTCCTGCTCGGTGACGAAACGATGTTCCCCGAAGGCGACTATTTCACGTTCTGGGCACCGTACGGCATGGTCGGTGAGAGTGCCGTGCGCTATGCCGACACGCCGCTGTTCTGGGAGGAATTTGAGTACATCATGTTCTTCTCGGTGCTCGATGTCGAGGGTGTCGGGCGTTGGTATGATCTGACGCACCCGTCCTCCGTCGTGGAAATCATGCCGCTGGACGAGCGCACGTTCTCTTCCCTTTCCTATGCCGGAAACCGCCTCTTTGACGCAACGGAATACGACACCGAAACGCTGGAGGAGCTGCTGCTTTCGCTGTATCAGGGAAATCCGTATGCGCTGAATGTACCCAAGATTCAGCCGGTAAGTTAAAATGAGAAATTGATTTACATTTGAAAACCGGGGCTGCTGCATTTAGATGAATGTATCAAAAACTCCATCCGGCTCACCTGAGGTGAGCCACGGCAGATTGTCAAGCAAGTGCAACACCAAAAAATGCTTCAAAAGGAGATTTCCATCCCAAGCATTTTTTAGGTCTTAGGTTAATAGATAAAACAATATTTTGCAAGGTTTCATTATCCAAGG
>SVRM01000140.1 GCA_015064785.1 Oscillospiraceae bacterium
AAACCATCTCAGACGCCGAAGTTTTCCTCCCCCGCACCCCCTCTTTCCTTGGCTTGCGGCGGCGGAATCCCGTTTGTTTGAACCATTAACATAAATCAGGTAAGAAAGAAGTTACAACCATGGATAAGAATCTCAGAAGAACCGTTATCGCGGGCAACTGGAAGATGAACATGACCCCCACCGCAGCAGCTGCTTTCATCAAGGAGCTCGCTCCGATGGTTGAGGGCGCTGACTGTGACGTCGTTCTCTGCGTACCCGCAATCGATATTCCCGCAGCAGTGGAAGCTGCAAAGGGCACCAACATCCACATCGGTGCTGAAAATGTTCACTTTGCGGAAAGCGGCGCATACACCGGCGAAATTTCCGCTGACATGCTCGTGGATGCAGGCGTTGAATACGTCATCATCGGTCACTCCGAAAGAAGACAGTACTTTGCTGAAACCGACGAAACCGTCAATGCACGCACCAAGGCTGCGCTTGCAAAGAACCTCAAGGCGATCGTCTGTGTCGGTGAAACCCTGACCCAGCGTGAACAGGGCATTACCGCTGAAACCGTCTCCCTGCAGACCAAGATCGCTCTGCTCGGTGTTTCCGCGGAAGACATGAAGAATGTCATCATCGCATACGAACCTGTCTGGGCAATCGGTACCGGTAAGACCGCGACCTCCGACCAGGCTGACGAAGTTTGCGGCATCATCCGTGACGTCATCGCAGGTCTGTACGGCGACTGTGTTGCAAAGGCAACCACCATCCAGTACGGCGGTTCCATGAACGCAAAGAACGCAGAAGAACTGCTTTCCAAGGTCAATGTTGACGGCGGTCTGATCGGCGGCGCTTCTCTGAAGACAGCTGACTTTACTGTCATTGTCAAGAATGGCTAAAGAGCTTATGCTGAAGGCATAAGTTCGTGAGATTTTTGACTTTGTCAAAAACGCAGACGGATTTATACTTTGCATAAATCCATGAGATTTTTGACTTTGTCAAAAACGCAGACGAATTGATTTCAGATATCAACCCGTTATCACAGCAACGCGGGGCTGCGGGCACAGTGGTGCGGCAGTCCTGCGCTGTTGCTTTTTGACGGAAAATACCGGAAATGTATCCGCTATTTTCCATATTACATGAAATGAGAGGATTTCCATGAACAGAACAGTACCTGCGATTCGGTCATACGGAGGCTTCCGATATGGCGTACTTGTCTTTTTCGTGATTCTGATGATGCTGTTCTGTAGCATCGGTGCGGCGGCACGGACGGTGGAGACACCCTTCGGGCAGGCAGAGCTGTACGCGCAGATCAATGCCAAAAACACAGATGAGATTCAGGTGTTTTTCCAGCCGGATGAAAAGCTGCTGGCAGAAAAACAGGGCGAAACATTATATCTTTTTACATTACAGCCGCATGAAATTGCAGACAATCTGCGTTCCAAGTCCCCGACCGCAACCAAGGTCATTGAAAAGACCACAAAGTTTACGGTGACAGCGGACGCAACCGGTGAGCGTCTGCGTGCGAAATATATTCTGGCGCTCGGAGAGGGTGCGGACTACCGTGTCCTCGGTGAAGCGTATGTCAAAAATCCCGATGTGCTGGCGGAAAACAGGACCGCACGGACGGAAGCCAACACGATGAAGGGCCTTGTCGTTTCCGGTGCGCTTGCGGCGGATGCACAGTCACTTGGCATCGGACATGCCGTAATTCCGATTGTGGCTGACCGGTATATCACCGCATCTGCCGGAGATCCGCAGTATTCCAATGCGACCTCCGGTCAGGCAACCCATTTTGATCCGACGATGATTACACAGCTGGATGCACTGGTGGCATCCTTGCAGCGCGACGGGACCCATATCATTTTCCGATTCCTGCTCGACGGCAGTGACCGTGCGACCACCGAACCGGCAGCAGCGATGTATGCCGAAACATCGGCAGAAGGTGCGTCCTCCTATGGCTTTACGCTGGAGACGAAAACCGCCTATCAGACAGCAAACAATCTGTTTACCTATTTTGCGCGCAGATATGCAGCAAACAGCACAGTACCGATAGATTACATCGTCGGTTATCAGGTCAACGAATGGGTAAAATGGTACGATCTCGGTTATTCCGCAGACCAGCTGGACCGCGTGGCTGCCGAATATGCAGGTGTGTTCCGTCTGGCAGATCTGGCACTGCGTTCCCACAGCGCAAACAGCCGCGTTTATATCCCGCTGTCCAATCTCTGGGCAACCGGCAGACCGTTCCTTTCTGCATTTACTGCGGAAATGGGTGCCGATACCGCGTGGGGTGTCGCTGTGGCACCGTATGCGTCCAATGCGCTGGATGACAGCATCTGGGATGATACCGGTGCGAAGAACGACCGGTATTCCACATACTTAACCATGAACAACATCGGTATTCTGAAGGAATTTCTGGAAGAAACACCGTACTTATATCAGAAAAACCGCCGTGCGGTAATCATCGACGATTATGCCGTTCACGGCACATCCGGCGATGATGCATCACAGGAGCGGCAGGCGGCATCGTTTGTATACGCCTACTACGCCGCGGCACAGGCTGACTTTATCGAAGCCTTTATCTGGCACCGTATCATGGACGGCGCGGGGGAGCAGTGTTCGCTCGGTCTGCGTCAGCTGGATGCACAGGGAAAGCCGGTTTATGATCTGTTCCGGGTGATTGATACCCAGCTCGGCACAAAGTCGGCTGAACCGTATGCAAAGATTGTCGGCGGACGTAAATGGTCCTCCATTCTCAAAGGCTTTTCCAGAAAACAGGCGGAGACGCTCAAACGTTATGAGACGACGGGTGAAATCGCAGAAAAGGATGCCATAAAGGAAAATGCTCCGGTGCTTCTGGATTTTGCCGACCGTACCCTGCACGGCTTTGTTCCGGGAGATTACATGGCATCTGCCGAGATACTGTCTATTACGGCAGGTACGGAAATAAACTCCTCCATCCTGTTCGCGATGACACATCCGATGACGGCGGGGCAAATTGCTTCCGTTGCTGCAGATGTATCTGCACGGAAGCTGCCGCAGACGGCGGAGGTGCTGTATGTTACGCTGAAAGCCGATGCAGCCGCTGAGGCGGTGCCTCCGGCAGACGGCGAAACGGTCGCGGCACCGGCACTTCCGCAGCAGATTCGTGTACAGCTGCATCTGTACCGTGACGGCGAGGAGGATGTCCGCTATCTTGGCGAAACCGAAATCGGCATCGGTGCATGGACTGTTGCAGCATTTGACATCAAGGAGTATGCGCGGGCGGCATCGGGTATGGATGTCCTGCGGCTGTCCCTGATCGGCGGCGACGGTGATCCCGGCGTGACATACACACTGTCGGTCAATGATTTCCGGTATGAGACGGGCGCTGGACTGGTGGTTCTGCGTGTGTTCCTGACCGTACTGGTCATTCTGCTTTTGGCGGTACTGTTCTTTGCGGTGCTGGTGATCCGGGCACAGATCATCCGCCGCAGAAGAAGACGTCAGCGTGCCGCACAGAGAGCTGCATATCTTGCAAGACAGAGACAAATGCAGGCATCGCAGATGCAGGCGCAGCAAAGGAAGACACAGAATCCTGCACAGCGGCAGTCTCAGCCGACACGGAATCCGATGGGGCAGGGACAGACATCAGGCAGCGGTGCCAGACGTGCCGCACAGCGCAGGCCGGATATGTACGGACAGCCGAACCGGTATACCGACGATGACAGAAACAACAGACGATGAACAGGATCCAGCGGCGTTCCCTTGGTAAAAACCCTTTTTCCGCGGGTTTTGCGGCTTTCGTGCTTCATCAGAACCTGATTCTGCTTTACAAACCATTCAAAATACTCCAAGAAAGGAAGCTTTCCAAAACGAAGGCCAGGAATGATTGTTATGAGAAGACCAGTCAAATACAAAACAAGACAAGCGGCGCGGAACAGACTGATTATGATCATCACCGCCGCAATCCTCGGTGCCGGTGTGATCGGCGGTGCATCCGCGGCGATCCTTCTGAGCCGGGATGATGACGGCATCGAAGGTATCGGTACCGCAAGCGGCTCTGACAGCACGCCTCCTGCGATAACAGAAACCGTCGGAGATACCACAGACGGAGAAACCGTCGGTACGGAATCGGAACCTGTATCGGATGTGTCCGATGCAGTGACGGAGGCACAAACGGAAGAAGTGACCGAACCGCCGCAGACCGAACCGGTAGTCACAGAGCCGCCTGTCCAGACGGAACCGCCGGAAACAACGGCACCGACACAGCCGGATTCGCAGATTACAGACGTTGCAACAACAAAGAATTATAAGGGCGGCTATCTTGATCTGGCGGAGTACCCGACCAGAAATGAACTGAAAAAAGCGGCGGAAGCGCTGAAGGCTGACGGATATACCGCGGTCATGGTGGAACTGAAATACGACAACGGTAAGCTCTCTTATAAGTCCAATGTCGCAGAAGCGAAGGAATTCGGCGCCAATCCATCCGTTGCGGCACAGTCGCTTGATGACATTGTGGATATTCTGCACGGCGCAGGACTGTATGTCACGGGTCGCGTTTGCGCTTTGCGAGATGACCTTGCGGCAAAGGGTAATTCCGATGCGGCACTGATGAATGTCGCAGGCTTCCGTTACTCCGACGGTGCTTCGCGCTGGATTTCTGTCTATTCCACGGAAGGACAGGACTATGTGCTGTCTCTCCTTTCGGAAATGAAGCAGGCTGGCGTGGATGAAATTATGCTCCGCGACTATGCACTTCCGGCTGACGCGGGAACCACCGCACCGAAGTATGACAACAGTGTATCCAAAACCGATGCGGTCAGAACATTCCTTGACCGAGTGGATAAGATCCTGTCCGGTGCCGCGCTGAATCTGGAGCTTGATGCTGTGACCATTGCGGCGGGCGGCGATGAAACCATGGGTATTGACTGCTCCGACTACGGTGCCATTGCGGACAGCATTACCGCAGACATCACGCTGTCCAATCTGCGTGATGGCATGACCATCGGCGGCAAGACCATTGCCGATGTCGATGCGGATCCTGCAAAAACGGTCGAAACCGTACTGTCCGCACTTGACGCATCTGCGCTGAATATCCGACCGCTGCTTGAGCTGACCGGCAATGCCGCAAAGGATGCGGCGCAGGTTGCGGCGGCGCAGAACAAGGGCTACGGTGCGTACCAGATGACCGAACGTGTCATCAGCATGACAGAAAAATAAGATGATCACGACATTGTTCTGGGATATCGACGATACCCTTCTGGACTTCAGACGTGCGGAAGCAGCCGCCATTCGCAGGACCTTTTCGGAGATTGGCATTCCCGTGACAGACGAAACGGTACAGCGGTACAGCGAGATCAACGATTCGCTCTGGAAACGGCTGGAACAGCGTGCGCTGACACGAGACGAAGTGCTGGTCGGTCGGTTTGCGATGCTGTTTGAGGAGCTTTGCTTCTCCTATGACTGCCGGGCGGCGCAAAATCTGTATTTTTCGTTCCTTGGTGAACAGCATGACTACATTTCCGGCGCGAAGGAAACCATGGATGCCCTATATGGCAGATATCCGATGTACGCCGTCAGCAACGGTACAACCGTCATTCAGAACAGACGTCTTGCAGACGCCGGGCTGGATCGATATTTTGACCGTATCTTCCTGTCGCAGGAAATCGGCGCGGAAAAACCGTCCGCCGCATTCTTTGATGCGTGCTTTGCGGCTTTGCCGGATGTGCGGCGCGAGGAGGTTCTGATGATCGGTGACAGCCTGACCTCCGACATGCGCGGCGGCGAAACGGCGGGACTTCACACCTGTTGGTTTAATCCGCACGGCAAGAATAACTGTCTCGGTGTACGGATTGATTATGAAATTGCAGCACCGCAGGAGATACTGACACTGCTTGAGAAAATCGGATAATCAAAAAAGGATTGCCCCGGACGCGGTTGTGTTACCGTTGTCTGCGGGCAATCCTTTGTTTCAGGACAGGGAATGGATCAGTGCTGTTTTTTGACGGTTGTTCCGTCATGGATGACAACGAAATCGTTGTTGGGAATGTTGTCATCGTCGCGCAGAGGATTGTTGATCGGATAAATCCGCACGGGATAGGTCATAATCTACATCGTTTGGGCGTGTCCCATCAGGATCGTATACAAAAACAGTGTACAGAAAATATGATCCTGTAATGAATGATATCATAATAAACAGAATTTCATGGGATGAGATTCACTCTTGACGAAATCAGGATTTTGCGCTATAATAGAGATAGAAAGCGATGCGGAACCGGATGGCAGGAATTCCGCGGAAAGGAAGCCGTGAACGGTATGTTTTACGGCGGGGACACGGTATGTTATCGACAGTATACAGCGCAGGACTGCTCGGCATTGAGGGATTTCCCGTCATTGTCGAGGTCAACTGCATCAATACGATTCCGCAGTTTGAGATTGTCGGACTGCCGGACAGCGCGGTCCGAGAATCCAGAGAGCGTCTGCGTGCGGCATGTACCAACGCCGGTGTCATGTTCCCGGACGGTGCGCTGACGGTCAATTTAGCACCAGCCGACAAGCGCAAAGAGGGGTCCTTTTACGACCTTGCGATGCTTGTCGGTATTATGACTGCCGGCGGCCGTCTGTCGGTCAAGGGGGATTTGTCCAAAATGTGCTTCATCGGTGAGCTGTCATTTTCCGGTGAGGTGCGCGGTGTACGCGGGATTCTCTGTATGTGCATTTCGGCAAAGGCTGCCGGGCAGACGGAGATGTTTGTCCCTGCACAGAATGCCGCCGAAGCATCGGTCATCGAAGGCGTCACCGTATACCCTGTGCATGATATTGTGGAGCTGCTTGACCATCTTTCCGGACGCGCACCGATTGCACCGATGACATTTGATCGGGAAGCGGCACATGCGCTGTCGTATGACCTCGGCGTCGATTATGCCGATGTCAAAGGACAAAGACTTGCCAAGCGCGCACTCGAGCTTGCGGCAGTGGGTCAGCACAACGTGCTTCTGATCGGTCCGCCCGGCACCGGCAAGAGTATGCTTGCCAAGCGTCTGCCGACGATTCTGCCGCCGCTGACGTTCTCCGAGGCGATTGAGACGACGATGCTGCATTCCATTTCCGGGATGCTCCCCGACGGAAAATCGCTGATTGTACAGCGTCCGTTTCGTTCCCCGCATCATACGATGAGCGCGGCAGGACTTGCCGGCGGCGGTA
>SVRM01000141.1 GCA_015064785.1 Oscillospiraceae bacterium
CGGTCTGTACTGGGAAAAGGCAGCATTTGAAGAAGCAGAACACGCATCCAAGTTTGCAGAACTGCTCGGCGAAGTTGTCACCGACTCCACCAAGAAGAATCTCGAAATGCGTGTTGACGCTGAGAACGGCGCAACCGCAGGCAAGACCGACCTTGCAAAGCGTGCAAAGGAACTGGGACTTGACGCAATCCACGACACCGTTCATGAAATGGCACGCGACGAAGCAAGACACGGCAAGGCATTTGCAGGGCTGCTGAAGAGATACTTCGGCTGATATCCGGTGCCATCCGACTGGAATTCCGATGAAAACCATTGATGTCTACAGGCAGTATTTTTCTGCGGAGTGTATCTTTGCCGGTGTGGAACGTCACGGCGTGGCTGTCTGGCTGACCGCGGAAAGCGATTGCGGCAATATCCGGTATGAAGTCGGTGCGACCTTCTTTCCGCACCGGGATGCAGAAGATTTTGGCATCAGCTACGATGCGTGTGCGGTAAAGGAGCTGTGTTCTGAAAAAGGGCGTCGCTCCAAAAAGCGGGATGCACAGTATCTCGCCGAAGTACGCACGGTGGCAGACGGGATTGCCGCGTCACTCGGCGGTGTGATTCATTGGGATCGGCCGCTTGGAGATGCGCAGTACGGGTAATTCGCGGATTACAAAACTGTGTCCAACGGATATTGCATCCGCAAGACCGGTCACGGTGCCTCGGCTTATATCAATCAATTCAACACCTGACATCGACTTGCGCCCTGTCAGACGCTGAAACAAGTTGCAATTTGTGCAGGGAAGTCCCTCGGGATTTCTCTGCTCTTTTTTTCAAAACGATGATCAGAACATAGAAAGGAGTTATCCGTTATGTACAGTAAACTCATCGCAGCAATGCTGACACTGCTGGTTTGCATGGGCATCAATACCGGTCATGCGGCCGGGCAGGAACAGATAAACAGACAGCAGCATCCGGAATCGACAAAAACAGAAGAAGCAGCCGAACAAATACCGACAGCCGCTGCACACAGAAAAATTTCTGTGCGGCATACGGCGGATACCATATCAGCGACGGATGTGACTTCTTTTGCGGATCCGGAACGCCCGGCAGATTGGCTGGCAGAAGATGAAGCGAGGGCAGCGGCACTGGCATATGCCGATCTCCCGGCGGAAGACGTCACGTTTTTCCGCACAGAGCCGGATTATGAGCGGGGAATGCCTGTTTGGGACGTGGAGTTCCGCGCTGGGGATTGGGAATATGACTATGCAGTTCATGCAGAAACCGGCGAAATCGTAAAGCAGGATCGGGATTATGAACCCCGCAGACAGACAGCCGGGAAGCCAAAGATCACCGATACCGCAGAGCCTGCCGTCACACCGACGCCCGTACCGCAGGTGGAAGCATCCTCAGGGGAGAATCTGACATCCGACGCGGCAGAGGACATCGCACTGGCACATGCGGGGCTATCTCGTACCGTGGTCAGAGGTCTTCGGACAGAGCTTGACCGGGATGACGGAAGACCTGTATATGAGATTGAATTTCGTGACGGTGCTGTGGAGTATGAATATGAAATTCATGCGCAGAGCGGAAATATTCTCGATTGGGATCGGGATTACGATGACTGAATCAGTATCAAAAAAGCGGAGGTGTTTGCCTCCGCTTTGATATTGTTTTTGTTTTTTGGGTCAGCTTAACGATCTTTCCCAAGCAATCCCCAAACCCCGAATCCAAGACCGAGGATTAACAGGTTGATACATAGAACAGCATCGAATTTTTCGGAAATAAGGAATACATTTTTGTGTTCTTCCAGTATCGTAAGGGCAAAACTGAAAAAGACCAGCAAGATGCCGAATACTATTTTTTTCATGCATGTCGTCCTCTAAAATAAATTGTCATGATTTGTTTACGCGAAATAATCATATTTGCAGAACGGACACCTCGGATAGTCGAAATCATGCCGTTTCCCGCAATTCGGACATTGCTTCTGCGGCAAACCTTCTTCTTTGTCATCCGCCAAATAGAATTCGATTTTCCCGCAGTCCGGACAGCTATAGATATCCACCTCGATGGCTCCGGCAAACAGGTTCGGAAGATCACCAAAAATCCAGTCGGTCTGTCCGAGCTGTAATTTTTGTTTTTTGATATGGTTCATTTTCTGTCCGCACCGCAGACAAAGCAGATTTGTTTTCATGTACGGATTTCCTTTCATAGTTGTGAATATGCAAATGCAGCAGAGATCAACGCGACAGCGTCCCGGTGAAAACCGACCTCAATACATCCACCGGTACATCTTGTCCGACAAAGATCTGCATCATCCCCTTCGATATCAGCTTATAACTGGACAATACCGCTTTATGTGCGGGAATTGCTGCCGCTTCGAGGTTGACAAAGGATCGGATTTCGTGGTTCATCATGTATCTCCTGTCATTCGGCGGGAATAAAGCGCATGTAGTCGATTTCCATTTCGCCCATGCAGTTGAACGGGTCGAAGCGAACCTTCTTAATCAGACCATCCCATGCGGGATTTTCGGTCAGATCGACGGTATAAACCTCCCATTCACCCATGGAGTCATCGGAATCCAGCGTTGCCTTGACGGTCATGAACTCGCTCATATTGCCGTCCTGAGCTGTTGTGAAGTAGACGCAGAGTCCCTGATCGAAGCCGCCCTCGTGCTTGTAGCGGCAGCGGATCTCGAATGTGGAATACTCCTCGGCGCGGAGGTTGACCTCATCGGCATACGACAGAATCGGGTCACCCGTTTCAACCGTTGTGGTCATCTTCAGTGCGCCATCAATGACCTGTACGCTCATGTGATGGGAACTCCAGCCCTCGGTGTCACCGGTCAGATTGAATTCCCACTGTCCGGGGACACGGTCAGCACTGCCGGTGAAATAATCGATCTGATCTGTGGTGATGGTCGGGATACCGTCGGTCAGTGTATAGGTATATCCGACATCGGCGCAGAGCTGCGCGGGGGAGAGCATCGGCAGTCCGTCCTGAAGGTACATCGTATAGCCGAGCGGCTTTTCCTCACCGTTGTGCAGGTAGGTATCCGCACCGACCGTGTAAACGAGGGTGTGGTCGATGAACGAAAGCGTCAGCTTTTGTGCTGTTCCGGGAACGCCGTCCCAGGTATAGAATGCATTGAGGCGGTAATCGAGTGCGAGTTTGGGGTCAAACGGAATCAGAAGGAGGCCGTCCGCGGCAGTTTCCGCGGGAAGCTGCATATCGACTGGCTGTTTGTTGATGATGATGGTTTGGGGATTGGTATCCGATGCGCGCAGGAAAACAGCCGAGACGAGACGGAATGCATTGCGTTCGGGATCACCTGCACCCGCATCGGTCTGTCCGGGATCGATGCGCAGGGCGGTAATCGTGTCGGTCCATGTGTTGACTGCGGACATGTCGACAAGATAAGTCTCCAGTCCTTCTGTTGTGGCAGGGAAGCCCTTGTGCATGTTCTCTGACCAGCCGGAGTCTTTGTCTGTAATGAAATAGAGATCGATGGAGGTACCCTTATGTGCCTCGATGGTGATGGCGAGATACGGTGCTTCCGCTGCATCAATATGCAGATTGCTTTTTGTGATGATGGCGTCGCCGTTGGCATATCCGGAAAAACCGTTTTCGTCGGCGACTGCACTGCCGATGGCGTTGACAGACAGTCCTTTTTTGGAGGTGTAGGAGATTTCCTCCACGGTTTGCAGATCGGAGAGATCTGGCAGCTCGTCGGCATAGCCTGTTTTGCGCAGAAGTCTGCGGTACTGCGGATACAGATGCGTGATACGCTCCTTCTGTGCGGCGGTTGGGACAGCATTCAGTGCGGGATTGACATCCTCCTGTGTGTAAACGGTGCGCAGGGCATCGAGATAACCGAAGCCGCCGTTGCCGGCTGACGGCATGATATACGTACCCTCACCGTATTCGTTCCATGTGGAGAGCATAACGAAATTTTCCTGCCATGTGTCTTTGGCGGCATGGCTCGGCAGGTATTCGTCCCGTACCCACAGGTGTGCCGCTTCAAAGTCGGTGGGGGTCATCATCGGATAACGGATGCCGTGCCAGGGAATGGAATTGAAGCCGACGCTGACGGTGGGAACGGTGTACATGGAGGTGATGGCGGCACTGCCGAGGATTCTGTTTTTGTTGACCTCGACATCGTAGCCGGAGGTACCCCAGTTGTAAGCGTAGCTTCCGTCAAAGCCCATTTCGGACAGGGTATCGGTGGAGGTGCCGCAGGCAAGATAAATGACGCCGTCAAAGCCGAGTTTTTGTACTTCTTCCTCGAGATAGTCAAACATTTCCTTCACAGCTGCGGGACTGCCGACCGTATTGGCAAGCTCCGTGGAGCCAAATACGCAGAGCACAAGCTGATTGTCTATTGTCATATAACGGGAATCCTTGAAATAATGCTCGATGAAATAGGGAACGAAGGAGGTTTTCCATGCATGGATATCGGACGGTCTGTGTCCGTTGGATGCTTCCCAGATCAGACAGTATTTCATATCCTCGCTGTATTCGGCATACATGTAACCGTCGTGCAGATGCGTGGAAAGCGGATTTGCGCGCATCGGACCGTCGGAAACCGAAGCATACCAGCAGAAGGCCTGAAAATCAATGCCGTGTTCGACCATGTATTTGATTTCCCAGTCGGCGGTTTCCGGTGAACCTTCGTCATAATAACCGAGAACCGGCTCTGCATCGGGATATGGGGAAATGGTACTCCAGCCGTAATGGGTACCTTCACGCCACAGGGAGCAGATATTCATACCGATGGTGTAATCGTCCTCGCCGGCAGGATGAACGGGCGCCTGGACATAATCTTCGTGGGTGATCTTTTCAAAGACGCGGAAGCCGTCAAAGGTGACACCGGCGACACTGTCGTTGGAGACGGTGACAGTATCGAGATGGTCGGTCGAAGCAGCAAACGGAACCTCACCGACAACACGTCCGTTAAGCCAGATTTTTGCCGTATCGGATGCGGTATCCGCTTCCAGACGGACTCGGTACCACAGGTTTCTGACATACTGCTCGTAGATCGGCGTGCCGTTTGCAAAAAATCCGGTATCATCCGAGGAGAACGTGACGACGGGAATTTCGCCGCAGCCGAGAGAGAAGGTGATCGGCTGTCCGCCAGAGAGTATCAGTTCGGTATCGGCAATGACGGTACCGCCGAGTGCATCAAAAGATTTGCTTGCATATCCTCGGCTGACAAGAAGCATATTGTCTCGGACCGATGCGCCTTCTCCTGACCATCCGCGTGTCAGCTTACCTTCCGGATAGAAGGAGAACCGGTCATTGACCGCATAGTTTGCCGTGATGCGGAGGGCCCCCATAGCCGCGGTTGCCTGACCTTCCTTGTCGGTTGCAAAGCGGAAGGAGCGGACATTGGCTTCGTCTCCGGAGCAGAGCAGGGGAGATACGCCGCAGTCGGTTTCATTGATATAGGTCTGTGCGCAGTCATTGTCAAGGTCCAGAAGAATGCGGAAGGTATCACCGCCTGGGGCGGAGGCAAACATTTCGTCCGCTCCTGCGATTTTCCAGCCGTCGTTGGTGTACAGACGGTAAATCGGCGCGTCCGATTCATTCCACAGTTCAATGGAATAGCCGTCGCCTGTGACCTGGGCGGAGGTTTCCACCACCAGAAGTCCGTCTGAGGTTGTATTGAATTCGCGGATCAGGGCGGTTCCGGCTTCCGCGGAAATGTCTGTCAGTGCGCCGTAGCCGCCCTGGATTTCCGACATCGGAACGCCGCCGCGGTTGTCCAGCCGCCAGCCGGACGCAATGCCTTCTTTGCTGCCGGAGTAGGAAGAGACGTCAACCAATGTATAAGCATCACCGCGTGATACCGTGTCCTTGGGTTCAATGGTAATGGGAGCAGCAGCGGTATCCTGTGCGGTACCGCCGGTTTCGGTTCCGTCAGCGGCATCCTCATTGCATGAGACAGAAAACAGCATGGCCGATGCGGCAAATCCGAGGAGCAATCGTTTTGTGAAAGTGTTCATAGTCAAATCCTTTCATTGATTATAAATGTTACCTGTATTATAACGGAGAATTGTCCGTCCGTCAAGGGGTTTAGACAAAAAAACGGGCGCTGTCCCGATCAGACAGCGCCTGTATGAATGATAAACGGAAATTACCAGCCGAATTCATCGTAATGCGGTTCGATGATCTGCTTGTTGTAGTCGTTGCCGCCGGGGAAGTTTGCGCTCTTGAGGATACCGGGGGTCAGACCTTTTTCCAGCATCTTTTCGACAACGACAGATGTGATGTTCCACATGATATAATCGGATGCGATACCGGAAGCAGCCGCAAAACGTGCTTCGATGCCTTCCACTTCGATCATGGCTTCAGCCGCAGGTGCGCAGTTGTCAACGGCGAGCGTGACAAATTCATACAGCTTCTTGCCGGACGGATGAACGGGATCGACCTGACGCGCATATTCCATGGAGGTGAAAGCGATGACGGTGACGCCGCGTTCCATCGCTTCCCATGCCAGATCAACAACATGTGCGGTTCTGCCGGAGACAGAGGAAACGACGAGAACGTCGCCTGCCTTCAGACCTTCCATGTGTTCTTCTTTCTTGAACTTCTTATAGAAGATCGGACCGCCGCCGCGGTAGATTAAATCCATTTCGATGGAGTGGCAGATGTCGTTTAAGTAGACCTTGCCGCCATTGGCGACTGCGTCTGCAATCAGCGTGCCTGCCTTGATGATGGTTTCGGTCTGTGTTTCACGAACCTTTGCGAACAGGTCGTCAACTGCCTTCTGGTAACGGTGCATAAGTGCCATAATGAGTTCCTCTCTTTCGGTTGTCTTGTGTATATAACAGTTTTTGTTTGGTCAGATGGGATCAGAGATCGATACGGAAGCCCTCGGCACCGGTGATTGTCGGTGCGTCGGCGCGGACCGTCGGTACGATCTTCTGTGGGTTAGGGCGGTGTTTGAGGTCTGATGAAACTTCAAACGCGTGCTTTTTGTAGTCTTCTGTGAGCCGGGCGCGGAAGGCATCGTCGAAAACGACACCTGCGCGGTGTGCGTGACCGATGACAGCGCCGACAATCGGTTCAAACGCGGGGATGTGAAGATGCCCTTCCAGACCTGCATTGGACAGGGTATCGCGGAAGGTATCAAACAGCAGTGGATGTGAACG
>SVRM01000013.1 GCA_015064785.1 Oscillospiraceae bacterium
TATACGCAATGAGACGCGGGGAATAAAAATAAGAAAAGGCAATCGGACCGGTGGAGATAAACAGCTTATCCGCGACGGTAAAAGCACGGTTGAAGCTCTGGCTCCACCACTCCTGCGTCAGATCGAGTCCGTCAATCGAATAGAGATCCGCGAGCGCGTCTCCCTTTGACATCGGGGTGATATCCTTGTTCATACCTGCCTGCAGGCAATCATACGCAGTATCCCCCGCGCGAACCTGTTTTAAGACATCCTTGACCATGACACCGTCGCTGGGGTAGACAACATAATCAAGCGCGACATTGTAATGCTCCTCAATCCAGATGTCACGGGCATACTGTGCATCGTTGACCGGTTCGCCGGTGTTTTCCTCACCGCCGTAGTTAGGTAATACCGACGTTGACAGCACTGCCAGCGTATAGGTATCCTGATTGTAGTCAATGCCGTCATATTGGTCAAGATACGACGGTTCTGCCGCAGTCTCGGCTGCGGTATCGGTTTGGTCGGTGACACGCTGTGTGTCTGGTGCGGCACCGGAATCGCCGCAGGACGGCAGCAGTGAAAGGACGGAGACTATGAGCAGAGAAGCGATTGCGGCATGGTGCTTTGCATAATTTTTTGTTGTCATGGTTTGCTTCCTTTCTTTGATCTGTGTTTTTATCAATCAGGTTTTCGGTCTTTTGATAAATGCAGCCGAAGCGGGAGGGATGGACAGCAGTCTTCCGTTTCCGCAAACCCTCTTCATGTTTTCCCTGTCGGGCGTGAATATCTCATAGGCACCGTCTATGTCATCAAGCAATTTTTCATCGGATACGGATTTGTTGAGCACAGATATCCACAAATAGTCACCGTGATCCGTCACAACCATGGACGTATCGCCGCAAGGCACCAATGTGCCGCCTGCGTGCTCCGTCATGCGCTTCATAATTTCGCCGTCGGGCGCAAGCGTGACATGGTCGTGATACACGCGGATGATCCCCTCATTGACCAGCGCAAAATAAGACGCGCCTTCCAGATTCAGCTGCTCCTGATTTCGGATCAGCAGGGTCATGACACCCGCGGCATACAGTCCGCCGTAGGCATCCCCCATGCTTCCCCAGCGCAGATTCCATTCGTCAAACAGCATTTTTCTGCCGCCAAAGCGCTTGCAGCCGGCTTCCAGCCTGCGGTACAGCGCACCCTCGGCAGCATCAAGCACCTGCTGCAGATCACAGCTTGGAATGTTATATTCGATGTATGAATGTTGTGCACATCTGTCCACCCTCGTTGCATTGGCAAGGAATTTGATGTCCCAGTTCTCGACATTGCCGGTGGTTGCAACGGTTTTGATCGTCGGGTCAACCGAAAGCATGGCTGCAGCGAACTGATCGTGAAGTGCCGCAGCTGCTTCGGGGGTGGTGATAAAGCAGACCTCGTTGCCGATATACCATGTTCGGATATTGTACGGCTCCCGGAATCCGCGTGCAATGCGGAGTGCACCGTATTTTGTAGACGCATCACCGTTGCAGTATTCCACGAGGTCCGCAGCATCCTGCGGGTCATTTTTTGTTAATTTTACAGTCCATTCCGGCTCTGCGCCAACATAGCGGCAAATGGCAATATAGTCATCAATATTCAACTCATAGCCGTCATAGCGGTAATGACTGCAAAACAGGTTGAATTTTCCCTCGTCCGAAATCGCCGGTCTGTCCTCGATGGGAAGCAGTCCGTCCTTCCACCTGTATTTTTCGGCAAAGCAGCCGCCCGGAAAGCGTATGGTCTGCGGACGCATTTCTTTGATGGCATCGAGAACATCTTTTCTGCAGTTGTTGACAGCGTCGGCAGGCTTGAGCGAAATATACTTGATTTTTCCGTCGCTGACGACCTCCATGCGCGCATACGGGCAGTCGAACTTGTTCTGAAAAACGCCGCGCGGCTCCCCGGATGCAAAAATCAGCTTGCCGTATTCCGTGCGAAAACGAACCGATACCTTGCCATCTGCGACAATATGCCATGCGTAGGATCGGTCCGTCAGAAAATGAATGCGCTCGCCGCACTGTCCCAAACCCTCCATGTCGTCAAACGTGATCGGATAAAACGACCGATCAGTATAAAGAAGCCGGCAGTCATCGATCATTTCAGCATAAATACCGCCATAGCCAAATCTGCGGGTACATTCAAAATTGTAGCCAAAAAGATATTTGGAAACTGTTTTCATATTCTGATCTCCCTATCTTTGTTCTTTTATCCTCCCGATTTTGCAGGCGATGCTGAAATGGTCTGACCGCTTCAAAGGGAGCACTTACCGCATCGGGATTGTCAACGGTTCTTACAGATGCATCCCACCATCCACATACAGCGAGCTTCCCGTGATGTACCGTCCCTCATCGGAGCAAAGCAGCAGTGCGGCAGCAGAGCAGTCCTCAGCTTCCCCTGCATAACCCGCGGGAATCTTTGCCAGCACCTGTTTCCGGTAGGCTGGGTCGGACAGTGCCGCATCGTTGCGCGGCGTTGCAATGACACCGGGCAGCAGCATGTTGACCGTGACTCCGTCGGCTGCAACCTGCCCGGCAATGTTTTCGGTCAGTGACGCAATGGCACACTTGGATGCCGCATAAATCGCCATCTGCTTGTGCGGTTTTGCCTGCTGCACACTGCCAATATTCAGAACACGCCCCCATCTGCGGCTCTGCATACCGGGAATATAGATCTGCATCATAGAAAGCGTTGCACGCAGATTGACATTCATCTGGGTATCGTATTCCTCGGGGGGAATCTCATTCCATGCACAGCGGAACTGCACCGAGGCATTGCAGACAAGAATATCAAGCTCGCCGGTCATGGCGTATAACTTCTGTGCCGCGTCCGCATCCCCGAGATCAACGGCGATGCCGTGCGTAAGACCCCCTGTGTTCGCCGCAAGCGCTGCGGCAATGCGTTTTGCTTTTGCGGTATCGCGGGAGCAGTGTATAAAGACCTCTGCTCCATGCGCCGCAAAGCATTCGGCAATGGCATAGCCGATTCCCTGTGTCGATCCTGTCACAAGGGCGCGGCGGCCGTGAAGATCAAATGCTTTCATATTGTTCCTCAAATTCTGATTGTTACGTTGTTTTTGCCCTCCCGGGACAGCGTCCATTTTACGGGATAGGTCTTCCCATCTGCCGTGACGGTAATCTCATAATCACCATAGAAGCCACGGAAGGCTGCCGTTCCGTTGACTGCCGGTACGGTCACATCGGTGTGCCATTCCTCGCGGATCAGATGACGCAGACGTTGATATGCCGGCTTTTCGCTCATATCAAAGCGCAGAAGTGCGCCGTAATAGACATTTTCGCCCTTGGTCATATCGCCCTGCGGTGCACGGAAGGCATAACCGTCGACATAATTCCAGTAGATAACCGCTTCCATCGCCGGATGGGAGAAGAATGTGCGGTAGACACCCTCGATCAGATCTGCCTGAATTTCCTCATCTTCCTCACTGCCGGAGTATGCCGAAATCGTCATTTCGGTGATCTGCTCAGGCAAACCGAGTCTGGCATAGTTGTCCATCAAACGATAGAGATTGTCGGGATTGTAGCGCTGTGCCGCCATGCCTGCCTCTGCTTCGCGGGAGAAGAAGCTATGGAACTGCATACCGATAGAGTCAAGATGCGTGATACCGTTTTTCAGAAGACGCTCGATCTGCATGTAGTAAAGACATCTGTCGTTGTAGGAACCGGGTTCCCAAATGGCGTAATCGTTGATAATCAGGCGGTTGTTCGGGTAATAGCGATCCGCCATACGGTAGCTCCATTCCAGAAAATCGTTTTCATAATAGAACTTCGACAGATTGGAGCCGCGTCCCTGCAAAGTCTCGTTTGTGACCTCAAAGGACGGAATTTTGTCGGCGTACCGTTCTGCGATCTCGCGCATCCGTTTTTCGAGCTTGCGCTTGTGTACGGAAACCGGCTCATTTTTGACCCAGTCGGGCGCAAAGTTGTCGTAGTTGAGGCAATGGCACTTCGGCTCAATGCCGTTTTCCAGACAGTAATCAACGCAGAGGTCGGTCGCGGGTCTGCGGTAGACCTTCGGAGAATCGGCGGCAAAGCGCGGCTTTCCCTCCACAGGCTCTAAATCGCTCCAGTAAAACGGAACGGTTGCAAGGTTGAACAGTTCAGGGAACTTTTCGCGGTAGATGCGGTTCTTTTCCTCTGTTTCAAATTCATCGAGCATGAAAATGTTGCAGCCGAAGCGGAACTCATGGTTTTTCAGCACGGCACGGACAGTCACCTCTCCGTCAATCGGCTTGCCGTCCACCCCGACCACGGTGATTTTTGCGTCGCCCTTGCGGTACAGCTCAATGCCGGTCTTCATACGGATGCGGCTTTCCTCGCTCATGTTGTCAAAATATTTCAGTGCGGTTTCTCGTCTTGACATGATGTTCATCCTTTCTGATGGTTGTATTGGTTTTTTTATTGCTCCCAAAGCACCGCAAATCCATACGGTTCCAGTGTAAATTTGCCCGATGCACATTCGCTGGCACCGCCCGAAACAATGACGTCGGCGGTCGTGATGCCGGGAAGCGTCAGACAGACAGCCTCACCGCGGAGATTGCCGACAAACAGGATGCTTCTGTCCCCAAGCACACGGCGGAAGGCAATGGCGTGTTCCGTGCAGTCGTGATCAAGCCATTCCACGTCCCCCTCCCGCAGCAGGGCATCCTCACGGCGAAGGGCGTTCAGTGTACGGATGATGTGCTGCCGTCTCTGCGCCTGCGGCGTGTTTTTCATGTCCTCGCTGCGCGGCGTTGCGGAATAAATGCCGGGATGGAAGCGGTTTGCAAACATATTGACCGTGGTGGTATCGCACAGTTCATTGCCGCAGTACAGCATCGGTGCGCCGTCGACGACCAGATTCAGTGCGGTGATCAGATCCATACAGGTATGTCCTGCCGAAACCTCCAGCCGCGCCGGCCAGTCGGTGACGGTGTCGTGGTTTTCAAGGTCGCGCAGAATGACAGCACCCCGGGGGAAATCGACGTTCGTCTTTTCCCAGCAGGTTTTCAGCTCCTCCGCCGATTTTCCGTCTGCGACGATGTTATAGATGCAGGCGTGCCAGTCGTAGCCGTAGATGGCATGGAAGCCTGCCAAAAGGGTTTCCCCGCGTCGTCCCTCATTGATCAGAATGGCGTCGGGCTTCACAGAACAGATGCGCTGTCTGCCCTCCACCCAGAAGTCCAGCGGCACACCGTCACCAACATCACAGCGGAAGCCGTCACAATCCAGAACAGCGATATAATAGATCATATTGCCGTACAGATATTCCCGCAGTCCGCGGTGATTGAAATCAAGCAATGGGAAATTCCAATAACCGTTGATGAAGCTGCCGTCCGCGTTCTGCTTTGCAAATTCCGGATGCGTTTTCAGAATCGGCGCGTTCGGTCCGATGTGGAGGTAGACAAGGTCGAGAATCAGACGCATCCCGCATCGGTGCGTTTCCCGGATGCATTCCGCAAGATCATCCAGTGTACCGTATTCCTCATCAATGCGGTAATAATCGTTCATGCGGTAGGGGTTCTTCGGATTTTCCGTTCCGTATTTTTTCTGGCGGACACTCCAGTTCTCACGATTTTCGGATGCATCTGCCTCAAAGATCGGGCAAAGATAGATTGTGGAAATGCCAAGTGATGCCAGATACGGCAGTTCTTTTGTGATCGCCGTAATCGTTCCCTCCGGCGAAAAGGTACGCGGATTGATCTGATAGACCGAACCGGATGTCAACCATACCGGAGCTTTCAATGCTTTCTGAATCATAATGATGATGCCTCCCTATCAAAGTATAAATTTTTGTTCCATCGGTCCGCCGGTCACATGGTAGTACCCTGTGTTCTCGCGGTAAAAGCGGCGCTCCTCTCGGACCTGACCGACCGTCACGTCATAGTCGCCATAGAAGCCGGTGAAATATACGTGTCCGTCTTCATCTGTTTTTGCAGATACCTCGGACGTCCATTCCTCGCAGATCAGACGCTTCAGTACATCAAACGCCTTTTTATGCGTCATGTCATTGCGCAGAAGACCTGCGTGGAAGACATTCTCACCGCCGAACGCCATGCCATCGACCATATTCCACCATACGATGGATTCAACATGCTCGCGGCTGAACCACAGCCGGTACATACGCTCCACCAGCGCCGCCTGCATTTCCTCATCCTCCGCCTCATTGCTGTACGACGGAATGGAAACCTCCGAAAGATGAATCGGCAATCCGAATTCCCCATACAGCCGGAAGATGTCCATGGCGCGGTAGGGATTGTAAAGAGCGCGTTCCTGCGCTTCGCTGCCGGAAAAAGCATGGAACTGCATACCGATGCCTTCAATGGGAGCTCCCGCACTGAGCCAGCGCTTCAGCATCAGATAGTAGACACTCTTGTCTCCGGTATACTGCGGATTTCCGAAGGTTTCGTAGCAGCCTTCGTTCCAGAACAGGCGGCTGTAGGGGAAATATTTCTTTGCTGTATCAAAACACCATTTTTCATGACCAGGCTCGTCGCAAATCGGCAGATCGCGGCACCCGTATTCTCCGTGTGCATTTCGGTAGACGGTGTACATTTCGTTGATCACATCCAGATCAATCAGATCATCTCCGTACCGCTCGGCAATTTCGGCACTTCGTTTTTCAATCGCCATTTTCAGTGAACGCCAGTCACGCGGCATCCATTTCGGATTGAAGGAATTGTACATAAGACAGTGCCCCTTCATGCCGATGCGGTTTTCAAGACAGTAGTCACGGATCAGGTCGAGTGACGGACGGCGGTATATATTCTCGGAGTCTGCCGCAAAGCGCGGCTTGCCTTGCTCCGGCTCCAGTGTATCCCAGTACAGAGGAAGGACACCGTAATTAAAAATCCCTGCAAACTCTTCACGGTACCGTTGGTTACGCCGCTCATCACCGAATTGATCGAGCAGGAACAAGGCACATCCGAACTTGAATGCATGGCGCGACAGCTTTGCATGTACAGGAATGCCTGCCATCGGTTTCCCCTCGCGGTCAAGCACCTTCACAGCAAACAGACCCTTGCGATGGGTTTCAATGTCACACGAGATCATGGGATCGGTATATTCCTTCAAACGGTCAAAATGCGAAATCAGTTCTCTGCGATTCATGCTCCGTCTCCTTTATGTTACAACATCGTTTGTGTGTCGTTCGGGTCACCGTTTCTGGCAAGGTCATATTCGTGCGACCAGTCCAGATGCCGGTATTCCTCACCGCGCGGATCGGTGTTGATCCAGTTGACCAGCATATCGAGCATTTCCTCTGTCCACGTTGCGCGGTCGATCTGCGCCGTTGTGAACTTGCCGGCACCGATCATCTCAAATCCGAAATCGTCCTTGACGTGTGTCTTTGCGGCACCGTCGACGACCTCAGGAACGAGATGCGCCGGAATGAACAGCACACCGCCGCCGGCACCGTAGACGATGTCGCCGGGAAGCACAGTCGCTTTTCCGATGCGCGTGATCGAGTTGAAGTCTTTCATGATAAACTCGCGGATGGGGGTCGGATCGATGCCGCGGTAGTAGACCTGCACATCGGGTACTGCCTTCATCTGTTCGGTATCACGGATACCGCCCCAGATGACAGCACCGCCAGTCTTTGTACGTGTGCGGATCGCCGTTGTCAGATTGCCGCCGAGGAAGGTTCCCTTGTAAATCTTGTCATACATATCGGCAACGACAACGTCCCCCTCAACAAGACTGTCGATGACCCATTGGTTGTAGTTGCCCTTTCTGCCATCCTCGGCACCGACACCGAACATAACATCGTGCAGATCCGGTCTTGCCGGAACAAAGGAGGCCGTGACCGCGCGTCCGATGAGCTTGCGTCCGTCATCGTGCAGGGTACGCAGATCGCCCTCAAATTGGCTTTCATAGCCAAGGACGAAAATCGGCTTCCAGAGCTCTTCCAAGGTCATGCCGCGCATCGCTTCCAGATAACGGTCCGGTACACGCGGTCTTCCGTCTGGAAAACGTTCGCCCTTCCAGAGCGGTGTCAGTGCAATGATATCTTCGCGATTGTTCAATTTCAGCATAGCAGGATTCTCCTTCATAATTAAGACCATAGGCAATTGCAAAATTGCCTACCTTCATCGCCCATAGGGCGATATATAAACAAATTGCGTCGCTTGGGCGGGTTTCCCGCCCAAAAAGACACCTTCAAAGCGACCAAAGGGACGCCATCCGAAGAAATGCTGTGCATTTCTTCAGAAGTTGCTGTGCAACTTCGCGGTCTTTGCGTCAGACCGAGGAAACCGATTGCGAAATGCAATTTTGCAATCGATTAAATTAAGACCAGATACGGTCATTTGCCCATTCGCCGTCCCAATGCGACGTATCGCTCCACGGTGTGGGTGTATCTTTTTTATGAAATTTCTCGATCAGTTCCTCGTTCAGCGATTCAATGCCAAGTCCGGGCGCATCGGGAACCGCAACAAAGCCGTTTTCGATCTTCACGGACGGGGTGATCAGATCATACCATTCGGGATGATCGACCGAGTGGAATTCCACACAGAGGACATTTTTGAGTGCCGCTGCCGCATGGACTGCTGCCATGAATCCGATCGGGCTTTCCGCCATATGCAGGGCGATTGCCGCGCCGTATCGTTCACACAGCACACCGAGCTTTTTGATCTCTCCGAGTCCGCCGATGGTCAGTGCGTCCGGATGGACCAGATTGACACCTGCCCCAAGTACCGGCTCAAAGTTTTCGGCAAGCCAGATGTCCTCGCCGGTTCCCAGCGGCACACAGCAGTTCTGCGCAAACTTCCGCAGATGCTCGGTCATCATCCACGGCGCGATGTCCTCCATCCATGCAATGTTGTATTTTTCGAGGCGTCTTGCAAATCGGATGGCATCCTCCACGGCAACATGACCGAAATGGTCAATGGCCAGCGGAATTTCATAGCCAATCTCCTCACGCACTTCACGAACATAGTTTTCAAGGTAATCAAGACCCTTTTCGGTGATATGGATGCCCGTCGCATAATGCGGAATCGTAAAGACTTCATAATTCTTTCCGAACATCAGCGATTTGTCAATGGAGCCGGACTGATGGCTGATGGCTTTCATGGAGTAGGCTTTCAGATCGTCCAGAAAGCCTGCCGGCGCATTGAGCGTTCCGGGTTCATCATAGAGCAGCTCAATGCCGAGGTCCATTTTCAGATAGGTAAAGCCGGCTTCCATCCGTTTTTTGAGTGCGCGTCCCATGTCATGTCCGGTGTGCTTTCCGTCCACGTCCGTATCACAATACACACGCACACGGTCGCGGTACGCACCACCCAGCAGCTGATATACGGGAATACCGTAATACTTGCCGACAATGTCCCACAGCGCAATTTCAATACCGGAAACTCCGCCGCCCTGTCTGGAATGACCGCCGAATTGTTTGATTCTGTGAAACAGCTTTTCCACATGCAGCGGGTTTTCGCCGATCAGCCGACCTTTCACCATCATCGCATACGTCGCACTGGAGGCATCGCGCACCTCTCCGTAGCCGACAATGTCACTGTTGGTGTATATTTTCAAAAGAATCATATGCTTGGGTAATCCGTCAATATCCGCGAACCGAATATCTGTAATTTTCAGGTTATTTGCCGCAGGTTTCATAATATAGTCACACCTTTCTCGTCAAAAATCACAAAATTTTCGTTTGACTGTAAACAGTATACCATGAATTTTCGCACAGGAAAACCTTATTTTCAAAAGAAATGGTTTGACTTTCGCAACTGAATCGTGTATAATATAGACGGAGGTGTATTCTGATGCTTTTTGACCATGAACATTTACAGATACAGCTGCTCGAGGTGCTCAGCTTTGATGACGATGCCGTCACCATGAAAACAAGAGCACGACCGTTTTACGCCCTGTCCCTGCGTTCGGACGGGGAAACGGATATCGTCCTGCAAAACGGGAAAAATATCCGCCTGATCGGACGTGACATGTCTTTGTTTCATCCGAATCTGAGTTACACACGCTATTCTCACCATGATCGGCGTATCGTCTTTCATTTCAGCCTGCTCCATCCGGATGCAGAAGCAGACCGCGATCAGCCGATCGAAATTCTTCACAATTTCCGGTATGATACCCTGCTTCCGCTGTTTGAAGAAGCGAACCGCGTCTGGCATGAACAGGCACCGGGGTATTATTATCAGTGTACCGCAATTCTGTATCAGATCGCCGCAGAAATCCAAAAACACAGAAACACCGAAACACAGGAAACCTCCCCCCTGGTTTCCCGCGCATTATCCCATATGGAAGATCATTACCATGAAACAGAGCTGAATATTTCCGCCATCGCCGCGCATCTGCACATCAGCACAACCCATCTGCGGAATTGCTTTCTGCGCGACCTCGGCATAACGCCAAAGACACATCTGACATCTCTGCGCATGGCACGCGCACAGGCACTTTTGAACAGCGGATATTATTCCGTCGCCAGTATCGCCAAACAGACGGGCTTCCGTGATGCCAAAAACTTTGCAACGGCATATAAAAAGCATTTCGGATATCCGCCGTCCGAGCAGCGGTATGAAAATTTCTGAAAAAGATGTCTCATTTCACCCAATCCGGAAAGGCGATGGAGAAAACCTGCGTATGATTCCTGTATTTTCGGATATCTGTTGACAGAATTGTGTGTTTGTGCTATAATAGAATCAAGAATACAATATTTTTGAACCTCATTCAATATTATTGAATTTCATCACAGAGTGATTGTATTATGATAAAAGTCATCCATAAAGCCTTAAACATTCTGGAATATCTGGCAGGAAAAACAGCAGGTGCGTCCCTGTCTTCCATTGCAGAACACATTGGCGAAAAGCCAACCACAACCTCAAATATCGTAGGAGATCTTGCCGCCCGCGGATATCTGGAGCGTGTCGACGGGAAATGGAAGCTCGGCATCGGTGCTTATATGCTGACCGGAGCATCCCACAGTTACGACCGTGTTCTTTGCACCAAAGCGGAACCGATTCTGCATCGTCTTGCGGCACAGACAGCGGCAGAAGCCGTGCTCAGTGTCTGGCGCGGACAGGAGCGTTATGTTCTTCTGCGTGCTTCCGACCATTCCTCCGTCACCGTCAACCGCAATTATCCGGAATCCAAAATGGTTTTCAGCACAGCAACAGGCATGATCCTGCTTGCAGAACAAACACCTGCTGTCATCGATGCCTATATTGCTGAAAACGGTATTCCAGGTATCCTTCATCCGACAGAAGAAGCTGTACAGCAATTCCGATTGTCATTGGAGACATACCGCCGCGACGGTTGTTATCATCGGGAAAAAGGTGACATTTTTGAGGCAGCGGTTTCTGTACACGATACGATGGGAAATTTATGTGCAGCGATCGGTATTTTTCTGCCGCTGTTCCGTGCACAGAACAAAAATGACCTGATACAAGCTCTGCATTCTGCGGCAAATGAACTGCAAGCCGGTCTCTCTGATCGGTCATGATAAATATTACATTACAGGAAAGGAATTCACATCATGGATTTTCGTATGACACAACGCATCAAAGAACTGGCTCACGAGCTCGGCGCGGATCTCGTCGGATTTGCAAACATCGGCCGCTTTGACGAAGCACCGATCAAAATGAGTCCGAAGGGTATCATGCCGACGGCGAAGACGGTCATCGTCTGCGCCATCCAGCATCCGACCGCAACCATGGAGCTGGAAGGCGGCGAGCACGGCAAGAGTCAGGTTTTTGAATCCTACACCGTACAGTACACGATGAACACCAAGCTCGACCATATCTCCTTCACCATCGGTCATTTCCTTGACAACAATGGCTATAACGCGGTTCCGATTGTCTCCTCCAACATCTGGCGCTACCGCAATTACAAGGAACTCGACGCGGTCTTCTCTCCCG
The DNA here is from genome assembly GCA_015064785.1 of Oscillospiraceae bacterium. Taxonomy (GTDB): domain Bacteria; phylum Bacillota; class Clostridia; order Oscillospirales; family CAG-272; genus RGIG3925. The sequence continues at coordinate 11,876 of SVRM01000013.1, forward strand.
ATATGTCCCACATCTATGCCAGCGTCTGCGCCGGTCTGACCGAGCTTGGCTGGCACGGTCTGGCAATGTCACCGGAGTTCGGTCCGCGCAACCGCTTTGTTTCCATTATCACGGATGCTGAACTGGAACCCACACCCCTGCTGCCCGGCGGAACACTGTGTGACATGTGCGGCGAATGTATCCGCTGCTGTCCGACCGATGCCTACCGCAAGGAAGTAAAAGGTGTCAATGCGCTGAACATCCGCGATGCCGACGGCAAGGTTTATGTCCATCGCTTTGCAAATAAGAACCTGTGGAGATGCGCCTGGGGCGAACACTTTGACCTCGACCTTGACGACGAAATTCCGGATATCGTCACAGAAGAAGCGATCATCAAGCGCGAAGCCGAAAAAGGCCGCCGCGGCGGCGAAATGGGCGTCTGCATCAAGGTCTGTGTGCCGAAGAACCGCCGTTTCCGTGACGAATCGTATTCACAGTACAACCGTCGTCTGCGTCAGCTTGCAGACCCGAATCAGCCAATCTCCCGTGCAGTATATGACCGCATGAGCTGCATCGGACTTCAGTATCACGCGGACCGTGTTACGATTGTTTCCGCCGAAACCCTTGCCGCGCGCGGCTGTGACCTGACAAAGAAGATGCCGGGTGCAAAGAATGTCGTCGTCGTTTCCGCCGTTATGCCTGCGGCTGATGCTTCCTGCACCGAAGTACTGCGCGGCCGTCATGCAGGTCCTGTCGGCAACGCTGTCGGTCTGGGGCTTGGCTTTGCCAACTATGACATTGCACGCGAAATTGAGCAGATGGGCTACAGCACGATGCCAAACATGCGTTCTCTGCGCGAATTCGTCGATCCGTACCTGACATGGGATTTACAACCCGGCGACACCACTGCCTCCATGATCGTCATCACCGACGCACCGCTGGAGGAGCGCGACTGGTTCTTGAATCAGACGGCAGGTGACGATGATTCCCTTTCCCTGCGCGAAACGCTGGAGGCTGTCGCAAAAGAATACGGAGCGGATATGCTCGGTGTTGCTCCGGCTTCCCGTATTGATAACGTGACAACCCAGCTTCGTCCGATCAAGGACGGCGAGGAGCTGTTTGATGTCCGCGATAACAACGGCATGTTCCGGGTCTTTGATCCCGTCGTCACTTCGACCGTGCGCCGTCTGTATAACACCGACGAATATCTGTCCGGTGCCAAGAGTGTTATCGTCGTCGGACTGAGCTATCCCGGCGAGAGCGCAAGACGTGCCGGCAGAGAACCGGCAGAGGCGGTCGGTCCGTTCATTTTCGCACAGTCCCAGGCGCAGAACGAGCTGCACATGATTGCCTATGAGCTTGTCAAGGCACTTCGGCGCGCAGGCAAGCGCGCAACAATCACCGCCGATCTGATCGGTATGGGAACACCCATCTGCTCGCCGCGCGGAAACTATTCCTCCCCGTTTGACGGCTCCTTTGAAGCGGCTGCCGCCGGACTTGGCGAGGTCACACTGTCCGGCTCCCTTTATACAAAGAAGTACGGTGTCAATCAGAGATTCATCTGCATCGTCACAGACGCAGTACTGGAAGCGGATGCTGTCCTGCCGAACACGATCCAGGAAAAGACCTGCTCCGTCTGCCGCCGCTGCATCAAGTCCTGTCCGATGAGTGCGCTGGCTGAGGACCGGGCAATCACCGTTGACATCGACGGCAATGCCTTCACCTATGTTCCGCTCGATACCGTCACCTGCCAGTGGGCATCCCGCTTTGTTCTGACCAATGCGGACGGCGATGACTGCCTCGGCTCGAAACTCAACATCATGCCCGTCGGCAGGATCACGGCAGATCAGCTTGCCGCAGGTCTGCGTCAGCGTGATCCGATCACCAAGTGCCGTCCCGGCAACGCAGAAAAGTGCATCACGGAGTGTCCGTTGTCATAAAATACCCAATTTGCGAAAATCATCCCGCATTCTGATAACCTAAAATAAGGAACTGCACCTGATACAGAAGCCATCAAACTCTGTCCGTCAGGTGCAGTTTGTTTTCGGATTTATTAGCGCAGAAATGTCCATGTTTTCTGCGTGCCTTCGTCCATACAGATCTGGGCATGCTTCTCGCCGCAAATCAGAAGCGCCATATCCAGCGCATGACGCGCGTGAACCGTCACAGTAACCGTACCGTCCTCTGCCCATGCAAGGTCAAGTGTCCCGCCCGGGAAAACAAGACCGCGTGCATGACCGTGAGACAAGCGGTTCGGAAGCGCCGGCAGAACGGAAAGCGCGTCTTTTTGCGGGCAGAACAGCATCTCCTGCAAGGCATTGACCGCACCGAACGCGGCATCCAGCTGTACGATGGCAGAATCCTCCCAGTTGAGCGTCATACCCATCCGGCGCCAGTCGTTGTGAATCGTAAACAGTGAATCGAGAACCACGCTTTTTGTCATGATATCCAGACATTCCGCAGCCCGCTCTGCCTCGCCAAGACGAGCATAAATACACGCCATATGCGTAAGTGACCATCCGGACTGACTGCCGAGCTTGCGCAGCTCTACCGCGCGGCGGAATTTTTCAAACAGTTCGGGATTGCTGAAGGCCGTGACCTCGCATCCGGGGAAAATCGGGTATATATGCGAAAGATGTCTGTGGTGGTAATTGTCTGACAGATCCTTGTGCATCCATTCCTTGACAGCGCCGTCTTCATTGATCTGATATGCAGGAATCTTTTCCAGAAGCGCACGGAACGACGGCGCCTCATCGGTATACATGCCTGTCACCGCAATACCCTCGAGAAGATTGGCAAGCAGTTCTTTCATGACAGCAAAGTCCATTGCCGCATTCTGAACAGCAGGACACGGATGACCGGAATGGGATACCGTCCGCAGATGCATCAGATTCGACGGTGTATTTTCCGGGGAAACGGAAGGATACAGTCGAACGGTTTCACCGTCATCCACCGCATAATCGCAGTAGAACAGTGCCGCTTCATACATGAACGGCAGAATCTCTTCACGGAGAAGCGCTTCATCGCCGGTATAAAGATAATACTCCCAGAAATGTCGGCACAGCCAACCCGCACAGCTGATCCAGTTTGAGATGACCGTGACCGGGACGCTCACCCCCGCCGAATCCGGTGTGGTATATGCCGAGATCCAGATGCCGCGCATACCGAACAGTTTGCGGGCGCATTCCCGGAACACTGCGGTTTTGGAGGTGTAATAGCGAATCAGCGGAGGAAGTGCATACGCAAGACCGCCCGTCATTGTGTGCCAGTATGTCATCTCCACATTTTCATTTGCGACATACTGACTCCAGCCAAGACCTGCACCGCCGTGCCACAATCCGTAGAGCGGAACGGGATTGCCCTGCTCCGATGCCGCAGAAATAAACAGATAGCGGCCGAAGTGCCACATCCGTTCCAGGAGAGCCGGAGATGCCAGATCGTCATATGCATCCGCAAGCAATTCTTCATTGGACGCCTCATGGGCATCCTCATCGGAAAACGAAAGAGATACCGCATCATACAGTGCTGTATGCAGCGCCGTGTGCTTTTGGAGCAGGGATTCGTAGGTTTCGCCGCAAAACGGAGCAAGATCGGTGCCCGACCCATGAGAGGCGGCACGAACAAGAATCAGATAGTCTCTGCCTGTGACCGACAGCTTGTTTCCATCCACGCTGGAGGTGTATTCGCCGGTAAAACAGACGTTAACCGCCGTATCACCATCCAATGCGGTGCGGGATAATCCGGTCGGTGTTGTGACGGTTTCTCCGGTTTCGCCGAACAGACGGTAATCATACACCACGGTAAACGGTCGGTCTGCGGTCATCCGGATCACTGTAATGTCGCTGTCCCGCGAGACAAACGCTTCCCGTCGGAAGGTACCGTCCTCTGTTTCAAAGGTTACAAATGCTTCGCCCGTCCGCATATTCACACCGCGGCGGTAATGGCGGAACACCGATTCCGGTGACCAGGTGATGTCGAGCCATCCGTGCGGATAGGGCGTTTCGGGCGATGCGCTGTATCCTTTTTCCCGCAGTGCGTGCATGAGACAGTCACGGTTGGCAGCCAGATAGTCTCCGGCGTCGATATTCTCGCGCATCGCACGGAAGGTGTCCGATACATCCGGAATTTCTCCGCCGTTTCCAGCCCCGTGCCACAAATCATGGCGATTGAATTGGATATGCTCCTCCGCAATCGCGCCTCCAATCAGAACGCCGGTCAGACCGTTGCCCAGCGGCAGTGCTTCCCGCCACAGCTCACCGTAACACGATGCCGGCTTTTTCAAGGTATAAATATGTCTGCTCATTGTTTTCTCCTTATTCCGATTTGAGATCATCTGCCGCTTCATACGCCGCAATGCTGACCGGTCCGATCAGACCGCCTGCGGGGGCAAGTACTTCGACCTTTTTCATGTTTTCATGATATGTCCCGACGTAGTACGGCTCCACCGCATCAAAGAACGGATCGTTGTGACAGACATTCGCTGTCGTGTTGGCAACTGTCACGGAAATTTCATCGCCGACACAAACCTCGGACAGCATCATCCGATACGGCGGCATCGTGATTTCGCCGATCTGCGTACCATTCCGGAATACGCGCGCAAAATGATGCACCTCGCCCAGATCAAGCACCAGCTTACCGGTATCCGATCGCTGAGGAAGGGTTTCTACGCGGAAAGTATAGACCGCCTCACCGGACACAGACGCATCCCACAGTCCAAGTCCCGGCAGATGCGCTCCATCCGCTGCGGAAAAATACGTATTCTGCGGACCTGCGCTGACATCCAGGGAATAGCGGCGGCGAATGTATGCATCGGTCAGAGGCAGTACCGCCCGCTCGGTTTCACGGTACAAAGGACACGCATCCTGCTGCTCCTCTGTCAGGATGAGCATCATACCCGCCCCGCGCAGCAGCGTGACCGGCAGCACAAGTGTCCCGCCTTCACGGGAATATTCCACGGTACAAAGTTCACCGGTTTCAAGATCGACGGCATACGGAATTCTGGTACTCTGAATGCGGACAGTATCGGACACCGTCTCCCCCGCCGCACTGCAAATGAAATACCCCTCCGTACCGTCATCCAGGACGATGTGCCGGCCATGAATGTCGCGTCGGGTTCTCTGCATCACGGGGACAACCGTATGACCGCAGGCGTGCATCTTTGCAAGCACCGCACCATCTTCCATCGAAACCCCGTCTGGAACAAACACATTGTCATAGCGGACGCCGTTGTATACCAATGCCGTACCGCCGTCATAAGAGACAAGCGCGGCATCACGCACCAATGCCTCATCGATGATATCAAACGAAACGCCGGCATCCTCCAGCATGTGACCAAGATCGACAAACGTCTTTGCCGCCTCCTGTCCCCAGCACCCGCAGGCACCGACCGTGCGGTAGGGATAGTACAAAGCCGACGTGATCACCGGTCTGCTGTTTTGCAGGATGGCTGACAGACGGGCGGTATAGTCATTGATGCCGTGCAGCATATCCATACCGGGATTCGTCGGATTGAAATTCGGACGGTATTGCAGACACATCGCACTTGACCGGTCAAGAGAAACAACCATGAAGTTGAACAGACTGATACCGCGCACCGCCTGAAAATTGACAACAAACCGCATTTCCTCCGGCGTGACATGCGAGCCGTATACCGCGAACGATTCGCTGAGTGCGACGGAATGTCCGCACTGGTGCGCGGCAGAGGAGGCCAGACGCGGAAAGAATTCAAAATTGCCGTTGTCGCGGTCATAGGGGCGGTCCTTGCAGCATCTGCCGTCCGGATGCGGATAGGTGATCTGCGACCAGATGACATCGACGCCCGGAACATCGAATGCCCGGAACAGCTCCATCGAATCGCCGTAACGGTTGAAGATATGCCGCATCGAATTCTCGTTGTCAAGATGCCCGACAGACTTCATACCGTGTGCATTGAGCCACTGCTTCATCGGCACAAAATAATTGTCACGTACCAGTTCGCCGCACAGCATATGATAATCACTGACAGCCCGCGCCTGCACCTCGGTCACAGGCTCTGCCCGGCGCGTGATATACGGCAGGTAATCGAGCATGTCATAGCCGTACTTTTCTGAGAACATGCGGTCCATGCCGGGCGTCCATGTCCCCATAAACGCCTCGTCATCAAACATATAGACCACATCCGTTCCCATGACATCACCAAAGCGGCTTTTAAGCTTCTCGTGCGTCAGCGCAAGAAACAGCGCAACATTGCGGCGGGAAGCATTGTCGGTTCTGGTGCAGCGCGGTGCATCCCCTTCCACGTCGGCGTATTCCGTCACGGTAACAGCCTCCGAAAAGATCTGTCCTGCGGTGATACGGTCATCGCCGCAGTATGCCGCCAGAGCATCGGGCGACGGTGTATACGCAGCGCCGGCATCGAGCGTTACCGTTCTTGCGCCGATGGCACGGATACCGGTCGACGGATCCGCTTGCCGTACCAGACCGCCGGCAAAGCCCGACGGGAATCCGCCTTCGTTGTAAAGCCATGTGTACATGCCCCGGGCGGCAGCATATTCGTAAGCATGATAGACAAGCTCGATGTATTCGTCAGACAGATATTCCGGCCGCAGATGGGTCCGTCTGGTCGTCGGGCGGAAATTCTCCGGCTCACCGAGGACGTAAAAAGCGCGGATGCCTGCATCGTACATTTCGTCGATCTGTGCTTCAATTTTTTCTTTTGTTGCGGTCGTATTCCACAGCCATGTGTAGGCGGGGTAATATGCGGAGGAAATCTGTTTGAAATTCATGGAGGGACCTCATTTCGTTGTTATTCTGTCATTGATTTCATAAACGCGGTCTTCATAACAAAAGCGAGGCTGTTCACAATTTCATTGCGGCAGCCTCGGTTTTTCATTGTCGGACTCAGATTCCGCACGATATCTGCGAGCCGATGGCATTGTATCCGCTCGCCATCAGCTTCTGCATGAAGGTCAGATACGGAATGCTGTATCTCTGTTTCATAACTGCGCTGTCGCAGGCATCCTCGTCTGCGAGAATCTCAAACGCGGTGCCGTTTGCAATCATGATCTGCTCACCCGGATGGTCGAGCAGCTTACCCATACGCATCGGCGAACCTGCAAACGATGCAAGTACATTGCCGTGACGGTCGATGATCTTGCCGTCCGGGCAGACAAATTCGTGATAACCGTCGCCGTTGATGTCGAGCGGATGTACGTCATAGCCCTTGTACGGCAGAGAGAAATTGACTTCCTCACCGGTGAAAGCATCATAATAGAATACACCGTCGATCTCATGATTGAAGCCGCAATCGTCGGGAACAAAATGTTCGCGCATCGCCATACAGATCTTGCCGTAACCGTCGAGGACGTTCGCGCACCAGCCGGTATGCATATGACCAATGCTGTCCAGCTGCTTCCATGCGACGCTTCCGTCCGGATGGAACGTCACAACGCGCGGCTCACCGGGACGTTCTCCGCCTTCGCGGCAGGTATAGATATACCATTTGCCTGTTTCGGGATGGCGGTACGGAAGAATGATATCAGAATGTCCGTCATAGTCCGGTGCAAGGCAGATCACCTCATGACCGTCGTCAACCGAAATCAGACGTTCCCCCCAGAACAACTCGTCCACGCCGTCCTCGTTGATGTCAAGCACCGGCGTGACATGTGATGCCTTCGGACCGAATTCATCTGCGGGAATTTTGATCTCCCAGCGCGGCTGCATATCACCCGACCAGCCTTGCAGATACATATCCCCGTAGGTACCCTGACAGGTAATCAGCACCGGCTCTCCGTGTGCATATCCTGCCACCAGATAGAAGCGGTAGCACAGCGACATGCGGTCGTTGAAGGTATTCCACGGCCAGGGCCACGAGCCGGTCAGCGCACCGGTACGCGCATCGAGCCGCTGCAATTTGCGGTGCATAAACGAAAACGGTGCGCCGGTGTTGTTGATAAAGTAGATTTCATCGTATCCGTCGCCGTCCATGTCCAGCGCCACGGCACAGCGGAACCAGATCCCGGGCAGAACGCCATCGGGAAGCTCCCGCTCCCACAGCTTATTGCCGTTCATGTCAAACATGACAAGCCATGTGTTCTGGATGCCCTTATAGTGGAACAATTCCTCACCGGGGTCAACGCCGACGCCGGGTGTTGTCAGAAACAGCATACCCTCGCCGTCGCCCAGCTTGACGGTTGCCGAGTGGGAATAGCCGATGTTCCGTCCGATGTCAAATCGGTGTGTGGTTTTCAGTTTCATTGGTATGAGTCCTTTCCGTATCATGATTTATACCATCATTATAACGCGGAGCGCCGGGTTTGTCAAGAGACACACTGTGATTTTGTGATGAAAAAGGACGGGGTACCGAAAGTATCAGCAGCACCCCCGCCCGATCAAAGCGTCCATTGTGAACCGCATCACTCTGCCAGCTTGATCTCCGCCCGTCGGATGATGAGATCAATCGCCTCGGAAAGTGTTCTCACTCCTTCTCGGACGGCGGAATATTCCTCCCAGATGATCCCGAAGATATCCTCATTACATTCTCCGCGCAGATTTCCCCCGACAACCGTTTCATACAGCCGCTCATGGGTCTGATCAAGCAAGGCAATTTCCGTCATATCCGCATAATAATCCCCTGTCAGCGGCTGTTTTGTAAACATCTGATAGTTGAACTGCAAATGTACACTGCCGTTCGACTGCGGCGACGTAACCTGCATGAAATAGTGATATCCCGCCGGAATTGCCGCCTGCAGCCCCGACTGTGTGACGGGAATACCGGTCTGCCGCATCATAGAACAGCTTTGAATGGTATCGGAAAACAGCATCCGCAAAAACATATACGCACCGTCGGCGACCTTTGCATCTTCCGGCATGACGACCTGCAAACCCGGTGTCATCCGCAGTTTTCCACCGCTCTCGGTCGGATAACCGCAGAAGTGATATTCTTTATCGCTGCCCTCAAACAATGCGGGCAGGAACAACAGCTGTTCTGCGGTTTGAAAATCCATTTTCATGAATTTCAGATCACCCGACACCAAAGCCGCAATCGGATTCTCCACCATACTTGCAACACCGTTATCGGACAGAATGACATATCCGCAGTCCGTATTGATATATGCACGCTCCTCATCCTTTTTCAACTCGTCGAACAACGTAAGAAATCCGGCAAATGCAGGATCGTCAAAGGCATGTGTACCGGCTGAAATATCAAAATAATCCTGTACTCCCATCTCCAAAAATACAGACGGGACCGCCTCGGAAAACAATGCCTGCTCCTCCCCGAGCGTATCGGCAATCGAGCGCAGAACCTCCGGCGTAAAGGGCATATCGGCGGGGAGCGTATCGGTTGTTGTCAGATAACCGGAAAGTCCGACGGACAGCGGCAGAACCTGTAACTTGCCGTCCGTATCAAATGCCGCCCGTATGGAGGACTGTATTCCGATCTCATCGGCAAATGCGGTGAGATCCGTACCGACGCCGTTTTTAGTCACCGTTTCAAGGTAATCCGCAACATAGCTGTGAGAGCCGAAGAAATAGAGATCGTGGGGCAGTCCCGCCAGCAAATCCTCCTGTACCGCGGCTTTTTTGATTTCTATATTGCCGGAATCCTGTGCCAGATAACTTGGATACATCGCGTCCAGATCGCGGTGCGCAATGCGGTATCCCGTATTTTCGCGATTGAAGCGGAAAATTGCCTCACGCAAAACGGTCACTTCATTTTGCGAAGCAAAGGCGCTTGCAACGGAAATGACCTGCCGCGCCGGACGCTGACCGCCCTCAAGCGGTGTCAGCAGCATCGGATAAGGCAGATATGCGCGGTTCGGCAGCATTTCCGACAGCATATCCCGATAACCGATCAGAAAGCGGTCACCCGGCAGAATGTCGAGAATCTCGACATTCCGTTCTGAGGACGTGGAATCATCGTTATAGTTCAGACACGATGCCGTCCAGTCAAGGAGCTTGATCTCCTCCCCGCCGCGCTGCACCCAGATGCCGTCGGAGCAGATCAGATATACGCTATCCTCTCGGTAATAGACGTTCCGTGCCGAGGAAAACCGATCGGTTTCCATGTGCAGCTTCACCGGGGTCAGGGTTTCCGAAAGCGGATCAAAATGCAGGGTGGTTCCGTCCTCGCAGCAGAAGATCGCTGTTCCGTCTGACTGTACATAGCCGTCATACACAAGCGAGGTTGTCTCAAACGGTCCGCGCACGGAAAGTGTATCATCGATCAGATAAAACTGATTGGGGGTTGTGGCATCCGCATAGACAAGACCGATGCCGTCCAGCTGTAAAAGCGAATCGGTCGCCACATGCCCGATGATATTGTCCGCATCGTCGCGGTATAAGGTTGGCGAAAACGGCAGCGGCGCACTTTGGGTGACCGTTGTGCAGTCAAAATCCGTGCGGACGATGCGGTATTCCGTGTTTTCGAGATCATCCTTGGGATAATACGATGCATACACCGTACCGTCCGAGGACGGGAATACCGCACAGATGCCGATAGTTTTCCCGCCGAGTGCTTCACGCAGACGCTTTTCAAAATTGGGAAGCACAGCGATTGGAACACCGTTTTCATCATAGATGTGGATATCGCCGGAAGTTTGGAACCGCAGTTCCCCATTGCAGTCGAAGCTGAACGGGGATGTACTGTTCAGACTGTAATTTACCGAAGTTCCGTCCTCCGGGGTGATACGAAGGCTGTTATAGATATGCTCGACGGTTTCGTATATTACCGTCTCACCGTCACCGGACACGCTCACTGCAGTTCCGTCTCGTGTACATCCGACGAACAGCACACAGAGAATACAGAGCCATATGATTCCGATATGTTTCATACAATATCTCCTGTCACAGTTGGTTTTTGATGCTTATTCGTTGAGATAAATCCACACCCGCGACTGGATAATCTTCGTTGTCTCCTCCAAAGTCTTTGCGCCGCCGTACCAATACGACAGCTCCTCCTCGACAATGTCAGCAATCACAGGATCAGACCCCGCCTGCATCCGGCAGTTTTCAAAGAAGTCCAGCATTGCCGCCTTATCCTCATCGGTAATGACAACCTCAATATTGTATGTTTCCGAAAATCCGGTTTTATAATCCTCCAGCGGCACATCGGATATTGCCGCCGGAACCATCGGCTGCACCCCTTCCCGGACATAATAGAAATACCGGTACCGGTCAATCGCCGCCTCCAATCCCGACAACGTAACGGGAAGGGACTGCTCAATCAGCTTGTCGCTGGTCTGTACGCGGTCGGACAGCAGAAACGAAATAAATTCCGCACATCCACCGTGTACCGTGGAATCCGCCATCACCGAAAGCAGGGACGGCGTCCGGATATACGCGCTGCATCCGCCGCTGGCAGTGGGATATCCGCAGAGCGTAAACGGAATTTCTCCATCCCCGAACAGCCGCTTCAGCGCAGGGTACAGACCGATGTCGTCAAATGACACCGACAGCAGCTGCAGCCGTCCGTCTGCAAGATTTTCCCGCAGATAGGAGGAATCCGATTCATATCCAAGATAGCCGTAGGACTGCAGTCTGCCTGCATTGATGTGCACGTATTCCTCATCCACCAGCCGCAGATATTCGATAAAGCGGCGGAATTCCTCGGTATCAAACGATGCCGTCCGGTTTTCGTAATCGACAAAGTCATAAAGACCGTTTTCAAAGATCTGCCTGATCGCCGTATGGTCGGCGGCGATGACCTCGCCTTCAAACGGGACATCGGAATTCTGTTCGGCTGTGGGATACTGTACAAGAACCATATCCCCGTTTTCGTTGGTTTCAACCCGCATTCCGCTGTCCGGCTCCACCTCCGCCTGTGTGCCTTTTCCGGACAGGTTTTCTGCCAGCGCATAAAAGGTGTCCATGGTCAGCGGACCGTTTGTGACCGAGGACGCCGCGGCAAAGGTCTGCACTGTCATCCGGGTAGGCAGCGTCCACATCCGTCCGCCGTCCAGCACCGCATGACGCACGCCGCCGAGCAGAGCATCCCCGAAGGTCGGCAGAAGGTCTGCCGTCAGATTCTTTTCCGCATATTTTCCGATGTTGAATGCTGATGACATCACAAGCATATCCGGCACATCGCCCGCCATCAGATGTTCATCAAACACGCGCTCGATGTCCGCGGCCTGTCCGTAAGTACTGTAATCGGTCAGCCGGATATAATACCGCTCGTTCTCCGCATTGAACAGCTGAATCGTTTCCTTCAGGAACGCATCGGGAAACGTCAGAGCCGCAAGCGTAATCACACGGCGCGGCGCAGAAAACGCCTCTGTTTTGGTACAGTCGATCAGCTGATATTCATACACATTTCCAAGTGCCTTTGGCTGAAATACATACAGCCGTTCCCGGTCAATCATGTATAACCGTCCGGCGGTGCCGCGTCCGTTGAGCCATTCCAGAATCGGCTCACGCACGCCGGTCTCATCCACGGCGTAAACGCCCACACGGTCCCCGTAATAGGCGTTTCCGTCCCCGTCAAAGTACAAATCTCCGTTGACAGCATCCCCAAGCTGATACGGATGCTCCTCAAGCGGCACCTTTGTTCCTGCGGCAATGTCCACCTCAAACAGATTGACGCCGTAGCCGACCCAGAAGAGATCACCGCCGCGATGGGTCATATAGTCCATCGCGCCTTCCATGAAAATCGTTTGCAGCAGATTCAGATCGCCGTCCAGCACCAGCATGGCGGTGGTCACCAGCATAACCACGCGGATGCCGCCGTCCTCACCGGGCAGAATCTTTGCCTGAAACTGCGTTGTATTGATTTTGCAGCCCTCGGGAACCGGAGTTGTCTGCAGCAGTGTGCCGTCCGCGTCATACAGACACAGAAAGCCCTCTTTCACCTGATTGATGCGGTTATAAACAACAATCATGCGGTCATCGGGCAGAACAACGGCATACATTTCAGCGCCGTCCTCATGATCCGGAATGGCACGCGACCACACCAGTCCGCCGTCGCGGTCAAAGCAGCACAGCTCCTTCTGCGGATACGGCTTGATGGACGCATAGAAATAATCCCCGTCGACATACTGGAACGTTGAATACATGTTGACAGCCGGCTCCACGGGGCGCATATCATACGTTTTCAGCGTTGTGATGTATTCCGCCTCCGGGTCCTCCCGGTCGGCAAGCGTTGTGACAACGGTATCGGATGCCGCACCTCCGATGCCCCCCGCGCCGCCGTCTGTCACCGCAGCACCCGTGTCGGCTGTCCCCGCCGCGCCGCTCTCACAGGCGCAGAAAAACAGCATGGACAGCAGCAGAAGCAGTGCGGTCAATCGTGTTTTTGCCATGGGATAACTCCTTTCCTTCACATTACACTTTACACGCTTATTCGTTGAGATAAATCCACACGCGCGACTGGATAATCTTCGCGGTTTCCTCCAGTGTCCGTGCGCCGCCGTTCCAGAACGACAGCTCCTCATTAACAATCTGTTGGATCACAGCATCGCCCGCCGCCTGCATCCGGCAGTTTTCAAAAAAGTCCAGCATTGCCGCCTTGTCTTCCTCTGTGATGACAACCTCAATGTTGTAGGAATCCGGAGAATCGATCAAAAATTGATCCAGCGGCACATCGGAGATGGCAACCGGCGACAGTGCGGCGGAACCCTCTCTGATATAGTAGAAATACCGATACCGGTCAATGGCACCGGAAAGTCCGGACAGTGTCACAGGCAATGCGTTGTTGATGAGCTTGTCGCTGGTCTGCACACGGTCAGACAGCAGAAATTCCAGAAACTCCCTGCATCCGCCATGTACCATGGAGCCGGCATGTACCGACAGAAGCATTTGCGAGGAAAAATGCGCACCGCGTCCAGCAGAGGAAGGATAGCCGCAGAGGTAGAACGGCACCTCACCGTCCCCGTACAGCCGTTTCAATGCAGGATACAGACCGATATTTTTGAAGGTAACCGGGAGCAGCCGCAGTTTTCCGCCCAGCAGATTTTCCCGCAGGAAAGAGGTGTCCATCTTATAGCCGCAGATATCGCTCGGATTCAGACCGCCTGCATTGATATGTACGTATTCCTCATCGACCAGCTTCAAATATTCAATCAAGCGGCAGAATTCCGCCGAATCAAAGGATGCGGTTTTGTTTTCAAAATCCACAAACTCATACAGAGAATTCTCGTAGATGCGCTGGATGGAATAATGATTGCTGGTGAGAACCTCGCCCTCAAACGGGAAATCCTTATTGGCCTGCGCAAGTCCCACCACAAGGATCGTTTTTCCGTTTTCATCCGTTTCAACCCGTACACCGTTGTCCGGCTGCACCTCCGCCTGATCGCCTTTGCCGGAAAGTCCGTCCGTCAGCGTATAGAAGGTCTCCAGCGTCAGCGGTTCATCCACGACGGAGGCAGCTGCGGCAAAGGTCTGCACCATCATGCTGACCGGAACCGACCACATCCGCTCCCCGTCCTGCATGGCCGTGCATACGCCGCCGAGCAGAGCATCCCCGAAGGTCGGCAGAAGATCGACAAACTGGTTCTTGTCGGTGTATTTTCCAAGATCAAAGCCGTTTTGCGTCAGAATCAGATCCGGCGCATCTCCGAACAGCAGCGCCTCCTCAAACGCCTGCGCAATATCCTCTGTCTGCCCATATCCGCTGTAATCGGTCAGACGGACAAAATACCGGTCGTTTTCGGCGTTGAACAGCTGGATCGTTTCCCGGATCAGCGGATCAACATAACCGAGCGCCGCAAAGTCGATCATCCGGCGGGGCGCGGAAAATTCGGAGGTTTTCGAGCAGTCAAACAGCTGGTATTCATATTCCAGACCAAGAGCCTTGGGCTGATAGATATACATCCGCTCCCGGTCCAGAATCAGCGCACCGGACGCAACCGTCCCGGTACCGTTCATCCATTCCAGAAGCATCTCGCGCTCCCCTGTTTCGCTGACGGCGCTGATACCGGTCTTGTCCGCAAAATAAGCATTTCCATGTCCGTCAAAGCACAGATTCCCGTTCGGCACATCCGCAAGACCGTAGGGATGCACCTCCAGCGGCTTCTTTGTGCCGTCTGCAATGTTGACCTCATACAGATAGATATCGTAGCCGACCCAGAAGATATCGCCGCCGCGGTAGGTCATGTAATCCATTGCACCGTTCATCGGAATGGTTTCAAGCAGATTCAGCGTTTCATCCAGCACAAGCATGGCCGTCACGTTCATCAGAACAATGCGGAATCCGCCGTCATCGTCAGGCAGAATCTTTGCCTGGAACACGTTTGTGTTCAGCTTACATTCCTCGGGGGCTTCGATCTTATTCAGCAGTGTTCCCTCCGCATCGTATAAGCACAGAAATCCGTCCTGATACTGTCCGCTCTGATAGACATAAACGACAACCATTGTATCATTGGGCAGCACAACGGCATACCGCGTGATATCGTTTTCATGGCTCGGAACCGGACGCGACCAGACGAGCTTGCCATCACGGTCAAAGCAGCAGAGCTCATCATTGAACCCCCGGCTGACCATCAGATACAGACAATCGCCGTCCACGTATGTAAACCGGATGTAGCCGGATTTGGGTATCTCACTGGGAATGGTTTCATACGTTCTCAGCGTTGTGATGTATTCCGCCTCCGGGTCCTCGCGGTCAGCAAGCGTCGTGATAACGGTATCGGGCATCGCAGTCCCGCTCCCGTCTGCGGTTTCTCCGATCACAGTACATTCTGTGTCCATCTCTGACCCAGCCCCATCCGTACCGCTCTCACAGGCACAGAACAGCAGCATGGACAGCAGCAGAAGCAGTGCGGTCAGCCGTGTTTTGTTCATCATATTGATACCCCTCTCTGTCAGAATACTGTCAGTTTATTCGTTAATATAAATCCACACGCGCGACTGGATGATCTTCGCGGTTTCCTCCAGTGTCCGTGCGCCGCCGTTCCAGAACGACAGCTCCTCCTCGACAATCTGCCGGACGACAGGATCAAATCCCGTCTCCATGCGGCAGACATCAAAGAATTCCATCATGGCCGCCTTGTCCTCGTCCGTGATGACAATCTCGGTATACCGTCCCTCCTCCAAAGCATCATCATATATATCAAGATGCTCCGCGGAAACATCCACCGCTTCCAACTGTAATTCTCCGTCGGAGGGATAATAGTAATAGCGATGCTCGTCAATCGCCCGTGACAGGGCTTCTTTTGTTACAGGCAGACTGCTTGTGACAATGACATCCGAATTCTGAATCTTCTCCGACAGCATATAATCCAGAAATGCCCGACAGCCGCCGTGAACCGCAGAATCCGCAAAAATCGCCATCCGGCTGCCCGTCGAAATCCGCGCACCGCAGCCCCGGGCACTCGGATAGCCGCAAAGTGTGAACGCATGGTCACCGTACAGATGCTTCAGCGCGGCATAAGCGCCGACATCGCCGATATAGGTATGCAGCAGCTTCAGATTACCGAAAAGCAGATTGTCCCGCGTGTACGCAGAGGAGGTACTGTAACGGAAGTTTCCTGAGCCTTTGAGGTTACCTGCGTTTTTGTGAACAAATTCTTCATCGATCCGCTTTAGATTCTCGATGAACGCACAGAACTGCGGCGAATCAAAGGTCGCGGTTTTGTTTTCGTAATCGACAAAGTCATAAAGACCGTTTTCGTAGATATACCGAATGCTGTCATGACTGCCCGTGATGACCTCGCCGGGGAACGGCATATCGTCATTGCTGGACGGATCAACCAACTGCAACACCATCTGCCCGCCGACCATGACGATCTGATACACCGGCTCGGCATCCTCGGCGCTGAACTCCGGCGTATCACCCTTGCCGGACAACCCCTCCGTCAACGCATAGAAGGCATCGGGCGTCAGCGGTCCGTCCGCGACAGAAGCAAGTGCCGAATAGGTGCTGACCGTCATTGTAAACGGCACACCCCACAGGTGTCCGTCCTGCATCATGGCATTCTTTACACCGCCCAGCAGCCGATCCCCGTAAAACGGCAGAAGATCGACCAGAACACCCTTGTTATACAGCGAATCCAAATCGCTGTAGCCGGAATAGAACAGCATATCCGGCTGCTTTCCGGCAAGCAGGTCTTCCTCCAATGCCGTCAGACGGTTGTCGCCCGCACCGCTGTAGTTGACAAGCTCAATATAATAGGTACTGTTTTCCTGATTGAAGGCAGAGATTGCCTGCTCCAGAATGGAATTCAGTCCGACACCAAGGTATCCGACGCGGATCACACGCCGCCGCTCGGGCAGTGCCTGCTCCTTGGTACAGTCGATGATAACAAACTCCTGTGTATTATCCATCAACGTCCCCAGCTTGGCATATACCGTACTGCCGTCGGCAATATCGAGAACATTCACGTTGGTTGCAGGTCCCCGCAGCCATTCTGCAACCGTCGTTGCCGCACCATTTTCCTCAACACGGAAAAATCCGAGGGCGCTGTCGTAATAGGCTCTGCCGTCGGCATCGTAATAGAGATTCTGAAGAAAAAGCTCCGGCGGCAGCGGATTTTGATCGGTTTCCGTCAATGTCCCCGCCGCAAAGTCGATCTCATACAGAATGTCGTTGTAATCGCCGACATGAAAGCTGCCGTTGATTCTGTAAAGCCGCGGTACGGCGTTGTCCATCAGCTCCACGGTATGCAGAAGATGCATCTGCTCATCAAACACAACAATCACAGTATTCAGATACAGATAAATCCGATAGGTACCGTCCGGGTTTTCCTCAATTTCTGCATCATAACCGTTTGTGGATCGCAGATTCAGATCGTCCGGCAGCGCGCACTCCGCAATCAGTACGCCCGCACTGTCATAACGGCAGACAAAGCCGTCGGTGTACGGCTCGGCGCTGTACACGACAACCAGAGAATCGTCCGGCAGAAGAACGGCATGTTTCGCTTCTCTGCCGTCAATTCCCGGAATGGGGACCGTATGAACCGTTCCCTCCCCGTCAATCCGATGAAGCACCTCGTTCCATTGACTGTCAAATGTCATAATATAACAGCATCCGTCCGACATGCCGTATTCACTTCCCCAGCCGGTCTGAATCTCTTTTTCCGGATACCGCACCTCATAGGTACGGATGCTGTCAATGTACTCCGCCTCATCGTCCTGCCGGTCAACAAGCTCCGTGATCACACGAAGCTGCTCGGCCGCTATGCCGTCTCCGTTCTGCTGAGCCGCGGAATCCTCCGGGACTCCCGCCGGGTCGGTCGTACAGCCGCAAATCAACAGAAGACACATCACCGTGATCAAAAAATTTCTGATAATATTCCGTTTCATATAGATCCTCCTGATTCTTATCTGTCAGGATCCGCCGCCTTCGTACAGCACACGCAGCCGCTTCTCCGCATCCTGTATCCATTCCTTCAGCGCCGCATCCCGCCGCTGCGCGTACTGCGCACGGTCATCACTGTCATTCTCATCGGTATCGATATACCTGTCGAGCAGAGCAATCTCCGTGTATGCGTTGGAAATCAGGTTCTCAAGCGTCGTCCGATCGTCAATCTCGCCGACATGGCGCAGGGTATCGCTCATGAACGTCATCCCGCAGTCCGTACACTCCCATCGGAAGGCATCCTGGATCCAGTCTCCCTGTATCGTCACGTAAGATTGATCTTCGATTTCCCATTCATGTGCGGACACGTCCTCAACGCGCAGCTGCACAAGTCTTCGCTTCGCGTCGATCAGCCATTCCAGGTGTGCAGCATATTCCCGGCCCAGAACCGACCGCAGAGCAATCCGGTTCGTATCCTCCGGCCAATCGGCATCCAGATGGGCCGCAATCCACGCAAGATCCCGCTCCTCCTGTTCAATCCACAAAGCAAGCCGATCCGGATCGGTTTCCTCATTCACATGCTTCTCTTTTGCAAGATCCTCGCATTCCAGACACACATCACATGTCTTTTGAATCACAACGATATCCGGATAGACAAACGAACAGGAATATGTCCATTCGTGCTCGTGTGTTTCCTCCTGCTCCTCGGATTCGCAGATCGAACAGGACTTCTGTACCTTTCTTTTTGTCTCATCCCCCGTTGTTGACACCGAAATCAGCACAGAAATCCAGCAGTGAACATGATCCGCTTCTGCATTGCGCATCGAACGAAACAGCGCCTGCGCTGTAGCGGCATCCGGCATCACCAATTCATACCGGATATCATCGTCCAGATACAGCATCAGCGAATAGCCGTCTCCGTCCGTTTTCTCATAGGCATCATAGCGGTATGTCTCGTTCCGTCCAGCCAGAGAAATCGCGGTATAACCGGCATCCACCATCTCTGCCTGCCGATCCCGCTCCGTATCCTCTCGCGGCTCCGACGGGCAAAGGACATCCATTCTGTACCGTGCATCGCTGTATTCAAAGCGAATCTCCGTGTACATATCCTGCTCATGAATCCGTACTGCCGTCAGCACACATCCGCCCGGCAGAAGCGTCGGGTAATAGACCCCGGGGGCTTCGTATTCCATGCACGATGCAAGATCGGGATACTGCGCAACAATATTGCCGCGCAGACACATCACCGAGCCATCGTACAGAACAGAACCGGTTTCCGTCGCTGTGGACGACACCGAAGGTGTATCTGACGGTACTGCTTCCATTCTCCGGTACTGACTGCGCAGAAAGAGTATGGAAAGCGGCAGCAGCACGACGAGGAGCATACATGCTGCGGCGCGCATCCAGATGCGGTATGCAGGCATCGGCTCCTTTGGAGCGGCAAAACCCTCATCTGCAAACGTGTCCGCCTCCTGATGCTGCAAGGTTCTGCGGCGGATTTCCTTTTTCAGCTGATGCAGCTCCCGGCGCATCCGGCGTTTGTTCGGGCGGCAATTCCCCTGCTCCAGCGCATCCAGAAGCGCATTGCATTCCTCCACAACCGTTATATCCGGTTCCTCAGCCGCAAGCGCCTGATCCTCACAGCGGATCAGCAGTTCCCGCAATGTCTGCAATCGGCTGTTATCCCGATCGGTATCCTTGTATTTCATTTCAGGAACACCTCCATTCACTATATAAGACGGCGATTTCACCTGTTTGTGACACCGTCCGAAAAATTTTTATTTCCAAAGCAGAAGAAGTACGGAAAACAGTCGGTGCGCCAGCCGTTTCAGCTTGCTCCGCATCCGGGAAACACGCTTCCGCACCGCTGCCGCGGTTGTATTCCGCCGCTGTGCCATATCTTCGTATGGCAGATGCAGCTGATACCGCTCACAGAACAGCACCCGCTCCGACTCGCTCAGACAGGACAGCAGATAGGAAACGGCATCTGTCAGCTCGGTATCCGTCATACCCCTGTCCTCAGTCAGATGTGCAGGATCTTCCAGATCCGGCGGCATGGGCGCCATCCACTCCCGCCGTTTGTATTCCGCCCGGTAATAATCGGCACACAGATGGTATGCCACGCGGTACAGCCATGCACGCACATATCTGCGATCCACCGAACGGTACTGTTCGCAGAACCGCAGAAAGACACTCTGCGTCAGTTCGTATGCCATGTCATCGGTATCGACATGCCGACGGCAATAACAGTAGATTTCCTGATAATAATGCTCTGTCACGTCGCTGATCCACCGACGGTCCCCCACCATACGTTCACCTCCAATGTCACATTTATTGTTATCAACAATAAGACGCAGAATTCCGGTTTTGTGACATGCTTTTTTGTTGCGCTTTTGTAAACTATATATGAATTATATATGAATCTCCGGACATTTTCTTTCATTATCAGTATACCACGCCGCACAACATCTGTCAATAAAGCGGCACTCTGCCGCTGCTTTTTGTCGGAACACACAAAATATGCCTCAGAAATTGTTCATATTCACCAAGCACACAGTTTTTTGCAAATCCTCTTGCGAAACGAAAAAAAGTATGATATACTAATACCAACCAAATTTTTAATCCGAAAGGAAGCTGTACTATGGGAAAAATTACATTTATGGGCGCCGGCTCAACCGTTTTTGCAAAGAACGTCCTCGGTGACTCCATGCTCTCCCCGGCACTGCGCGATTTTGAAATTGCGCTCTATGACATTGACGCAGAGCGTCTGGAAGAATCCTACATCATGATCAGCGCGCTGAACAAGAACATCAATGAAAACCGCGCAACGATCACCAAGTTCCTCGGCGTTGAAAACCGCAAGGACGCGCTCCGTGACGCCAACTTCGTCGTCAATGCGATTCAGGTCGGCGGCTATGAGCCGTGCACCGTCATTGACTTTGAAATCCCCAAGAAGTACGGTCTGCGCCAGACCATCGCTGACACGATGGGTATCGGCGGTATCTTCCGTGCGCTCCGTACCATTCCGGTTCTCGAAGATTTTGCAAACGACATGGTTGAAGTCTGCCCGCGCGCGTGGTTTTTGAATTACACCAACCCCATGGCAATGCTTGCAGGCTACATGCAGCGCTTCACGCCCATCAAGACCATCGGTCTGTGCCACTCCACGCAGGTCTGCTCCCGCGGTATCCTCGACGGACTGGGCATTCCGTACACCGAACCGATCCGTGAACGCATCGCCGGTATCAACCATATGGCATGGCTGCTTGAGATCGAAGATGCTGACGGCACCGACCTGTATCCCGCCATCAAGGAAAAGGCATTTGCAAAGCTCGCAGAAGCAGATGCCGGCAAGTCCGACTGCTATGACCTCGTCCGCTATGAGTACATCCGCCGTCTGGGCTACTACTGCACCGAGTCCTCTGAGCACAATGCGGAATACAACAACCTGTTCATCAAGTCCGCACATCCGGAGCTGATTGACCGCTACAACATTCCGCTGGATGAATATCCGCGCCGCTGCGTCAACCAGATCGCAGGCTGGAAGAACGACCGTGAAAAGTACCTCACCGGTGACGTTTCCCACACCAGAACACACGAATTTGCGTCCTACATCATGGAAGCAATGACGACCAACGTCCCGATCAAGATCTGCGCAAACGTCTCCAACGCCGGCGGCGTCATCGAAAACCTGCCGCGTGAAGCGTGTGTCGAGGTCAACTGTCTCGTCGACAAAACCGGTATCGAGCCGTGCTGGCAGGGCAAGCTCCCCACCCAGCTCGCAGCGATGAACATGACCAACATCAACGTGCAGCTCTTGACCATCGAAGCTGCTGTCACCAAAAAGAAGGAAGCGATTTATCAGGCTGCGATGCTCGACCCGCACTGCTCCTCCGAGCTGACCATCGACCAGATCGTTGCGATGTGTGACGACCTCATCGAAGCACACACCGGCTGGCTGCCCGAATACAAGTAAGATTTGCAAAGTGAAAAACAGCGTCTTACCGGCGCTGTTTTTTCTTTCAGAAAGGATACACGATGAACTATCAAGTCATACATCTTCGGGATGACGATCCCGATATCACGCTGACCGCGTATGTCGCAGACGAAAAATGGAAGACCCGTGATGCAATGCTGGTCATTCCCGGCGGCGGCTACGGCTGTGTCTGCGACGACAGAGAAGGCGAACCGATTGCCCTTGCATATCTGGCACGCGGCGTCAATGCCTTTGTTCTGAAGTATTCCGTCGGCAAAAAGGCGGTTTTCCCGCGTCCGCTTGCCGATGCTTCCCTTGCGATGGCATATATCAAGGATCACGCAGAGGAATTCCACATCGATCCCGACCGTGTCTTCTGTGTCGGCTTCTCTGCCGGCGGTCATCTGTCTGCATCGCTCGGTACACTGTGGCATCTGGACAGCGTAGATGAAATGACCGGACTTCCGCACGGTAAGAACAAGCCGCGTGGCATGGTGCTGTGCTATGCAGTTCTGTCTGCCGGTCAGATGGCACACAAGGGTTCGTTCTACAATATCCTCGGCACGACCGAACCGACCGACGAACAGCTCGATCTCTACTCCATCGAAAAGCACATCGATGAGAACACGGTTCCCGCATTCCTGATGCATACGGCAGAAGATCAGGTCGTTCCTGTAGAAAACGCGCTTTATATGGCAGAAGCACTGTCCGCGAAGAAGGTTCCCTTTGAGATGCACATCTATCCGCGCGGCCCGCACGGTGTGGCGCTCGGCAACTGGCTGACTTCCATGGGCAATCCGGGCTACGACGATGCCGCTGTTGAAAAGTGGGTTGACGATTCCGTTTATTGGATGAAGCATATCTGACAAAATATTCAGGGGTTGTTGCAAGTTGAAAACTTGCGGCAACCCGGGGTCACGAAGTGACCCGAATTTCCCTGTTTTCATGCCGACCCGCAGTCAGACTGCGGGTCTTCGCATATGAAAATGCCCCTCGGATGAGGGGCAAGGGAGAACTTCCGGACTGCATTCATGCAGTCCCTTGGGCTGAGGCACGTAAGTGCAACAGCCCGTGTTCTCTGCTATGCGGTTTGGAAAATCAGTCAAGATACTCTTTGAGAACCTTTTCCAGCGACTTGTTTGCCGCCTTGATGTTCTTTTCATACCAGGATGTAAAGTTACGTCCGAGGCTCGGCGTGTCAATGAAGTTGACAAACTCATTGCAGAACGCGACGGAGGTATCGTAGTTATAATAGCCAAGGTCATAAATACGTGCCGCCTTGATGATGTCAAGCATTTCTGCGGAGTCGTTGTCACGGGAAGCCTTGGTCTGCAGAGCAACTTCGTAATATGCGGGAAGCACCTTGTCATAGCCGATGGCACTCATTGCTTCCAGAATGATCGAGGTACGCTCAGGATCGCCGGCGGTCATCGGGATGATGCACATGTTGGTTCCGGCGTCAACGTTGGTGCAGTAGTCCGCCGATTCGTCGTACTTCGGCCACGGAACGATACCAAAGTCGGTGTCCATATCACGCATGGTTTCCACATCGTGCATGTTCATATCGATAAACAGCGAGCGGCCTTCTTCAAAGATATTGATAAAGTCCGCGGAATAAGAGAGCTCTCCTGCATCAACAAACGCATCATCGGATTCAATCAGATCAAAGTAACGGTTAAAGACTTCGACCGTCTTATCGGACATGATCGAGATATACGGAATGTCGTCGTCGTCCTTTTCGACAACACGCAGACCGCTCGTTGCGAATGCCTGTACCGGACCGACCCACTTTTGTGTGACATAGCCGTAACGGTCGTTGTCCTTATCCATGGTACCATCACCGTTGAGGTCAGCTGCCGCACCCTTTGCCATGGTTTCCCATGTTTCGTAGGTCCACTTGCCGTCCTTGACGAGCTGGTACGGATATTCCAGATCCAGATCCTGGAACAACTGCTTGTTGAACAGCATCAGGTTTGCCGCACCCATCGAGCAATAGGAAAGGTCACCGATCATGACACAGCTGATTGTTGATAGAGAAGCTGCTGCGCGCGTCCTGATCCCACCAGGGGTTGTCCAGATTGACATACGGAAGCTCGGTGTTCCAGTCGAGCAAGAGCCCCTGATTGGCATAGGTGTGCGCCGCACGTCCGTGTGCCATGATCAGGTCATACGCATCATCACCGGCAAGAATGGTATTGACCGCATCCGTCTCATGATTGTCGTGAGACGACGGCTGATAAGTGATCTGCACATTGAACTGCTCGGAGATGCGTGAATTTCTTTCAAAGATGGCATCGTCAACGATTTCGCCCGTCGCCGCCTCGACATACATATCCTCAATCCAACGCTCGTTATTGCGGATCAGCATATGGAAATCGTAGCCTTCGTAATCCTTTTGGGGCAGACCGGCAAACGGGTCAAAGACCTCCTCGGTTTCAACCGTGCCCTCCGTACCGGCTGCTGTCTCCGTCTGTTCCGGCGTGGTTGTTGTGTCACCGCCGCCGCAGGATATCATTGCCGCTCCCAGCAGGATAGCTGCCATCATCAGTGATATATGTTTCATTTCTTGGTCCTCCGTTTCATCATTCTGTTATTTTCAGCATCATTATAGCACAACCGTCCCCAAAAATCAAGACAAATCTGTGTTCTTTCACGTTTTTGACGCATTCGTTCAAGTTTTTGACCAGAAGGTCTTGCAATCTGCGCACCGATTGTGTATAATGAAGAAAACCGATTTCAAAGGAGTGAAAAATCATTTATGGCAATGCACATTACAGAAAAGCTCGCACAGAAAAACAGAGATGCTTTCAGCGCCGCACCTGTCACCGTCGGATTTCTCGGCGACAGCGTGACCAACGGCTGCTTTGAGGTTCTGCCGGCAATGACCGAGCACGGAGAGCAGGGCTTTGATGTCGTATTTGAACCGGAAAACAGCTACGCTGCGCATGTCCGCAGGATTTTGTCGCTGTTCTATCCGAAGGCACAGATCAACATCATCAACGCAGGCATTTCCGGCGACAGCGCACCGGGCGGACTTGCACGGATGGACCGCGACCTGCTGCCCTTTCATCCCGACCTGACCGTTGTCTGTTACGGGCTGAACGACAGCGGTGCGGGAGATGACGGGATTGCGCGCTATCACGATGCGCTCGTATCCATCGTCCGCCGCTTACAGGAGGCAGGAAGCGAGGTCATTCTGATGACCCCGCAGCCTATCTGTGCCCGTGTCCACACCCAGCTGCGCGGCGAGGGACTCCGTGCAATGGCGGGACACCTGGCGGAGCGCTTTGCGGCCGGCGGCTTTGACCGTTATATGCAGGCTGCCCGTGCGGCAGCGGCAGAAACCGGGGTTCCGCTATGCGATGTCTATGCAAAATGGATGACCCTGTTTGACTGCGGCGTCGATATCACCGATCTGATGTCCAACTATCTGAATCATCCGACAAGGGAGCTGCATCATCTGTTTGCATATTCCCTCGTTCATACCATGTTCGGCATGTGAAAACAAGCAGAGACAGAGTACCGTATCCAGCGGCGCTCTGTCTCTGTTTTTTTCGTTTATGCGTTCTTTTCCCGTTCGGTGATGATGCATTCCGTATCGCGGCGATGTTCATCGAGGATGATCTCACCGATGCGGTCGGCGGTGATTTCGCCGGATGCCGGGTTTTTAACGCTGAGGATTTCACCCTTCACGTCGGCATACACAGATGCATATTCAAAGGACAGATCACATCCGTCCATCGTGCAGTCTTCCAGCACCAGATTCTCTGCATAGCACAGCGGCTGGGTACCGGAGATTTGGCATCTGACAAGACGCAGATTTTTGGAATACCAGCCAAGGTACTCACCCCGGACCACGCTGTCATACACCGTCACGTTTTCCGCGTGCCAGAACGCATCCTTGGTATCCAGCACACAGTTTCGGATTTCAACATTCCGTACGTACTGAAACGAATATTTTCCGGAAAAATGCGTATTTTCCATACGGATTCCCTCGGACAGGAACAGAAAATACGAGCTTGTCAGACTGCCGCCGCGCATCTCGATATCCCGACAGCGCCAACCGAATTCCTCCGATGAAATATTGCAGTTTTCCAGAATCACGCCGCTGCATTCACGGAACGCCTTAACCGACTCCAGACGGCAGTTCTTCATGCTGACCTGATTGCTGTACCAGAACGGCGCACGGCTGGCCGCGGCAAATGTACAGTCCTCAATGGATGCACCGTTATCATGCCAGAACGGATAGCGCAGCTGAAAATCACATCTGCGCACCTCAATATTTCTGCTTTCCTTGAACGCACTCTCGCCATCGGCAGGTCCCGCAAAGGTACAGTTCTCACACAGTACCCCATCGGATGCGTATAAAGCCCGTTCTTCGTCGTATGTCTGATTGATAATTTTCTTCATTATTTATATGTCCTCTGCATGGAATTGTTGTCATCATTGTATCATAAAACAGAAAACAATGCAAGCTTTTCGCCTGCATTGTTTTGTAAATATTTTTTGAAGGTGTGCCGTTACTGCTTCATGACCTTCTGCCGTGCTATGACACAGCGCAGGAACAGAATGCAGATCAGCACCATCAGACAGGAGATCAGCGACAGCAGCTGCTGACCGTACATGGGAATTCCGAACACAGCATTGCCGTTTGCCTGAATCGCCGACAGCACCTTTGCGCCGACAAGCGATGCGGCAAAGCCGAGCACGCCGGAGATACTGTTCTTGATCGCCATCGCTTCGACAAAATAATCTGCGTTGACATAGCTGTAGAGAATATTGTATGAATTCTGATTGGTGCCGGCAAAGCTGGCATTGTACAGAATCGTGTACAGAATGAT
This sequence comes from Oscillospiraceae bacterium, assembly GCA_015064785.1. Classification (GTDB taxonomy): domain Bacteria; phylum Bacillota; class Clostridia; order Oscillospirales; family CAG-272; genus RGIG3925. The sequence goes on from SVRM01000013.1 coordinate 38,883, forward strand.
GCACCACCAGGTGGTTTTCGTCGTGAAGATATTGATGAAAAATGCACCGGCGGCAAGCATCATCGCAAGCTGCATTCCGCGCGCATACGAGGTTTTATCGGAATAACGCCCGAACGGTTTGGAAATACAGAACCGGACGAGATTACTGCCGATGTTGATGAGCTGTACCGTACCGACCGACAGGAGCAGATCGGTGGTTTTGAACGTACCGAGGAAGCCGACCGTCAGATACTGTGCCATATGCCACAGAGACATCAGAATCACAACATTGACAAAGCTGCGGTTGCCAAGCGTATTGGCAAGGACATCGCGCAGAGAATGGCGCGGTGCGGCGGGTTCGGCTGTCTCTGTATCAGCGGTGTCACCCGCACTCCTGACATCGCCGCCGATCATCAGAAGACAGACAAAGCAGCAGACCGACAGAATCAGCCCGGCGCAGGCAATGAACAGAAAGCCTGCGGTCAGACGGTCCAGCGCTTCCAGCCGGTCAATGACCATGCCGACCGCCAGCGTGAACACCATGCCGGACAGCAGCGAAATCATTTCCTTCGTCGCAGAATACTCCCCGCGCTTATTCGGGTCGACAAACGAATTTGCCCACTTGAACAGCATGGACGCAACGAAATAATTGCCGAAATACGCCAACAGCAGACAGACGATGACCAATGCTGACTTGAAGGCAACCGTTCCCGGCAGAAACGGAATCAGATACAGACTGACAAACAGCAGACAGCCGAGAATGTTAAAGAAAATGACGGTGCGCTTGACATTCCGGATTCGCTGGACAAAGAATACCGAGGTCAGCTGAAACAGAAATGCAGCGGAAATGAACGATGCGATGATACCGATCAGCGAGTCGTCCAGACCGATGTGGGTCAGGAGCTTTGCCAGGTATGCATCAGAAACAAGAATGGCGATAAAGTACTCAAACGCCGCCTGCATACAGTAGGCACGGCGTGAACGTTTGTATGCATGAGATTGGTATACAGAATCTGTCATGATGATTATCTCTTTGTCTGAGGCATTGAGATCGGTTTCCACGGCGTAACCGTCAAACCGACACAAAACCGCAGGTCAGAAGCCTCAGTCGATGTCGTATGCGCCGCCGAACAGGGTGTCTGCCGGTGCTTCCGTCGGATGGTAGGTGCTGTAGCCGAGCGGAGGCATCGTCATCAGCGCGATCATATCTTCCTCAGCCAGCGCAAAGTCAAAGACATCGGCATTTGCGGCAATGCGGTCAGCATGGGTAGACTTGGGCATCGGGAGAACACCGTACTGCAGTGCAAAACGAATGCAGACCTGTGCCGGGGACTTGCCGTACTTTGCGGCGATCTTTGCAACGGTCGGATCACCGAGCACCGCACCGCATCCGAGCGGCGACCATGCTTCGACGACCATACCGTGTTCGATGCTCCAGCGGGTCAGCTCCGGCTGATAATAGCCGGGATGGAATTCGATCTGGTTGACCATCGGCTTGACCGTGCAGGTTTCCTTAAGTGCCAGAATGTGTTCGGGCAGGAAGTTCGATACGCCGATGGAACGGAGCTTACCTGCCTTGTAGGCATCTTCAAAGCCGCGCCAGGTTGCCGCGTTGATTTCCTTCCAGTTCGGATGGGACTTTTCGACACAGGGCCAGTGAACGAGGTAGAGGTCAATGTAATCGGTGCCGAGTGCCTTCAGGGAAGCATCGATGGCAGCGATGGTCTTTGTGTAGCCGCGCTCCATGATCCAGTGCTTGGTCGTTAAGAAAATGTCTTCTCTTGCAACGCCGGATGCGCGCATACCCTCGCCGACACTGTCTTCGTTGCCGTAGCCGGCAGCGGTGTCGATGTGGCGGTAGCCTGCGTCAAGGGCAGCCTTGACGCTGTCGCGAGCAATTTCACCGGTCGGAGTCTGCCAGGTACCGTAGCCGAGGCACGGAATTTTGACGCCGTTGGACATGGTAAAGCAATCGGTTAATTTGTTGAACATGGTTGTATTCTCCTTTTTTATGATTGTTGATCTGTTTGTATGATTACACCATCGCACACAGCGTCATCCACGCCGCACCGACAGGGAGCATATCCTCATCGAGCCGGAATTTCGCGTTGTGCAGCGGTGCGTCTGTTCCCTTTTCGGGATCGGCGGTACCAAGCTGTGCATAGACATACGGTGCAATTCTGCCGTAGTTGGCAAAGTCGTCGCCGGTCATCATCGTTCTCTGCTCATCCGGACACAGCGCGGGATCCTGTTCTGCCAGAAGCTCTGCCGCACGGCGTGCGATCCCGGTCGGAATGGGCGCATTGGTGACAGCATCACTCATCCGGCGGTTCTCAATCTCCGCGGTACAGCCGTGCATGGCGGCAATGTGATGCACCATGGCGGCAATGGCATCCTCCGCTTTTCTGCGGTCATCTTCATTGACGGTACGCAGCGTTCCACGCAGAACGGCTTCCCCTGCAATGATGTTGCCCTGTGTACCCGCATGAAACGAGCCAATCGTCAGAAGCGATGGTGTCGTCGGCGGCAGAACGCGCGACACGACGGTCTGCAATGCGCCGACCAGTTCCGCACCCGCAACCAGCGCATCGTGACAGACCTGCGGCATTCCGCCGTGTCCGCCCTTGCCGTGAATGCGGATTTCCATCATATTGACCGCGGCGCTGGTTGTCACCTCTGACACACACAAGTGTCCTGTGGGATATGCGCTCCAGAAATGCAGACAGAAAAAGCGGTCAACATCATCAACCAGATGGGTTGCAATGACGCGGTCCGCGCCGTCCTCGCCTTCCTCTGCCGGCTGGAAAATCAGCTTTGCCGTGCCGCTCCAATCGTCCGGATGGGTTTTGAGCAGATATGCCGTGCAGAGACCGACGGCGATGTGTCCGTCATGCCCGCAGGCGTGCATCATACCGGGATTTTCTGAAGCATACGGCAAACCGGACTGCTCCTCAACCATCAGCGCATCGGTATCAAAGCGATAGCCGATTGTCTCCCCCGGTTTGTTTGCTGAAACCACCGCAATGGTGATATTGTCCTTTGGTGCAAGATAGGAAATTCCCATCTTATCAAGCTCAGCGCGGATGTAAGCGTTGGTCTGGAATTCCTTATGCGCCATTTCGGGGTGCCGGTGCAGATGCCGGTACCACTTTTGAAGCTGCGGCTGCATCTCTCCTGCCGCCGCATGGATTTCAAACGCCAATGCCGCACTCATGCACCCATCTCCTGTTCTTTTGCAAGGAAATCGGCAACAAACGCATCGTCATTGAGTTTGGGATACATGGCATACACGCGATCGATTTCCTTGCTCTGTCCGGGAGACAAGGTTTCGTCGGGATTGAGGCACCAGATACCGGCAAAAAGCCCCTGACGGCGCAGTACCTCATGAACCCCTGCAATGCATCCGGAGAAGTTGTTTCTTGTATCAAAGAACGCACTGTTAGCATCGGTTACCTGTGCGGCAAGCGTCAGATACGATGCGGGAACCGGCGCACCGGGTTCCAGTGCACGGATGGCACGGAAATACTGCACTGCCGTATGCGTCCAGACACACCAGTGTCCCAGCAGACCGCCGACACAGCGAACCTTTTTTTCATCTCCGTCAATGACAAACTGATACTCCGTCAGAAGATCGGTCACAATCGAATCGTCATTGCCGGTATACAGTGCCACACGTCCTCCGGTGGCCGCGATGGCACGTGCAACATCCAGCGTCAGATATCGGTCGAACGCGGCACATTTGATTGCCGCAACGCCGGGAATCTCACAGATCTGCCGCCAGTAGTCATAGGTAAACACCCTGCCGCCGACCGCCGTTTGCAAATAAAAGCCCACGACATCGAGAATGTCAGCAACGGCACGGGTTCTCTCAATCAGATATGCCTCGTCCCGGTCAGAAAGTCCGCCGGGGCTGAGCAGTCCCGCGTCATAACCGAGCGACTTTGCAAGTCTGGCTTCTCCTACTGCCTGCTCGATCGGTCCGCAGACACCGGCGACTGCCAGCACCGCACGACCGGTTTTTTCTTCATATTGATGGATTTCATCCATGCAGACCCGCAGAACCGTCTCAAAGAGATTGATTTCCGGAAGACGGATCTCAAACTGGGTCGTATGGACGCCGACAGCAACGCCATCAACACCAGCGGCAAGGTAGTAGCGGATCAATCTGCGCTGGGCGATTTCGTCAAACTTGCGGTTTTCGTCCAGTGCCAGCGGCATGGCCGGCAGAAAAGCACCGCCGCAAAGAAGCGCTCTTTTTTCACTGTTCATCAGAAATTTCCTTTCGTTTCCTGGAAATGGGTCGGTTTATCAAGCTGTCTGCCGCCGGACTTCATCCATTCGGCTTGCAGAAGGATCATTTCATCCACCGTTTTGTCCGGCATACCGAACGCGGCGACACACTTGTCAGCACAGGACAACAGTCCGCAGGTACCTTCATCGTCAAGGAATCTCACCGGCTTGCCAAGGGCGGCTGCGAGCTTTTCGGCGGCCTCACGTGTCGAATACTGCTCAGGACCTGTGACATTGAGCCGTTCAACTTCGGTTGAGGTCATCGTCAGCGACCCGATTGCCGCTTCGTTGACGTATCTCTGCCAGACGCAGTTGAACGCCGGAACATGCAGTGTCACCGGCTCGTCATGCCAGATTCGCTCAGCAATGTCATAAAGCACCCCATACCGCAGGTCCACGGCATAGTTCAGCCGGAACAGAAGTACCTTTGCGCCGTAATGCTTTGCGGCATATTCAAAGATGCGCTCTCTGCCAAGCGAGGTCATGGCGTACTCGCCGACGGGATCGGGGGCAGTAGTTTCGTCGCATCCACCCTCCGCCGGTGTCCGCATCGGGTAGACATTGCCCGTCGAGAAGACAACATAGTTGGCATCGCCGAACTGGCGTGTGATCAGCGCGGGAACACCGACATTGATCTGCCATGTTTCGCAGGCTTCCTTGCCGGTGCCGAATTTGCGGCCGAGTGCAAAAATGATGTTTTTCACCTTCGGCAATGCCTTGATCTGTGCCTCATCGGTCAGGTCGGCAGTGATCATTTCCACGCCTGCCTCACGCAGAAATTCGATGACATACGGATCGGTGAAACGGGAAACCGCAAAAATTTTCTGTCCGGTTCCGGCTGCATCGGCGGCGCGCTTTGCCATAACCGCCAGTGACGGTCCGACCTTGCCGCCTGCCCCGAGAATCATGATATCGCCGTCAATATTCGCCATGCGGGCAACCAGTGCGTCACTCGGTTCAGACAGTGCGTAATTGAGTTCATGTTCGTTTGTAAACATAATGTTCCTCTCATTTTGTATTGATGTGGAGAATCGAGTGATCGACCGGGTAGTCATTCGGGACACTGAATCGGATCTCGTCATCAGCATTGTCCGCAGTCAGCGCTGTTTCGTTATAGGAGATATTGTCAAAATACAGATTGTCAAGGACAAAGTCCGTCAGTGCGCCGCCGTCCTCGTTCTTGATCCAGATATCGATATAGGACTTCGACACAGCAGAATTGAGCTTGACTTCCTTTGCGGTAATATTCTCAAAATGGATATCGTGAATGCTGCCGCCGTTGTGCATGACAAGCGTAATGACCGGACAGCGGGAATAATAGATTTCAAGATCCGCAAAGTGCATATCATAATCCTCAACGAAGGGGTCTGCGCCGTTGATCGAGATCGTCGCACATCCAAGATGCTGTGACCAATTGGCAAGTGCATATCCGACGGAATTGTTTTTCCACGTTACGCCGCTCTGCGAAAAGTTTGACTCATAAACGCATCCGTAGGCAATGCCCTTGTCCGTCCAGACGGCGTTGTTCTGAAACAGCACGTTTTCCGTGCGTACACTGCCGTCGGAGGTGGACTTGACCTCCAGCGCGTCGTCGCCGGTACGGACAAAACAGCCGTCCACCGTGACATTTTTGCAGTCAGACAGCATGACGCCGTCAGAATACGTCTTATAGCCGATCAGCGCAAGGTCGCGGATGACCATATCCTCACATCCGGTGAAGCAGCAGGTCCAGTTGTTGGAATTGACGACGTTCAGCCCGCCGAATTCAAGCAGACTCATTTTGTCAAAGGAGAAAATGACGCCGGTACGCGGACGGTACGACAGGTCAACCGCCGCATGACCGAGAATTTTGACGCCGAACTGTCCCCATCCGGCAATGACATGCTGTGCCATCGGTGTGCCGTTTTCATCCAGCGTCAGCGGTTTTGCGACCAACAGCGTACCCGGCTCAAAGTAGACAATGATGTTTCCCGTTGCAATGTTGATGCAGTCAATTTCATATACGCCTTTTTTGAAGTAGTACAGCGAACCGGGGGTAGACAGATCCAACTCCCCGAGCGGATACGTTCCCGGCTCGATTTCGCGGGTTTTGTAGTTTGCGTATTCGGACAGCTCCTTTGGCTTGACCATGACGGTCAAGGGCAGCGCAGAACCGTCGTTTGACAGTCCCTTATCAAAGGTAAAGGTATAAGAACCAAATGACGTAATCCTGGCGGTTGTTTTTTTGCCGTCGGAAACAGCAGTCACACCGCTGCTCTCGGGAAGCACAACGGGATCTTTCCGCTCAGTATGCGCTTCCAGCTCCACATTCAGTGAAAATACACCATCCTCGCCGACACCGTCCACCTCGATATACGCAAGGTTATGCGGACCGTTTGCCGTGCGCTCTGCAAACACGGGAATGTCCACGCCGTTTGCCGTCATTGAAAAATACGGAGAAACAATGATGCCGGGCATGGAGCAGGCCTCATTGTCAAGATCGTTTTCGTTTGCCCAGCGCTTGATATCTCCCTCATCCAGTACTGTGTCGGTATAGTCCACACCGTGTACCGTGATCACAGATGCTCCATCCGCAGAATCTGCCGCAATGTCTTCATCGGTCATGGCACCGGCACTGCTGTCGGCCGCATCCGGGTTCCCGTCACTCTGACATGCACACAGTACAAGACCAAGTCCGAGCAGCAGAAGTACGGTCAGAAAGAAACGTCTGTGGAATTTCATTGATCTGTTCCTCCAAAGCTGTTATTTCCTATATTTTAGCACACCGTACATGAAATGTCAAGCATCCGCCGGGCATCCGCAGGAAAGAAAAGAATAAAAAAGGAAGCCGCCGCATCTGTTTGCAGCAGCTTCCGCTGATGGCAGGATCAGAGTTCTTCGTCGTCATGCGCATGGCAGTGTGCGCAGTCACCGTCACAGAACTTTTCCTTGTCATATTCAATGCCGTTCTTGTCATAGTAGTCGCGGATTGCCGCCTTGACTGCTTCTTCTGCGAGGACGGAGCAATGAATCTTGTGGGTCGGAAGTCCGTCGAGTGCTTCGACAACCGCCTTGTTGGACAGCGTCAGTGCTTCTTCAATCGACTTGCCCTTGATGAGCTCCGTTGCCATGGAGGAGGTTGCGATGGCGCTTCCGCATCCGAAGGTATTGAACTTTGCATCGACGATGATACCGTTCTCAATTTTCAGGTACATCTTCATGATGTCGCCGCACTTTGCGTTGCCGACCTCACCGATACCGTCTGCATCTTCCATTTTACCGACGTTGCGGGGGTTCTTGAAGTGGTCCATGACCTTTTCGCTGTATAATGCCATTCTCTTATATTCCTTTCAGACTGTACATATTCAAAATCATTCAGATCATCAGAGCAGATGCGGTCTCTCGCCGGTTTCCAGGGCTTCCCAGACGGGAGAGATATCGCGCAGGTACGCAACAACCTTCGGGACAACCGCCAAGATGTGGTCGATCTGTTCCTCTGTGTTTTCTTCAGAGAGCGACAGACGCAGCGAGCCATGTGCGACCTCATGCGGCAGACCGAGCGCCAGCAGAACGTGGCTGGGATCGAGTGAGCCGGAGGTACATGCGGAGCCGGAGGACGCCTGAATGCCTTCCTCGTCGAGCATCAGAAGCAGAGACTCGCCCTCAATGCCCTCAAAGCAGAAGTTGACCGTTCCGGGAACACGCGCATTGCGGTCACCGTTGAGGCGACTGTGCGGGATTTCGGAAAGTCCTGCAATCAGCTTGTCACGCAGCGGAATGATCGATGCATTGACCGCATCCATCTTTGCAAGCTCTTCCTGCATGGTTTCCGCCATGGAGACAATCGCGGGAATGTTTTCGGTACCGGCACGCTTGCCGCGTTCCTGTGCACCGCCCTCGATCAGGTTGGCAAGCAGGGTTCCGCGCTTTGCATAGAGCACGCCGACACCCTTCGGACCGTGGAATTTATGTGCGGAGAGAGACAGCATGTCGATGTTGTCTTCCTTGACATTGACGGGAATGTGGCAGACAGCCTGTACGGCATCCGTATGGAACGGAACGCCGGCCGCGCGGCAGACCGCGCCGATCTCACGGATGGGCTGTACTGTACCGATTTCGTTGTTGGCATACATGACGGTAACAAGTGCCGTATCGGGACGGATGGCTTCCTTGACCTGTTCCGCTGTGACAACACCGTTTTCGTGGACATCGAGCAGCGTGATCTCAAAGCCTTCCTTTTCGAGTTTTTTGAGTGTATGAAGCACAGCATGGTGCTCAAATGCGGTCGAAATGATGTGCTTTTTGCCCTTCTTTGCGCCGTAGAATGCGGCAGAGCGGATTGCCTGGTTGTCCGCTTCCGAGCCGCCGGAGGTGAAATAAATCTCCCGCGGGGAATCGGCACCGAGCAGGCGGGCAATCGTTTCGCGCGCGCCCTCGAGCGCTTCCTTGGCTTCCTGACCTGTGGTATGGAGGCTGGAGGGGTTGCCCCAGACACGCTCCATTGCTTCTATCATGGTTTTCTGTGCCGTCTGTGACATTTTCGTCGTTGCGGCATTATCTGCATATACAAACATATCGGATCATCTCCTGTTGTGTCAATTCAATATAGTAGGTAAAATCTGGATTTTTTATTTCCTATCTTTTACGTAGGAATTATAACATATTCTGTTCTTCTTGTCAATATATAATCCCTACTTTCCGGATAGGAATTTGTAAACAATTCGTGACAGCGTCATCACTGTCAAATATTTCGGTCAAGAATGTGGGCGATCGTCACGCCGGACAGAAATTCATCGATGACCGCATCGAGCTTTTGCCACATCGGAAGTGTCAGACAGCCGTCAGCATGGACGCACTGACCGTCCGAGCAGGTATCCAGGCACGACACAGGAGCAAGCGAACCTTCCGTGATTGCCATAACCTCGGCAACCGTGATCTGATCGGCAGGCTTTGCAAGGCGGTAACCACCGTCCTTGCCGCGCGTGCTTTTGACAAGTCCGCCGCGGTTGAGCAGTGCCGCAATGGATTCCAGATATTTCATCGAGATATTCTGCCTCTCGGCAATGGCTTTCAGCGACACACAGGTACATTCCGTATCCTCACATGCACACAGTCTTGCCTGCTGTGCAAGATCAATCATCGTTTGCAGGGCATATTTTCCCTTGGTTGAAATCATCATAACCGTACATCGCTCCTTTCTTTGTTGCCGGCACTATTATACCACACAATTCCTATAATTTCAATAGGAATAATAGGAATTTATCATTTTCTGCTCTTTTCTCAAAAACGCTTGATTTCTGCATGGATTTATAGTATCATTATAACAACAATAGGCAATTGCAAAATTGCCTACCTTCATCGCCCAAAGGGCGATATATAAACAAATTGCGTCGCTTGGGCGGGTTTCCCGCCCAAAAAGACACCTTCAAAGCGACCAAAGGGAGTCATCGGGCTGCGTCAGCCCGATGAAACCGATTGCAAAATGCAATTTTGCAATCGATTATTATAACAACAAATAGAGGATACCATACACATCCGACAAAAAGAAAGGACACATCATGGCAATCTGGTACATTGATCCGACACTGAATACTCCCACCCCCGACGGTCTCAGCCCTCAAACCGCACATCCCCATGCCTCCGGTCTGACCCCAGCTCCCGGCGACACAGTGCTGTTCCGCCGCGGCTGCATTTTCCGCGAGATGTTCCCATCATTTGCGGGGGAGGACGGTGCGCCAATCACCTACGGCGCATACGGCGAGGGCGACAAGCCGGTTTTCTGCGGCTCGCTTGACGCCTCTGACCCATCCGACTGGGAGGAAACCGAGCCAAACATCTGGCGGTACCGTTATCCGACGATGGGCGATGTCGGCAACATCATTTTCACAAAGAAATCCGACAACGACCGTCCGTGGCATACACTCGCACCACACGAGCGCAATGCGCGTCTGGACGGTGCGACGCTGCGCTGGGAACGCGCAGGACTGTGCGCACAGGGGGACTTCTGGGACAGCCGTTTCGGCGAAAGCAACCATCCAAAGGAAGTACCGACCGAACAGGAGCTGCTTCTGTACTCTGTCGGCAATCCTGCCCAGGTATATGCACACATTGAGCTTGCGCACTGGGGCGGTCGTCGGATTGGCTGGCTCAAGAGCAACATGGTCATTGAAGACATTGAATTTTTCGGCTCCGGCGTTCACGCGCTGGCTGGCGATCACGCTGACCGTGTCACCGTCCGCCGCTGCACGTTCCGCATGATTGGCGGCTGTGTCTGGAACAAAGAGCTTTTCATCCGCTTCGGCAATGCCGTTGAGTTCTGGGAATCCGGCAATGACATTCTGATTGAGGACAACGACTTCTACGGTGTCTACGACTCCTGCGTGACCC
>SVRM01000142.1 GCA_015064785.1 Oscillospiraceae bacterium
TAAGGCGCGGCGACCCATGCGGAAAGCTCGCACATCGCGGTATTTGCCGAGATAAAATTTCTTGAAAGTTTCATTGGAAATCTTCCTTTCGTTGTTTTGGTTATGTTCATTATAATGGATTTTCGGTGGATTGTCAATATAATTTTTCAAACCTATAGAAATTCTCCGCAAGATATGTTATAATGAAGAAAATCAAGCAGAAAGCAGGTTTGAAACCATGAAAAACGCAAAACTGATTTTAGCAACGGGGATGGGCTATCCTGTCCCGACAGAAGAACAGATTCCGCTGATCAAAAAAGCCGGATTTGACGGTGTGTTTACCGGATGGTCGGATCATGCTCCCATCAGTGAGTGGGCAAAGATTGTATCGGACAACGGCATGATCTATCAGTCTCTGCATGCGCCGTTTACGAGAGCCAACCGGATGTGGGAAGCAGGTCAAGAGGGGGAGGACGTTGCTGACGAGCTGTGTCGCTGTCTTGATGCCTGTGCCGAAAACGGCATTCCGATCACGGTTGCCCACGCGTTCATCGGCTTTGATACGCATAATCCCAATCCATGGGGTGTCAAGCGGTTCGGGCGTGTTGCGGATTACGCAAAGAACATCGGCGTGAAACTTGCTCTGGAAAACACCGAGGGTGAGGAGTATCTGGAGCTGCTCATGGACGCACTGTCCGATAACCCCGCCGTCGGCTTCTGCATTGACACGGGACACGAGATGTGCTACAACCGCAGCCGCGATCTGATCACGCGCTGGGGCGATCGTCTGATTGCGACGCATCTCAACGACAACATGGGCATTACCGACGAAAACAACATCACGTGGCTCGACGACGCGCATCTTTTGCCTTTCGATGGCATTGCAGATTGGCAGGGCATCGCCGACCGTCTGATGGTTGTCGGCTATCGCGGTGAACTGACCTTTGAGCTGACCTCGCAGAACAAGCCGGATCGTCATACGCATGACGGATATGCCGCATGGAGCTTTGAGGAATATCTTGCGCAGGCATATGAGAGGGCTGTGAGAGTCAGGGAGAAATTTGGAATTAGGAATTAGAAATTGTGGGTTCTCAATGTATGTAGGGGCGATTCACGAATCGCCCGTTCTTGTGACTTGTAAAATTCACGAAGCCCCTTGACAATTCTAACAAATCATTGTATAATAATAACATAAAAATTCAATGCAAAAGGAGTATCACTATGAAAAACGCAAAACATATCCGAGTGTGTCTGACGGCACTTCTGCTGCTTGCAATGGGTGTTACCTCCGCCTGCGGTGACAGTGACGCGGGAAAGACCGATGCAGTCACCGACGCGGCAACCGGCGGTGTGACCGAAGCGGTAACCGAGGAAGATCCTGCACTCAAGGATAATCTGCCTGAAAAGGATTTCGGCGGCTATGAATACAAGATCTACACGCGCGGCTGCTGTGCCGGCGGACACAAGGACGGTGTCTGGCAGCTCGAGGAAACGGGTGAGGTCGTGGACGACGCGGTCTTTGCACGCAACAAGACGGTTGAGGATCGCTTCAACTGTGTCATCCGTGAACCGGAAATGGCAGAGGGCGAGGACATCTCCGTTCTGACCAACTCCCTGATGGCGGGCGACGCAATTGCCGACCTTGCTATTCATCACTTCCGCTTCCTCGGAGACCTCGCACTTCAGCAGCTCTGTGCCGATGTCAACACGCTGGAATACCTCGATTTTGACAAGCCGTGGTGGAACAAGTATCTGATTGAAAACTACTCGATTTTTGACAAGTACTTTGTCATCAACGGTACGGTCAACGTCGATAACATCACCGAGGTTTCGATCATTCTGTTCAACAAGACCCTGACCCGCAATCAGCTCGATGTCAACTTCTACGATCTCGTCAAGGAAGGCAAGTGGACCATCGACAAGATGACGGAAATCGTCAAGTCCTTCGGTGCCGACCTCAACGGTGACGGCAAGATCGAATTTGACAAGGACGAACTTGCATTCACGGGCAACGCCGGCTTCATGTTCCAGTTCCAGGTTGCGATGGATCAGCCGACGACGCAGATCAACGACGCCGGTGAACCGGAGCTCTGCATCAACACCGAAAAGATGACCAACATCGTCAACAAGATGTATGATATGGTCTGTGCATACGACTATTCCATGGTCGGCAACGATATCGGATCGCAGGCGTTCCTCGACGGACGTTCACTGCTTTACGTCGACAAGATCACGACCTGTATCGGCGCACAGTTCCGTGAAATGGAAGATGACTACGGTATCATTCCGCTGCCCAAGTACGACGAGGCACAGGAAAACTATTACTCTCACGCATCCGCACATTCTGACTGTCTCGCAGTTCCGGTTCTCAACGAGGACTTTGAACGTGCTTCCATTATTCTCGAAGCACTGGCGGCAGAAGGCTACAAGACCATCCGTCCAGCAGTCTATGACGTTGCCATCAAGCAGAAGGGTGCGCGTGACGAGGACTCTGCAAAGATGATCGACATCATCTACGACGGCAGAACCGGTGACTTTGCTGACCTTTACGATGAATGGGGTCTTGTCTACACGCTGGACCATATGATCGGCAGATCGCAGATCAATACGTGGGCATCCTACTACAAGTCCAATGAAAAGGCATCTGTCAAGCGTCTTGCCAAGGCGGTTGAAGTGTTCTCATCGTTTGAATGATAAGATTACAACTTACGAAAGAAGAAGCCCGCGCGGCTTCTTTTTTCAAAATCACACAGTTAAGAGGAGAAAACAATCATGGCAGAAAAAATCTGGTCAACTCTGATTCACTTCGGTACGAATATGTGGAACGAGGAGGGCAACACACGCGGACGCGAAAACGAGCCGGGTGCTGTGGCATCTTCAACGCTGCGTTTTGATCTTGACATGTGGCACGAAACGCTGGAGCAGCAGCGTTCGGTCGGCGTTAACATGATCATTTTAGACGTTGGAGAGGGACTCAAATACGAATCTCACCCGGAGCTGGCAGTGAACGGCTCTTGGACACGCGAGCAGCTGGAGGGTGAACTTGCACGGGCGCGTGCTATGGGTATTGAGATCATTCCGAAGCTGAACTTCTCCGCCTGTCACGACATCTGGCTTGGGGAATACAGCCGGATGCTGTCGACGCGCATTTATTATCAGGTCTGCGCCGATCTGATTGCCGAGGTCTGCGACATCTTCAAGCCGCGCTTCTTCCATCTCGGTATGGACGAGGAAACCGAAGCGCATCAGCGCAACTACGATTACTGCATCATCCGCAACCATGATCTGTGGTGGCACGATCTGTACTACCTGATTGAATGCACGGAACGCGGCGGCGCACGTCCGTGGATCTGGTCGGACTATATGTGGGATCACCGCGAAAAATTCCTTGAAAAGATGCCGCGGGATGTCCTGCAGTCCAACTGGTACTATGGAATGGGCTTCGGTCCGGATGCAGGGGAGTGGCACAAGCGTGTGCTTGAATGTTTCGATGTGCTTGATGCACACGGCTACGATCAGGTACCGACCGGAAGCAACTACTCCACGCCCGACAATATGCTGGCACTGACCAAATACTGTAAAGAACACATCTCCGACGGACATCTGCTCGGCTTTATGCAGGCACCGTGGGTGATGACCTACGAGCACGGAAACCAGAGACAAAGAATCAGAGAATCCGTGGAGCAGCTGGGCGAGTCGAAGATTTGGTTTGAGGGGCGCTGATGTAAGCTGGGATGGATGCTGGCGGTTGTTGTGCGAACTCGTGTCTTAGCCTTCCCTGGTCAGGGAGAGGTGACGAAGAAAGCGGAGCTTTCTTCCGAAGATGGCTTTGCCATCTTCTACGGATTCGAGTCGTTCTTTTGTTACTTTCTGTTTTGACGATATTGAAAGAAACAAAAATCTCGTTGCTTTACTCTGTACAGCATTACAGCCGTCTTGACGACTCATCCGTCTTTCGATAAAATCGCAGGGGCGCTTTTATCGAAATCCACCTTCCCTCACCAGGGAAGGCTTGAAATGTGGTGCGCACATCATCGTGTTCGTCCCATAAAAATTCAAAATCCCCAAAAATTTTCCTTTTTCATCGAACCGAACCTGATTTTCCGCGACTTTATAGGTGAGAGCGCTCATCAGAACATGAGAAGGGAGGAATCCTTGGATGCAGGCGGGCTTTGATGCGGTGGCGGCGTACACCGAGGTGCTGTTGTCAGCGGCGATGCGGCTGTGTGACAATGTCTCGGATGCCGAGGATCTGACAAGTGAAACACAGCTGGCGGCACTGTCGTACCTTGCGCGCGGCGGTCAGATTGACGATCTGCGGTCATGGCTGTTTTCTGTTCAGCGGCGGCGGTGGAATGACCGTCTGCGGCGTAAATACCGTGCAGTCACTGTATCGATCGGGGAAGACTTTGACATTCCCGATGACACAGAGATTGACGAAGATCTTCTGCGCTCGGAGGAGGCAGAGGCGATCCGGCAGAGTGTTGCGTTTCTGTCAGAGCAGTACCGCGTCATCACGGTGCGGCACTATTTCCGCGGGGAAACGGTTGCCGATATCGCTGCATCGCTTGGAATTCCGCCCGGAACCGTCAAAAGTCGTCTTGATTACGGACGGAAACAGATGAAGAAGGGAATGGAACAAATGAAAACCTATACAGAGCAATCCTATATGCCAAAGTTTCTGAAAATCTGCAACAGCGGATCATGCGGAGCGAACATGGAGCCGATGAACCTTGTAGAAAACGATGTTCTTGGACAGAATCTTCTGATTGCGGCGTATGAGAAGCCGCTTGCAGTGGTCGAGCTGGCACGGGCAATCGGTGTTGCGGCGGCGTATGTCGAGCCTGTTGTGGAAAAACTGGTGCGTGAGCAGCTGATGAAGCGGACTGGGGACGGGCGCGTTTACACCGATTTTATCATTTATACCTTGCGCGACCACTGGATCAGCAATCCCGACAAGGCGCGGTTCTGTGATGAGAACATGGAAATGTATCTGGAACACATTGGAGCTGCGGTGGAATCGCTGAAGAAGACCGATTACTATTCGGAGCGGCTGGAGCGGTTTATGCTGATTGACATCACGGTATCTGCGGTCTGGAACGCCGGGGAGCCGTACAGAACGCCGCAGATTTTCCCGGAACGTCCCAACGGCGGACGGTGGATTGCGTTCGGCACGGTGTCGGACATGACATCGAACGAGGATGAGATGCCGCAGGCTTACCGCTCACGCGAGAACTGGGGTCTGGGCGGTGTGCGTCGAACGGTGATCGACAGCTATGCCGGCGGGCGTGATCTTGTGATGTTCACTTATGATACGGCGCTTAATCCATATGGTTTTGGGAAGCTCGATTCTCTCGGCTGTCATACATTTATGGACAATGAAGAAGCGTTTTTGCAGATGGCATATCTGCTCGAAAAGGGCATCGATCCTGCCGCAGTCGGTTATCCGCCGAAGCTGCTTGCCGGGATTCCCGGGCTTTGCGAGGAAGGTTTTCTCAAAATGGTCGACGGCAAACCTGCACTCAATGTGCCGCGACTGACGCACGCCGAGGCAGAAGACTTCTTTGCACGCATCTGCCGACCGACAATGAAGAAGATTGCGGATGATCTGACCGCACCCATGGGAGACTATCTGCGCACGCATAAGGTGAAGATTCCCGCGCATCTGGACAGCGTTCCGGATCAGAAGCTGACGATGCCGCATGAGCCGCCTGCAATGGGCTTTGTCTTCGGTGCAGTGAACGCGGGGCTGCACAACCCTGATCTCGGCAATTGCCCGGAAACGGTGCTGATTTTTGATTGATAAGCATAGAATGAAACCGTCCGGTGTCGGAGATGATGCCGGGCGGTTTTGTGGTTGGATGGCTGCGGTGCGCACTCGCGCCTTAGCCTTCCCTGGTGAGGGAAGGTGGATTTCGATAAAATTGTACCTGCAATTTTGTCGAAAGACGGATGAGTCGTCAGCAAGGCGGCAAGGCTGTAGAACATAAAACAACGAGAATTTGTATATATTTTGTTATAATCCATAGCATCTCAAAATGAGGAGGTTACAAAGGAACGACTCATCCGTCAAACGCCGCATGTGCGTTTGACACCTTCCCTCACCAGGGAAGGCTTGGACGTTCGATCTTCCGCTATCTTGTCTGTCAACCATAATATGATACGAATCCGCAGCATCATCAGAATGAGGAGGTTACAAAGGAACGACTCATCCGTCAAACGCCCCATGTGCGTTTGACACCTTCCCTCACCAGGGAAGGCTTGGACGTGCGATCTTCTGCTAACTTGTCTGTCAACCATAATATGATACGAATCCGCATAAAACAACACAAAACAAAAAAACTTTGAAAAATCTTCAAAAAGGTATTGACAATCACTTGACCGTGTGATATAATATAGTCACATCATAAGAGAGCGATTCAAAATCATTTGAACTGCTGAATCGTTTTCTTGTGAAGGAAAGGGTACGAACCCAAACATAGAAAGGAGCATATTATGCTGCAACAACTCATTTCCTCCATCGGTGTCGGCGGACTGATCGGCATTGTCGCCGTCGTGCTTGTCGTCGTCCTGTTCGTCATTGGCTACCTCAAGGCGCCGCCGGATACTGCGTACATCATCTCCGGTCTTGGCAAGAAGCGTATTCTGATCGGCCGTGCAGGCTGGCGTGTCCCGTTCTTCGAGAGAGTCGATAAGCTGTCTCTGAAGGTCATGCAGGTCGACGTCAAGACATCGGAAGCTGTCCCGACCAACGAATTCATCAACGTCACGGTCGACGGTGTTGCGAACATCAAGATTTCTTCTGACCCCGAAATGCTCAAGCGTGCGGCGGAATCCCTGCTCGGCATGACAAAGGCAGAGCTGGTCACGCTGTGTATGCAGGTTATGGAAGGCAATATGCGTGAAATCGTCGGTTCTGTCGGTCTGAAGGACATGGTGCAGGAC
>SVRM01000014.1 GCA_015064785.1 Oscillospiraceae bacterium
GAAAGCATCGCGCGGCATGACGGAATCGGGGGCATCCATTAAGGTGTAAAGGTCAAGGAATAGCCCCTTTTCCGCAAGATTATCTGTGTGGAAAGCACCACCAAGCTCGACAATGACATCGGGAACCTCACCTGCAACAATTTCCAGCGCAAGCACATCGGCGGGAGAAGCATAGCCGGAATAGTCGTGCAGAACAACGCGGTAATCCTCCGATTCACGGTTGAACGCGACGGCAAATGGCTGCATATCTGCCATGTTTTCGACATATGCTACGTTAATAAGATATTTGGGAACCACTTCTTCCGGCGGAATCGGTGTCATGACACACAGGCGCGGTGCACGCGTGACCGGGTCACGTTCGGCACGGACAGCAAGTGTGGATGAGAGAACGATCAGCGGACGAGCTTCATATTGCGTCAGATCGGAGTTGACCCAACTACAGAGCAGTGTCGGCTCTGCATCGGTTGTATTCCAACCGTATAGCCCAATGTCATTGCTGTAAAACAGATCATAGCCGGGCGCAAAATGGACATCTGCGTTTTGCAGCTGTATCGTCTTTGGCAGGGTGATGGCATCCGCAAAATCCTGCTTGCTGTCATCAATGCGCTGCAGGGTCGTCTTGATATCCCCGGACATCGGATTGCGTTTGATAAATGCACCGTAGACATGACCGTCTGCCGAAGTGAAAATATTGTCAAGAGACATATCTGCCGCGATCTCGTATAAGCGCATTCCGTCGGACGAGACGGCAACGATTGTATGGAGGGAACGCAGATATATGGTTTGGGTAATTTCATCATACTGTATTTCGTCGATGAAAAAATGGGATCGGTTTTCAGTGATATTTTGAAACAGGGATCGGATGTCGATTTCCCATAAAACGGTATTGTCTGATGCGACATGGCGCAGGACATATGCTTCCGAATCGGCTGTCTCATTTGCTGTCAATAAAACCTTAAGAGAACCGTCTGTGCCGTAGGGAAGATGATGCTGTATCTGCTGATTTTCGCTGTCCTGTTCTGTCGATTCTGGTGTTACCGTAAAAGTACGTTCCTCCATATCAAAGGTAACAGAAACGGCTTCTTCTTTTTGGGGATTATCAGAAATCTTACGTTGCCCGGAAAAACGGAAGTTTGTTCCGTCAAATGTGTAGGTGTCAAGGGTACCTGTGACCTGATCCGGAAGACGGTAATACTCGGATTTCCAAACATGATCAACGGAAGAGCGTTCTGCGGTAATCGGGCGCGGCTGATGGGTGCTATTGCAGGCAACCATCGAGCATAACAGCAAAACGGCCAAAAACAGTGCAAATATTCGTTTCATGGTGGTACTCCTTTCAAAGCATTACAATTATCGTATTACAAGTATAACACAAAAAATCACAAATGTCAATATAAAACGTTACATATGATAACAATTAATAAAAGAAAAGGATTGCCGCAAAACAGCAATCCTTTGGCGTGTAGTATCAGCTGTGTTCGGAGACGTAAATGGAGACGCGGCTCTGGATGATTTTGACGGTTTCATCCAAGGATTTTGCGCCGGCAAAGTAGGCGGAGGCGTCCTCACGGATCAATTCCATGATTTCGGTATCGGTGTCGGCGACAAGCGTAATGCTGTCAAGAATTGTTCGCAGTTCCGCTTCATCTTCCTCGGACATATGACCGAAGACGCCGCCGGATGCGATTTCATCCTGGAGCCATGTCTGATCTTCGAGATTGAATTCTTCATTCTCTCCGATGGAGGTACCGGACCAGCCGTTTTCGCGGAAGACATAATAATTGCGGGATTCTTCCTCAAACATGCGGTCAAGTGCGGCACGAGCGGACGGGAACCCGGATCTGTGATAGTAAAAGTCTTCTCCGGGGTCGCCGAAGGTACGCATAATAAATTCCCATGCACCGTCGGGCGTGTTGGAATCCGCCGTAATGGCGTATTTCTGATGCGGCTGGATCGCAGTACCGGAAACCGCATTGGGATCTGCGGTCGGATAACCGATGACAGCCATGCCTTCGCCGCCGAAATCGTAGTACTTTGTTTTCAGATAATCACTGATTTCGTAAAGGTGTGACTCCTCTTTCAATACCAGTGTGCCGTCCCGGAATTTCTCTCCGGTTCCGTTTTCCAGATCAGCCGCATTGAGAATCGGACAGCTCTGGCAGAACTGAAGAAGTGCCGCAAACCGCCCGTCATCAAAGGAGCAGGTACCGTTTTCGCGGTCAATGAATGCGCTGAGCGAGTATGGAAGGAGATTGGTCAGCATCTGCATACCGGGATCGGTCGGATGCTCGGGATCGGTGCTGATGTACATGGAGAACAGGTATTGCTCCGGTGACAATGTGTTCTGCAAGGTCAGAATGTCGTCCAGCGTCCAAAGCTGCCGGTCACCGACCACATCAGTATAGCCATAGAGTGTACGCAGGGAAAAGCCGGAAACCAGCACCGGCAGGGAAGCGTTCTCTGCTTCAAACGGCGCAAGGACGCACGGCAGAAAGTCGTCCCGTGTCATAAGTGCACCCGGCGCATCCATGAATGAATACAGATCGCAAAACAGTCCTTTTTCAGCGAGATTGTCCATGTCGAAGATGTTTCCGCTGTCGACGATGATATCGGGAATGTCACCGGCCATGATTTCGCGGTTCAGCACATCCGCAGCAGTTCCGCTGTCATCGTAATACGAGGAATAGTCCTTGAGTACCACGCGATATTTCTCGGATTCGCGGTTGAAGGCGACGGCATAGCCTTGCATTTCGTTGGAACCGTTTTCGGAATAGGCAACTTCGATCAGATACTTCGGTACAACTTCTTCCGGCGGCATCGGTGTCATGATGCACAGCTGCGGTTCACCTGTTACGGGATCATAATCCGTGCGCAGTGCAAGAGCGTCCGACAGCAGTGTCAGATTGCGTGCATTGTTGGCTGTCATATCGGAATTGATCCAGTTGCAAATCAGGGTCGGCTCTGCTTCGCCAATATTCCAGCCGTACAGTCCGGTGTCGTTGCTGTAGAACAGGTCATAGCCGGGGGCTGTATGAATATCGGCATTCTGAATCTGAACGGTTTCGGGAAGCGTCACTGCTTCACCGAGGGAACCCGCCGCGTCGTTGATCGGCTTCATAACAGAACCGCCGGAACCTGTGATCGGGTCGAATTCGTAAAAGATTGTGTAAACGGTGCCATCGCCGGTGGAGAAAATATTGTCAAGATAATTGTCAAGCGCGATTTCATAAAGGCGCTTGCCGTCCGGGGAAATGGCAGCAATGTTCTGATCGGAGCAGAGATATACCGTTCCCGTTGTGCTGTTTTGCAGGACATCATTGATGTAAAACCACGGTCTGTCACCGGATAACTGCTCAAACTGCGCCTTGGCATCGATCTCCCAAAGAACCGCATCTGTGCCGTCGACGCGGCAGAGCGTATAGGATTCTTCGTGTGTGTTTTCATTGAATTCCGAGTATAGACGGATGGCGCCGCCTTCATAAGGAAGATCATACTGCGCCCAGCGGGTTTGTTCTTCTTCCGCCGTTTCTATGGGTGTTACAGTGAATTCGTGGGTTTTCAGATGGAAGGTCAGCGTGACCGGTTCTGTCTGATATGGCTCCTCGGAGACAACATGTGTCCCCGAAAAGGTCAGAAGATCACCGTCCAGCGTATACGGATCGGGCGTGCCGCGGACGTTTTCGGGATAGTGGATGTATTCCGAGCGCCAGACATGATCAACGGCGACGGGACCGTCCTGCGTGCTGTCGATGTCCGGTGTATCGGTGTTATTGCATGAGGGTAATGTGGCGAGCAGCAATGCGGTAAGCAGAAGCGCGAGTGTTCGTTTCATATGGGCATCCTCCATTTCGTTATGTTCTGCAACTACAATTATATATTACCGCGAAAATATGAAGCTGATATTCTAAATATGTAAATAATAAATGAACGCAAACAGAAGAAATCACAAGAAAGCGGAAGCGGTCAGTTCGCATCCGTCTGCTTCACACCGAGAAAGCCCTCCAGTACGGCGCGCTGATCGCGGTCAAAGCGGACATAGTACGCGCCTTCCTGTTTGGCGGCATCGGCAAAGTTGGCATTGGTCATCGGATCAAAGGTTTCGGGGTCCTGATCTTTTGGATAGGCAAAGGAGATCTGATGTCCGTGCCGGACGGCATACGCGCCGTACATCGCATCCAGCTGACCCGAGAGAAGCTCGTTTATAACAGAGAAGCCCTCATTCGCACCGGAGCGCAGGGTTTCGGCTGTTTCTGTGCGCAGGGCAAAGCGGATGAACTTCCACGCGCCGTCGGGATCGGCGGCGGATGTCGGGATGGCAAAGCCGAGCACCGGCTCAACCGATGCCTGTTCCGGGAACAGATCATGGCTCAGAACCGAAATCAGATATTCTGCGGCGGATCTGATGTAAGGGTACGTTTTTTCCTCCGTCGGCGCCTCGTCCAGCTGCACTGCCGCACGCAGGCAGAAGACGTTCAGTGCGTCGTCTTCCGATTCAAACGCAGACAGGATGCCCGGGACAAGCGCTTCGCGGTCGATGACCGTATCGCTGTTAAGGTAGGAATTGAGGTCGAGCACCGCCATGCCGTCCGGAACCGGCCAGAACCGCCCGACAAACAGCAGATCAGATTCCGACGGATCATCGGTATAAACGATGCGGTACAGTCCGTTGTCGGTGTTGAAGGCAACGACTGTTTCCTGCAAGGTGTGAACGGTTTCCTCGGCATATAGATGAAGCTCATGCTTTTGGGGGGCGGTGTATGCTGCATACGGATCAAACAGCGTCAGAGAAACCGCGCCGGTGTCAAAATTCTTTGTCAGTGCATACACGCGGGCGCTCCCGTCGCTGTCACATGCCACATAGGTCTCGCGGATGGAGGCATCGGTAAAGCCGGAGCGCACCCAGTTGACAAGCAGCGTTTCGGAAACAGTGCCATCGTCGCCGGCATGACGTTTTACAAAACCTTCCGGTGTATGCTCAAACCATGCTCTATTGTCGGAAGGATGCATACGATAGCCGGACCAGAGCGGTTCGGATGCTTTGGCAAATGCATGTGCCGCGGGATCGTAGCGGTAATACGCCCATTCGGCAATATCGGTTCTGCGGTCGGCAAACCAGACGCTGCCGCCTTCACCGTTGACGAGAATGCCGCTCGCGTTTTCTGTTTTGATCCACGGCAGGCAATCAAGGACGCTTGCGTCACTGTCGAGAATGAGGATCTGGATTTCCGGCTCAGACAGGTACAGATATCCGGTTTTGTCATCGCGGTGAAGATGGACCATATGCGTATATCCGTCGTTAAACAGTGCGCTGACTGACTGTGTGAAGCGGATATTGCCTCCCGCATCTGCTGCAAGCAGAAGCGTGTCAGAGGTGACAAGGTCTTCCGGGTTTTCGGGGTTCGGATAGGAATGAATCTCTAAAAGCTGTATCGCACCGCCGTCAGACAGCGGAATGTGTGTGCGCAGATAGACATCGCTGTCCGGAATCTCAACCATTGGAGTCAGCGGTTCAGGATACAGAAGGTTGGAGCCAAGGTCCCAGATCAGAGCTGTGTGTGTGTCGGGAATTGCACCGGTCAGTACCAGCGTCTCGCCGACAACCGTGAAGCGCGGCGGAATCAGCGTATCTGTGCTGACTTCCGTTGGCAGGAGTACCGATTGCGTATAGCAGGTACCGTCAGGATTGTGCGGCGTTCGGATCTGCACATGGGTGGGTGTTTCTGTTTCGTTGATCTCCGGCGGCGGCTGTGCGCAGGCGGACAAAACAAGCATCAGCAGGGAAAGCAGGATTGGGAGCAAATGTTTTTGAAAACAGCAGTGTTTCATGATGTGTTTCCTTTCTAATCAGTATGGTATGGCCGCTTTGCAGGGCATGAATCCCCTTTTACTGTATATAGACGCTGAAAATCGAAAAAAGTTCCCTGTTTTTCAAAAATTTCTCTGAAAAATCTGATATTTCTGAAAATCGCTCCGCAAAGCAAAAAACCGCCGCGGATGAATCATCCGTGACGGTTTGTTGTGACGTAAGTGAGTTATCTTGCCATCTCATATACGAGATCGTACAAATCCTGGATCTGTTCTGCGCGCATCTGGCAGAATGCTTCCATTTCTTCGCGTTCCTTGGGATCGAGCGCTGCGATCTGTTCATCGGTCAGCTTCTTCTTGTACATGCGGTCGATATTCTGTGCGTAGTTGATGTCGTAAGTTACGATATCATAGCCGCGCTGGCAGACGACAACATTGCTCTGACCTGCGAGCAGGCATTCAACGGCCTTCTGACCCATTCTGGATGCAGCAAGACGGTCTTCCAGTGTCGGTTTGCCGCCGCGCTGGACATGACCGAGGCGGGTGAAACGGGATTCGATGCCGGTAGCAGCTTCAATGCGTTCGGTGAGGCGTTCTGCATAGTCGCCGTTGCCTTCTGCAACGATGACGATGAAGCAGTGCTTGCCGGAGTTCTTTTCCTCGATCAGGCGTGCAAAGCATGCCTCTTCATCGAAGGGAAGCTCGTTGATGCAGACAGCGGATGCGCCGCACGCAACAGCAGTACGCAGGGCGATATGACCTGCATGTCTGCCCATAACTTCAACAACGCTGCAGCGGTCGTGAGAATCACAGGTATCACGCAGACGGTCACACATTTCAACGACGGTGTTCATTGCGGTATCAAAGCCGATGCAATAGTCAGTTGCAGTGACGTCGTTGTCAATGGAACCGGGGATACCGATGGTCGGAAGTCCGCGGTTGGAAAGATCGGTAGCACCGCGGAAGGTGCCGTCGCCGCCAATGGCAATGACGCCGTCAATGCCGCGGTTCTTGCAGTTTGCGATTGCCTTCTGCATACCTTCCTCATAGCGGAATTCATCGCAGCGGGCAGAGTACAGGAATGTACCGCCGCGGGCAATGATGTTGGAAACGTGACGGGGTGCGAGCACCTTCATATCGTCATCAATCATACCCTTGTAGCCGCCGTAGATACCGACAACCTCAACACCTTTATCAAGAGCAGTACGGACAACCGCGCGGACAGCCGCATTCATGCCGGGCGCGTCACCGCCGGAGGTCAGTACACCGATTCTTCTGAACTTTTCCATGGTAATTTTCCTCTTTTTCTTATAATACTTCATTGAACCGTCTGCCGGACGGCAGAAAACCGAACCGCGGCGTGGATTCCGCCGACAGAACAGATGCTGCGCAGATGGTATGTCCGATGTATATCGGAAATGTAAAATATAAAAATAAAGCTGAGGAATGCATTGACTGCATTCAGCAACGCATCCCGCATAAAAATACTTTTCACTCTATATTTTACCACATTTCATCAGAAAAATCAAGTGTTTTGAGTAAATTAATTTGTGTTTTGGCAAATTCTTAACAAATGGTGGTGCGGTGCTTGAATACATGGAATATGAATGGAATTTTGAGAAAAGGAACTGATATGAGAGAATTCCAATAAGAAACTTTTTGTTTCCCACCAAAATTTCCCGAAATTCTATTGACAAACAGAAATATTTATGATATAATAACAATGTTGTCAAGCAACAGCGACCAGAACAATGTGGAGAAGTCGCGTAGTTGGTCGAGCGCGCGCGACTGGAAATCGCGTAACTACCAAAAATAGTTCGAGAGTTCGAATCTCTCCTTCTCCGCCAAAACAAAGGACCGGTATACCGGTCCTTTTGTTTTGGCGGACATGCGGACTGATGAGCGCTGTGCAAGCTGTGTACCGAAAAAATCAAAAAAAAGCATCTTTTTTCGACAAACTACTTGATATATCGGATTATATATGATATAATACTAAAGGACGATGTGATCCGCATGAGAACACGGTACCGTCTGCGCTCCGTCCGGTATGTTTTATGATAAAACACCGGATACCGCCAAACGATACCCGGTGCTTTATGCGAACGGTCACAGAATTCAAAATTAAATACAAGAATTCTGTTTCTTCGGTTCAAAAACGTCTGAAAAACTTACTTCTTCATACCGTTTTCGTAGGATTCGATCATCTTTCTGACCATCTGGCCGCCGATAGAACCCGCCTGCTTAGAGGTGAGATCACCGTTGTAGCCCTGCTTCAAAGAAACGCCGACTTCGTTGGCAGCCTCCATTTTGAACTGGTTCATTGCTTCCTTTGCTTCGGGAACGAGCGTCTTGTTGGACTTGGACATGACTTATCTCCTCATCATTTCAAAAATTTCGGACCCGGAAATGTACTCCGGGACCGTTTTTCGTCCGCGCAGTCTCATTTCCTTCGGGAATCCGTTCTTTTGGATTCCGACGTTAGTATGAGGCGCGATGTACACAGATATGTGTGAGAAAATTTGTCAAAATTTTGCGCTGACCGCCGATGCCGGAATGCATGGCGGAGAAACAGGGGCTTGACGATCCGCAAATGAACGAGACGATGCGAACGAATGTAAGCCCTCGATACAGGATGGATGCAGATCTGCGAACGGGATACAGGATTTGCATAAAGGAAAAACCGATATGAAATTATTGGTCATCACGCAGTATTTTTTCCCGGAGACCTTTCGCATCAATGCGTTGTGTGCAGAATTGGTCCGCCGCGGACATGAGGTTACGGTTTTGACCGGTTATCCGCAGTATCCGTATGGGAAAATCTACGACGGTTACGGTTTTTCTGTACCGTATGAGAACGAATGGATGGGTGTGCGCATTGAGCGGGTAAAGGTGCTTCCGCGCGGAAAAACACCATTCGGATTACTGTTGAATTTCTGTTCCATTGCAATCGAAGGCAGCAAATGGGTGCGGCACTGTACCGAGACATTTGATGCTGTTTTTGTATACGGACTTTCTCCGGTCACGGTCGGCTTGCCGGCTGTTGCCTATAAAAAACGGTTTGGTACGCCGATATATTATAATTTACTGGATCTTTGGCCGGACAGCGCCGAAATTGTGCTTGGAATCAGATGCCGACCGGTCATATCCGTCTTAAACCGTATAGTCCGTCGGATTTATGCGGCAAGCGATCGGATTCTCTGCTCCTCCGAATCGGTGGTGCAGACATTGACTGCCCGCGGTGTTCCGGCAGAAAAAACGGCCTTCTGGCCGCAGTTCTGCACAGAACCGCAGACGGATACGATGACGCGCCCGGCATGTTATTCTCCGGCGCATTTCAATATTGTCTTTACCGGGAATCTCGGGGAAGCACAGGGACTGGATCTGCTGATCGATACTGCGATAAAATGCAGAGACAGCCGGGTACGGTGGTTTCTTGTCGGAGATGGCAGAGCCGGGGACCGATTGAAAAAACGAGTGGCAGACAACGGTCTTGAGACCGTTGTTTCTTTCATTGGAAGGGTAACAGAGGCGGAAGCAAACCGATACACGTATTTTGCGGACTGCGCTTATCTGTCCTTTCAGAAAAACGAGTTCTTTGAAAAGGTGCTGCCTGCGAAGCTGGCATCCTATCTTGCGTGCGGAATACCGATTCTGGCGGCTGCCGGCGGCGAAAGCGCGCGTGTGATCGACGAAGCGCGGTGCGGGTTTGTCTGTGAGCAGGATGCAGAGCGGCTGGCTGCATTGATCAGTGAGGAGCTTTTACCGAGTACGGAGCTGGATGACATGCGCATCCGTGCAAAACAGTATTATGAAGCGCATTTTACAAAAGCACGTTTGGTGGATGATCTGGAAGCGCTGATGGCGTGCGGCACAGACAGCTGATACAGTGAACAGCGTCCGATTCTGAAAGAGAGAACAATGAACACAGTGAACACGTTGCGCGTTTGTCGGCGCTGTGTCATGGACACCTCCGACAAAATGCTTACATTTGACGAAAACGGCATATGTTCGCGATGCAGAGAATATGAAAAGCGGATTGCACCGTGGTGGACTCACGGCGTGGGCCATGAACAAACGCTGAACCGCATTCTGCATGAGGTCCGTTCCTTGGGCAAGGGCAGGGAATATGACTGTATTCTCGGTTTGAGCGGCGGTTTGGACAGTTGTTATCTTCTGCATCTGGCCGTGACACAGTGGAACCTCCGTCCGTATGTACTGCATGTGGATGCAGGGTGGAATTTGCCGGCGGCGGAGAGCAATATCCGCAAACTCTGCGGTAAGCTGGGTGTTGAACTGCATGTAAAACACATGGATTTTGATGAGATCCGGCAGATGCAGCTGGCATTTTTCCGCACCGGACATGCGGGACTTGATGTGCCGCAGGATCATGCCTTCATTGCGCAGGTGGATTCCATGGCGGAAGCGCTCGGCGTGAAATATATATTGAACGGATATAACATCAGCACGGAGCTTGTGGCCAATCCCGCTTCCTGGTATGACGGTGCGGGACCGAGCGGCGACAAAACCTATCTGCTGGATGTGATGAAACGGCACGGCGGCGGTCGGACAAAACAATACCTCTATACGACCGGATTCCGGCACAAATTCTGGCTGCCGTATATCAAAGGCGTGAAAACGCTGACACTTTTGAATTATGTTCCGCTGACAAAGGAACAGATGACCGATACATTGGTAAACGAGTACGGACTTGCGGTGTATCGGCAGAAACATTTTGAGAACCTTCTGACGAAATTCATTGACGGATGGTGGCTACCAACACGGTTCGGCTATGACATCCGCCGCGCACAGCTGTCCAGTCTGGTCATTACCGGTCAGATGACACGTGAGGAAGCGCTGGAAATTCTGAAAACGCCGCCGCTGACAGACGAGGAAGCTGCGGCGTTGTTTTCTGAGGTCGCACGGCGGCTGGATATCTCCGAGGAAGCGCTGACCCGTCTGTATACCATGCCGCATATCCGTCGGAAGTATCGCAGTCAGAATCTGGCTTTTGCGCTGGGGATCCGACTGTATGCACTGCTTGGTCTGGATCGCAGAATCAGACAGTAACAGGAAACGAGGGACAGCATGAGGGTTTTGCTGGTGGATGTCAACTGCAAACACAGCAGTACAGGGAATATCGTATACGATCTGTATACGGCACTGCGCGATGACAGTCACGCAGCGTCAGTCTGCTACGGACGCGGACCGATTGTCAGAGAACCCGATATCTTCAAATTCGGTCTGGATGCGGAAACCTGTTTTCATGCGTTTCTGACGCGCGTCACCGGATATACCGGCTGCTTTTCGCCCATTTCAACGGCACGTCTGCTCAGACAGATCAAAAAGTTCAGACCGGATGTGGTACATCTCCATGAGCTTCATGCGTATTTTATCAATTATGCACCGCTGATCCGGTATCTGAAGCGGAGTGGGATTCCTGTGGTGATGACACTGCACTGTGAATTCAACTATACCGGAAAATGCGGTCACGCTGTCGCATGTGATCAGTGGATGACGGAATGCGGGAACTGTCCGCATCTGCACGATTATCCGCGTTCACTGCTGTTTGACCGCACGAAAGACATGTTTCGCCGGAAAAAGGCGTTG
Source organism: Oscillospiraceae bacterium (assembly GCA_015064785.1). GTDB lineage: Bacteria > Bacillota > Clostridia > Oscillospirales > CAG-272 > RGIG3925. Next base: position 11,413 of record SVRM01000014.1, read on the forward strand.
TTTGCCGACTGGCAGCATCTCACAGTCACAGCGCCGTCCGACTGGCTTGCCAAGCGGGCAAAACAGTCGTTTCTCGGCACAAAGGACATCCGCGTCATTCACAATGGCATTGATACCGAGGTCTTTTATCCGCGGGATGCTTCTGCACAGCGACGGGCGCTTGGAATTGCCGACGGGGAACAGGTGGTACTGGCTGCAGCTCCTGATCTGATGAGCCAAAACAAAGGCGGCAGATATGTTCTGCGTCTGGCAGAACGCATGAGCCGTCCCGGACTCCGTTTTGTTCTGGTGGGTGCGGATGCGGCTGCATGTCCGATGCGGGAGCGGGTGACAGTTCTGCCGCGAACATACGACATTGATGTCATGGCGCAATATTATTCGATGGCGGATGTCTTTGTCATTTGCAGTGAGCGCGAAACCTATCCGACGTCCTGTCTGGAAGCACTCTGCTGCGGAACTCCGGTTGCAGGCTTTGCGGTCGGCGGTGTCGCGGAAACCGCCTGGGATGATGCGGCGCTGTGCGATTACGGCGATATTGCACAGCTTGCAGAATGTGTTGCGGCATTGCTGTCTCATCAGAATTCCGATACGAGACGTGAAATTGCAGATGCAGCCGCGAAACGGTGCGGCAAATCCGCGATGACAAAACAGTACCTTGCGCTGTACCGCGAACATTCATGACCGATACACATCTGAAAACCGCAGAAAGGATGCTTTCGCCCAACGAAAGTCAGGATTACAAACATTATGAGCAGTCAACCTCTGCGCGTTCTGCTGACAACGAATATTCCAGCACCTTACATGATCGATTATCTGACGGAGCTTGGCAAAAAGACCGAGTTGACCGTGCTGTTTGAGCGCGCGCACGCGAGTGACCGCGATGCGGCGTGGTATAAAGACAGCGGCGGAAATGCGCATTTCAAAGCGATTTTTCTGCATGGTATTCCCTGCGGAGGCGATTGTGGCTTCAGTTTTGGAATCCTGCAATATCTGAATCCCCGCCGCTATGACAGAATCATCATTGCCAATCCGACCACACCGACAGGGATTCTTGCCCTGCTGTACTGTCGGTGGTCCGGGATTCCGTTTTTCCTCCAGAGCGAGGGCGGATTTCAGGGAAGCGGACGCGGGTTGAAAGAAAAGTTCAAAACATATCTGATGGAGCGTGCGTCGTTTTATCTGACCGGTATGGGTGGGAATAACGATTATTTTCTGCGTTACGGCGCGGACCCTGCACGGCTTGGGCGGTATCCATTCGCCTCGATGACGGAACAGGACCTTGCAAACGCATATGTGCTGTCAGACGGGGAAAAGCAGCAGCTGCGCGGCAGACTTGACATCCGGGAATCGCGTGTCATTCTCTCTGTCGGGCGGTTTTCTTATTTGCGCGGATACGGAAAAGGATATGACATTCTGATGCGGCTGGCAAAGCAGCTGCCAAAGGATATCGGTATTTATATTGTCGGTGACGAACCGACAGCGGAATTTTTGCGGTGGAAGACAGAACACGCACTGTCACAGGTTCATTTTGTTCCGTTTCTGTCAAAGGATGCCCTCGCGGATTATTACCGAGCGGCGGATGTGTTTGTTCTGCTGTCGAGGGGCGACACATGGGGACTGGCGGTCAATGAAGCGATGGCTTACGGACTGCCGGTCCTATCATCCGATCGGTGCATTGCAGGTGTGGAGCTGATCGAAAACGGTGTCAACGGGTATGTATTGCCGCTGTCAGACGAGGGCGCGATTCTTGGTACCCTCTCATCCATGCTGGCAGAGACGGAATTGCGGCATCGGATGGGTGCAGCAAACCGGGAAAAGATCCGCGCGCATACCGTTGAGCATATGGCGGATGTCATATACGGATATATCAGAAACGAAACTGTACGGAGGGTTTGATATTTATGGATATCGGGATTGTTACCTTTCACAGAGAACCCAATTACGGTGCCGTGCTTCAGGCGTATGCGCTTCAGGAATTCCTTTTGCAGCTGGGATATGATGCGGGCATTTACGATTATATCCGCCCGCAGCTGCCGCAGACAAATCCCAAACAGCGGTTGATCGATGCGGTATGCCGGCTCAGCGCGCGTGACCGCAGAAGCAGAGACGCAAAGTTCGATTCCTTTCGTCAGTCGTATCTGCGGTGCTGCTCGGATGCACGGTGTGCGGCGTATGTCGCGGGAAGTGACCAGATCTGGAATCCCGGCGGCGCGCTGGACGAAACCTATTTTCTGACCTTTGCGCCAGAATCGGCAAAAAAGCTGTCTTATGCGGCAAGTCTCGGGGAAGCTGTCATTTTGGACAGCCAACGGGACACAATCCGGCGGCTGCTGTCAGATTTTGATGCCATTTCGGTCAGAGAGGCGGATGCCGCTGCCTGCATTTCTGCGCTGTGCGGCAGAGCGGTATCACTTCACGCAGACCCGACACTGCTTCACGACAAAATGTTCTGGCGGAGCATTGCCTCACCTGTAGACGGCATCGGCGGTGCCTACATTCTTGTCTATCTGATGCATCTGCCCAAAAACATCAACCGTCTGCTGCGGTGGCTGAAAAAGGAAACGGGATATGAAATTGTGCTGCTCGACGGACAGGGTGCCGTACAGGGACCGCTTTCCGCGCTTGTGACACACGACAGAGCCGTCCACAGCGCCGGTCCGCGGGAGTTTGTCTGGCTTGCGGATCATGCCGAATGCATTGTGACCTCCTCTTTTCACGGAACGGTATTCTCCATAATTTTTGAAAAGGAATGTTACGCGGTCACACAGCCACAGGACACCCGAATGACACAGCTTCGGCAAACCTTTGGATTCCATCCGCTATCAGAGACACAGCGGCAGTTTGTGCGCGGGGATGCCGTGGATGAAAAAACGGTTTCTGTGATACAGCGTGGGCTGCGGGATGAGGCGCGCCATTATTTTGAAGGAGTATTGATGTGAAACATAGAATCACAGCGGAGGCGCTTACTTCCTGTACAGGATGCAGTGCCTGTGCGGCGGCATGTCGTGCGGGGGCGCTGACGATGCAGCTGAATGCAGAGGGCTTTTATGAGCCGCGATTGGTACCGCAGAAATGCCTGGACTGTGGGACGTGTCTTGCGGTCTGTCCGATCGGAACGTCCGGCGGCAGGGAACGGCTGGCATCGTATTGCGGCTATCATCGGGACCCCGGAATTCTGTACCAAAGTACATCCGGCGGCGCGTTCCGTGCGCTTGCCGATCCGATTCTTGATGCGGGCGGACTTGTCTTTGGTGCGGTGTACACCGAGGACTTCCGCACGGTTCTGATTGCAGACAGCGACAGCACAGACATCGTACAGATGCAGAAAAGCAAATATATTGTCAGCTTTCCGCAGACGTCTTTTCCCAGGATCCGACAGCAGCTGGAAAATGGCAGAACAGTCCTGTTCTCCGGCGCTCCCTGTCAGACGGCGGGGCTTTTGTCATATCTTGGCAGAGCATATCCGAATCTGTATACCGTGGATTTCATCTGCGGCGGAATGCCGTCTCTGCGTTTCTGGCAGGAGCATGTGACATTTCTGGAACAAAAGTATGGCGCTGCTCTTGTGGGCGTGGATTTCCGTTCCAAGGAAAAGGGCTGGGGAAAAGAGTATCTTGCACTGCACTTTGCAAACGGCAAAAAATTGCTGATGCGCGAGTATCTTGACAGCTATTATCACTGCTTTGCCAATACCCGTGTTTCTGTCCGCTCCGTTTGTCTGGACTGTCCCTACCGTACCCGTCATGATGCGGATATCACTGTCGGCGATTTCTGGGGTTATGCTGACGCCGGAGTGACGGATGTGCGGGGTGGTATGTCCCTTGTGACTGTCAACAGCAGTCAGGGACAGGCGTTGATTTCCGGGATGACTGCGTTTGGGCTCCGGACCACTGCACCGCAGGATTCCGATTACGCATTCCGGGATACATTATCCACGGAGCAGGAGCGCAGACAGCGGGACGCATTTTTTGCGCTTGCGGCGCAAATCGGGTTTGAACATGCCGCAAAACGGCTTTGTCCGGCGACGGTACGGGCGCACATTGCAGCCTATCTGAAAGAGAAGCTGTTCCGCTTTTTCCATCAATCCGGACACAAATCCGTAAAGTAAAAACTCTTTGGAAAGGGTGCTTTCGTGCAGAAGAAGGCACAGCGGCGATTATGAAAATTCTCATTGCCTGCCAATCGGCAGCCAATCAGGGCGACCGCGCCATTGCAGATTATCTGATCAGACAGCTTTCGGCGCTGGGACATGAAATTGTGCTTTCGACAACGCAGCCCGCGCTGTGGAAAACAGGACTTGCCGCGGATATTTCCGTCATCGGCATGGGCTATTGGTCCCCAAACAGTATCATCCGGAAACCGTTCATCGGAGGTCTGCTGCGCGGTTTGACAAGATGGCTGTGGAATCCGATTCTCTTTGCGGATCTCATGGCGAAACACGGCGGACATCCGCTGTGCCGTATGGTAAGCTCTCGGTTCATCGAAGCAGTCCGGGATGCGGATCTGGTGATTGTGACGGGTGGGCATCACATTACAAGCTTCCGCGAAAAAAATGCGCTGTTCCAGTTTACCTATGATATCGGATTGGTGCAGATATTTGCCGGGCGATATATCCTGTGGTCGCAGACTGTCGGTCCGCTGACCTTTACCTCAGCACGCGCAAAGGCGTTCATCAAAGGGCTTCTTTTACAGGCGGAATGCGTGTATCTGCGGGATGAGAGCAGTATGATATGTGCGGCGGAGACCGTCGGTACCTGTGCCAACACCACCAGAACCTGCGACTCGGTTTTCGGATTCGGGATGGCTGACTATCCCTCGCTTTCGGACAGGGAAAAGAAGGTCGGCGTTTCCATTTTCGACGGTTTGAAAAAGGCGTTTGCTGCATATGAAACCATCGCCGCAATGCTGGATCGGTATGCATCCGACGGTTATACCATTGAATTTTTCCGGATGGAATACGGTGATGCGGAGGCAGACAGCATCCGCCGCGTGATTTCGCTGATGAAGACACATCCGAGGATAACGGTTCACCCGTTTATGACAAGCACAGAAGAACATCTGTGTGCGGTAGCGTCCTGCCGCTGCTTCATCGGCTATAAAACACATTCCGTAATTATGGCACTGACCACAGCGACACCGCTGATTGCGATTGCATATCACCCCAAAACCGCTGATTTTATGCATGATTTCGGACTGGATGCGTATGTCCTGCCGGATGAAACGCTCCGGACAGAGCAGGCACTGCGGTGTATCGATCTGCTGGAGCAGAACCTCGCCGCCGTTCATCAGACAGAGCGGGAAATTGCGCGTGAAATGGCACAGCGGGTACAAAACGATGTATATGAAATGGTGCGTCATGACTGAAATCACAGAAAAACGTATCCCACACCGAAAGGGACTTGCGGCGGCGGAACAGCTGCTGTTGACGGTATATATCCTTCTGTCACCGATCTATCAATGTTTCCCGGCACTGCCGCTCATCGGGCTGAATCCGATGACAGTCTTGGTCGGTTTACTGCTTCTTTGCTATGCACTGCATATGCCCTCTGTTCTCCGGCACCACAGACCGCTGTTTGGCTCTGTATGGATTCTGCTTGTGTTTTGCGCGGAGCTGGTATGGTTCCGGGCGGATCTCAGCATTGGCTGGGTTCTCCCGGTTTTGTTATATTTGTTTTTCCTACAGACGGATCACCGAATCTCGGCGACGTGTCTTGAGGGGGCCTATCTGATTTCGGTACTTCTTGCCGCTGTATGTTCTGTCAGTCTTGGCTTGGTTGACGGTGCTGTTACGCGCGTTGCAACATTGATTGACGGCAGTATTGCACCGATTGCCATCACTGCCGCGCTGTTCTGCGACAGACGCGCGGGCGGTGTGCGTGCATTGGGATGGCTGTGCCTCCGTGGTGCCGCATTGATCTGCGGTCTGATTGTTCTGATATTCGGCATGTCCCGCGCACGCTTTCTGATCATCGGTGCGGTATTCGTGCTGTATTTTTGCAGAAAGCTCCGTCAGGTATTTCCCGGCGGCAGAAAAATCTCCCGCCGCGCGGCACTGCTTCTGTATTTTATTCTGCTGGCTATGGCAGGACTGCTTGCCAGTGGTATTTTGGATGATCTTTTTGCGCCGATTCTGCGCCGGCTGACAACGGAAGGTCTTGACAGTATGGGACGCGATGTGGAGCTTATATTTGGGTTGTCCTGTTTTTCCGACAGTCCGATCATCGGCTGCGGATGGGGGCAGATGTATCTGACGGACCTGGACGGTTCGGTTGTTGCCTATAACAATCACTGTGCGTATCTCGCAATCCTTGCTCGCGGCGGACTTGCACTTGCACTCCCGATGCTGTTTTCCTACGCAATGCTGTTTTTGGAGGCGTGGGGTGTGCGGCACCGCTGTGCTGCGGCAGTACCTTTGATGACGGTGTTTTTCCTGCTGTCCATCGGCAATGCCGGGATGTTCAACTATACGATCGGCAGTCTGATTCCGCTGGTCGTTCTCAAAATCAATCAGAAAGACAGGGACCTTGAATGAAACGCAAACAAGTACTGTATCTGCTTCGTACGCAGCCGGAGCATCTGCCGCCGTGCATGGCGCAGATTCATATGCTTTGCCGGCGCGGCTGTTCTGTCACAGCGGTGACGGTGTATGCAAGTGACCATATCCGCGCATGTTTTCAGAACGATCCGGTGACATTTCTGACCTCCGGCACCAAAGCGTGTGAGGGCGGCGGGATTCTGTCAAAGGCACTTGCTCTGCTCAGATACCGACATCTGGTCAGAGATGCTCAGCGCAGAATTCCGCATGATATGATCTGGATCGGATCGGCCGACACGGCACGATATTGCCGTGATTTGCTTTTGACACATGCACCGACGGTACTCAATATCTTTGAGCTGTATGACCGGCATCCTGCACTTTTGCGGGAAATCAGACAGACGGCACAGAAAGCAGCATTTGTGATTGTGCCGGAGTATCACCGCGCACATATGCTGCGGGTTTGGCTGGGACTGCACCGCACACCGTGCATCATCCCGAACAAGCCGTATTACCCGGCAGCGGATATTCTGCCCCAAACACAGAAATATGTGGATGCAGTGCGTGCATTGGGCAAAAAGATTCTGCTTTATCAGGGCTGGATTGGCAGGGATCGGGACCTCACACACATTGCCGAAGCGCTTGCCTCCATGGAGGAGCATGAGGACTATGCGCTGGTTCTGATGGGTCATGTGACCGCACCCGATATCCTTCCCGCATTGCAGACGGTATTTCCGGCGGTATATCATATTCCGTATCTGGCCCCGCCCCAGCATCTGTATGTCACGGCGCTTGCACACATCGGGATTGCAGTGTACGACGATTCCTCGCTGAACAATCTCTTCTGTGCGCCGAACAAAATTTATGAATATGCCGACAGGGGTGTCCCGATTCTTGCCCGCGATATTCCCGGTCTGACCGATACGGTCGGACGGTATGAGGCAGGCATCTGTACCGATACCAATGATCCGACCGCGATTGCAGATGCAATCCGTACACTCAGCGCCAACCGGGCGTATTATGTCTCCCGCCTGCACGCCCTCTCGGATTCCTGCCGTGCAGAGGAGGTCATCGCGGACATTCTCCGGGCAGTTGGAGGCGATACAGGGGTTGCTGCAAGATGAAAACCTGCGACAGCCCAGAATTCCAGAAAGGTAAGCTTTTGTAAACGAAAGCCATGGTAACCGATATGAATCAGAACAGGAAAACCGGAACACACACGCTTGCGCTGGTCATCAGCCGTGTGCTGTCGCTGTGCCTGTCCATGCTTGTGGCAATGGTACTGTCAAGGACTTTGCGTCTTGAGGAATACGGTACCTATTCGGAGCTGATGACTGTATCGGGAATCGGTGTCTCCCTGTTTTCGTTGGGACTGCCGAATGCGCTCAATTATTTTCTGCCCGGATATACAACGGAGGCGGAAAAGCGGTCCTTCATCGGCTTTTATTTTTCGGTCATGACCGTGCTGGCATTGCTTTTGGCGGCGGTGATGGCGCTTGCCGGCAACGGTATTGCCGCGTATTACGGCAATGCGCGGCTGACTGCGTATTCTTATATTTTGATGCTTCTTCCGTGGACGAAAATGATGCTTGCCAGCCGAAGCAATCTGCTGATTGCCGAAGGCCGTATCATGCGCGAAATCGCATACAGCGGCGCAAACAGTTTTCTGCTCGCGCTGATAGCGCTGCTGACGCTGTGGACCCCGGTTCATTTTGATCGGTATCTTGCGCTTTATGCGGCGGTGGAATGCATTTTTGCAGTGCTTGTATATGCAGAAGCGTTTTTCATGTCCGGCAGAACGGCTGCGGCTCCGGTGCGGTGGTCCGACATTCGTGCCCTGTTTGCTTACAGTATTCCGATGGGACTGTCAGCGGCAGTTTCTGCGTTCAGCCTCGATCTTGACCGGCTGGTCATCGGTTTTTTATCGAATGAAGCCGCGGTTGCCATCTATGCCAATGCCGGACGGGAGCTGCCGTTTTCGCTGATTCCGACTGCATTTACCGCGGTGTGTTTCCCGCAGATGGCGGTGATGATCCGCGCACACCGGTACCGTGCGGCAGTCACACGCTGGAAGCAGATCATGGTCATCAATTACTTCATTCTTGCCTTCTGCACATCGGCATCTGTGGTATTTGCGCCGCAGATCATCGGTCTGTTATATTCCGATGCGTATCTCGGAGGGGTGACGGTGTTCCGTATATATGCGCTGACACTGCTTCTGCGTATCACCTATTGGGGGATGCTTCTGAATGCGTTCGGCAGAACAAAAGAAATCTTGTACAATTCCGCACTTTGTCTTGCGGTCAATGCTTCGCTGAGCGTGCTGTTTTATCATGTCATCGGATTTTCCGGTCCTGCACTTGCAACGCTTATCAGTATTGCGGCGATTGCTGGATTGCAGCTTCTCCGCACGTCAAAGCTGCTTGGAATGCCGGTACGCTCCCTGATTCCGCTCCGGCGTTTGATTCTGCCGACGTCAGTCTGTATGCTCAGCGGTTTCGCGGCGTGGGGTGTAATGCGGCTTCTGCACGCGGGTACCGACAGCCGCGGTATTCTTCTGGCGGTGGTTATCGGGCTTCTGTGGGGGGGATTCTATCTTTGTATCTTCGGGAAAACGCTGTTTGCCGAATGGAAGCGGCTGAATGAGGAGATGGAGGAGGATGAGGAATCGGTTCCATAATTTTGAATCCTGGATTCACCGAAGAAGTTCCTCAGATTCTTGACAGGTCTGCGTCTCTGTGCTATAATAAATAGTTGAAGAATACTGTTTCCGCGCTGAACAAATACAGACTCTGATACCATTTCATGAGGAGGAATCACAGCTTGAATATTGCGTGGGATGGCCTGTTCCGTGATTTTGCACGGAAGCTCTGGCTGCTGATTCTTGCCGGCTGTATCGGCTGGATGGGAGTTGTTGTATATGAAAACACCATATATTCACCGAAGTATACCAGCACTGCAGTTCTTGCAGTCTGTACACAGCAGGAAAACGCGGTTGGCTCAGCCAATTTGTCGGTGACAAAAGGCATGGCAAAAGTCTACAGTGAGGTTTTCCGTCAGCCTGCAATCAAACAGCTTGCGGCGGAACATCTCGGTATGAAGACCTTTGACGGTGCTGTGCGGACAATCCATCATACGGGCACCAATCTGATTACGCTGACGGTGACTGCCGCTGATGCACCATTGTCCTGCCGGCTGTTGGATGCCATGCTGGAGGTCTGTCCGGCGCTGGCGGAGACCGTGTTTACCGACAGCATCATTGCAGTGATGCAGGAACCGGAGATCCCGACAACCGTATCCAATCCACCGCGCAGTCTTGTCCGCATCATCGGAATGCTGGCAGCGACGGTGCTTGCTGCAGGGTGGATTGTACTGCGTGCCTGTCTTGACAGAACGATCAGAAATGAGGCGGTGTTCTGTGAGACGGTCGACGCAGAGCTGCTTGAAACGGTTGTACAGGAAGACGCACCACGAACCGGAAGATCGGCTCCGCACAAGAAGAACATCGGGCTACGCATAGATCGTGATGGGATTGGACTTTTGTTTTCCGAGGACATCCGGCGACTGGCGATTCGGCTGGAATCCATGCATCGTGGGGATGGCGCATCCGTCATCACTGTGACGGCGGCACGGAAAAATGAGGGTGTGTCGACAATCGCCGCCAATCTTGCCATTGCTCTGACGGAACGAGGATACCGTGCGGTACTGCTGACCCCGGATAGCGTAAAGGAGCATCTTGCGCATATCCGTAAGTCCGCGGATTTTGTGATTGTAGACGCCGCACCGGTTTCTGTTTCTGCGGAAACGGTACAGCTGTCTGTACGCTCGGACCGGACGGTTCTGGTTGTCCGGACGGATACTGCTTCCGCGGAGGAAATCAACGATGCCATTCATACCCTTCGGGAAGCCGGCAGCAGTCTGTGCGGTTGTGTGCTGAACGGTCTGCACAGACCATTGACCTTGTTCGGACTGCGGGGAACCGATGAAACCGGCACGCAACCGTACAGCGCACAGAAACGGTATCCGATGTGCGGCGCTGTATCTGCGGTCATGACACAAAACAGTGACACATCGGAGGAGGGCGCGGGTTCCGATGCAGAATGACAGAAAAAACAGCGTAACGGCAGATACCGATACCATCGATATCCCGGTATTCCTGTCGGATCTGAAGTATGGCGTGCGGAAATTCCGGTGGGTAATTGTTGCCCTGGTCCTGCTTGCGGGCGGAATTGCATTCTGGTGTTCTGTGATCTGTCATGAGCCGGTTTATACCTGCACGGCAGTGTACGCTGTTCATCTGGAACAGGCGGACGGCATCGACACTGACGGGATGCCAATCTATGCATACACCTATCAAGATACACTTGCCGGTCCGCTTGGAAATGCATTTGCCTATGCAGTTGACAGCCCGCTTGTGCGCCGGCAGATTTCGGAGGCGCTTGGACTTACTATGGCGCCGGAGGAGATGGACATTTCCGCGGCATTCGTGAACGAATCCAATCTGCTGACACTGACTGTATCCGCAGAGGATCCGGATCGTGCGCTTGAGATTATGGAATGTTTTCTGTCACAGTACGCTTCTGTCACCGATATCATCATCGGCAGAACCAGCCTGATTCCCGTTCGGGAGCCGGTACGTCCGACGGAAGCGTCCAACGCACAAAACGGCATTGCCGCAGTCCTCATCGGTATTCTGATCGGTCTTGCCGCAGGGGGTGCATGGGTTGTGTTCTGTGCGCTCATCCGCGATACCGTTCGGACAAAAGAAGATATTCGTAAGAAACTCAATGCCGTCTGTCTCGGTGTTCTGCCGAAGAAGACGGAGATGCTATCCGGGGGCAGCGCTGCCACGGCGCATACGGATCTTTGTTCGGAATCGGTCGGACTGCTTTGGTGCACCGTCCGCTCTGCGCTTGGGTGTACGCATGGCGTTATCACCGTCACCGGTACGGCACCGGGTGAAGGAACAACTGCTCTCACATACAGCCTTGCCGCAGATGCAGCCGCAGGGGGTGCGCGTGTCGCTGTGATCGATTGCGATTGGCTCTGCACCGGGGCGGAACCTGCGTCGCTGACACCGGTTTACCGGGATGAAACACATATGTATGCACTGTTCCGCACAGAAATCCCCGGATGGGATATTGTGCGGCTTGAAATACCGGGAAACCCTGCCTTTGGGTTCTGCAATGAAGCCGTTCTGCGGGGCGCGGCAGAGGCACTTTCCGGGGACTATGATTGGATTCTGATCGATACGCCGCCGTGCGGCATCACCGCGGACGCAGAAGCTGCTGCGCATGTTTCCGACGGTGTGATCTATGTTGTCCGACAGAATACCGTCATGCTCGAATGCGTCCGCACCGGACTGAAACGGATCCGCCGGACCGGCGCACGGCTGCTCGGCTGTGTTCTGAACGGAGCGGAACAAACGGATATACAATCACGCAAAGGAGGATAAACTCATGCTGTCAATCGACCTTGCACTTGCCAATCTTGTCAAACGTGACCCGCAGTTGAAGCCCTATCTTCATGAGGTGCGTCTGCATCTGGAACGGTATGCCGCACAGAAGCGTGCTTTGTGCGGTGATGCTTCCGGAAAAGAAAAAACACTGTCCGACTGCGCAAACGGACATATGTACTTCGGCTTTCACAGAACAGAGTGCGGCTGGGTCTACCGCGAATGGCTGCCCGGTGCCGATGCCGCATGGCTGACAGGAGATTTCAACCGCTGGACGCCGTATTCGCACCCGATGAAGAACATCGGCGATGGTGTCTGGGAAATTGCACTTGACGGCTGGGATGCACTGCGGCATGAACAGTGCGTGAAGCTGATTATCGGGCGGAAGGGCAGTACCTTTGAACGTGTTCCTGCCTATATCCGCCGCACAGTGCAGGATCCGACCACCCGCCGTCTGTGCGGACAGATCTGGGAGCCGGACGAGCCGTTTGTCTGGACCGACGATGCGTTCCGGAAGCAGACCCGCCGCGGCGCACCACGCATTTATGAGGCGCATGTCGGCATGGCACAGGAAAAGCTCGGCGTCGGAACATACACCGAATTTGCCGACAGTACACTTGCGTGGATTGCACAGGCCGGCTACAATACGATTCAGCTGATGGCGATTGCCGAGCATCCGTATTATGCATCGTTCGGTTATCAGGTCACGAACTTCTTTGCGCCGTCCCAGTGGTTCGGAACGCCAGACGAGTTGAAATATCTGATCAATCGTGCGCATGAAATGGGGATTGCGGTTCTGCTGGATGTGGTACACAGCCATGCTTCTCCCAATGAAGGAGAGGGCCTGCATTTGCAGGACGGCACGGATACGCAGTATTTCCACGCCGGTGCGCGCGGCTGGCATCCCGCATGGGAAACGCGCTGCTTTGACTACGGACGCGGCGAGGTTCTGCATTTTCTGCTGTCCAACCTCAAATACTGGCTGGAGGAGTTCCACTTTGACGGTTTCCGCTTTGACGGTGTCACCTCGATGCTGTACGAAGATCACGGCCTCGGTACGGCGTTCACCGATTACGGTCAGTACTTCTCGCTGAACACCAATGTGGATGCCCGTGTCTATCTGATGCTGGCAAATGAACTGATTCATGAGGTCAATCCTGCGGCGATCACGATTGCCGAGGACATGAGCGGTATGCCGGGTATGGCTCTGCCGCTGACTGCCGGCGGGATCGGCTTTGACTACCGGCTGTCGATGGGCGTACCGGATCTTTGGATCAAGCTCATCAAGGAAGTCCGCATGGAGGACTGGAACGTGTTCCTTCTGTGGCATGAGCTGACCGGCGGCAGACCGGGCGAGGGTTCGATCGGCTATGCCGAGTCTCACGACCAGGCGCTTGTCGGCGATAAAACGATCATGTTCCGGCTGGCGGATGCGGAGATGTATGAAGGCATGAACCGCGCTTATCATTCCCAGATCATCGATAGTGCAATCGATTATCACAAGCTGATCCGTTTTGCCGTTGCGGTACTTGCCGGCGGCGGTTATCTCAACTTCATGGGCAATGAATTCGGTCATCCGGAATGGATTGACTTCCCGCGCGAGGGCAACGGCTGGTCGTTCCACAATGCAAGACGGCAGTGGTCTCTGGTACATGATCCGTTTTCCAAGTTTGAGCTGCTTGCCAACTTCGACCGTGCGCTGATGGCGCATCTGGATGCGTTCAATCTCCCTGGCGCACCGAAAGCAGAGCCGATCTGGCTCGATGAGCAGAAGAACCTGATGATTTTCTCGCGTGCAGAAAATCTTTACGCCGTGAACTGGCACCCGACCACATCTCAGCCGCATGTATTCATCTACTGCGGCGAGGAGGGCGGCGATTACCGTGTCACCTTCTCCACGGACGATCCGTCGTTCGGAGGACAGGGCAGAATCTCCGTCGATACCGTTTATACAGCGGCACAGACACCGCATGGCCCGGGCTTCTTTGTCTACTTACCATGCAGAAGTGCGCTGGTGCTGGAAAAAATTGAAAAACCGAAACAGAAGAAAAAACACTGATATCATAACCGCTCACACGACAAAACACCGTCCTGTGGGCGGTTTTTGTGTTTTCCGGATGTATGAACTCCGGATGACGATGATTTGGACAGAACATGAATTTGTATAATAACGAAAAACCACTTGACAAACAAACATATGTGCGGTATAATAACAGCAACAGATGGACACAAATGTTCGTTTCTGTTGAAAGTATGTTCGCTGAGAGGAGGGAAATGAATGACACACAACAGTTTTTCACTGTATCTGAGTACGGCCGAGGATCTGCTTGATCTGACCGATGCGGAGTGCGGTCAGCTTATCCGTGCTGTGTTCGATTATGCAAAGGACAAAAAGCCGCCCAGGCTTGCGCCGCCGGTGATGATGGTATTCCGCCGGATCCGCAGATATCTGGATGCTGACGCGGAAAAGTTCCGTCTGCGCTGTGAGCAAAACAGACGTGCGGGAAAAATCAGCGCCCAGGTCCGGCGTGAAGCTGCAGCAAAGTGTACCGGTGAAGATGGATGCACATGAAGGCAGATGGCAGGAACAAACAAAACATGAAAGGAAGGGGATCAGTATGATCAAAAACGAACGCGGAGGATGCGTTTTTTATCAGTGGGACAAAAATCAGAAAATTTGTATTGAAACGGAGGATGCGGCGGCGGTACAGCAGGTGCATTTTTCCGGCAGAGGAGATCGGTGCAGGGAAGCTGCCGCCGTGCTGCCGTATTTTATTGACGGGAAGCTGTATGCCGATGTCCCCAACCGTCTGCTTCAGTTTGCGGGCAGCATTGAGGTATATTTATGCTTCGGCACAGCGGACGGAACATCCATGTACAGCACGGCGGCAGGACTTCTGACTGTTCTGCCGCGCGAACAGCCGTCCGATTATGTATACACGGAGACAGAAATTCTGTCATGGGGATCACTGGATGTGCGCGTGAAGAAGCTCGAGGAGGGCGGGGGCTATACTTTGACGGAGGAGGATAAGACGGAAATCTGTGACCGGGTCATGGATGATCTGGACATTCCGTCCGCCGAAACCGACAAAACGCTGACGCAGGAGGGGACAGCGGCGGATGCCAAGGCGGTCGGCGATGAATTCAACCGAAAAAAGGAACTGGAGCTTTTGTTCAAAAAGATCAGTCTGGACATCAGGCATGACGGTTTTATCAACATTTACGGCAGCCATCAGGCATCCGACGGCAGATCCTATGCGTCACTCCCCGTCAAGCCCGGTCAGGTTTATTCCCTGACAACCTACATCTCCTCCGGGCAGATTCCGGCAATTCTGTTCAAAAATGCCTCCGGCGGGGTTGTATCCTACGACAAGCTCGGCACCGGTGTCGGGACGGTGCTGACAGACTATATCTTTACGGTTCCGGAGGGTTGTGCGGAGCTTGTGGTGCAGTCGGCATCGTTTACACATGAGCTGTCTCTGCGGCTTCAGGTCACGGAATACCTTGACAAATCGGTCTCTCTGAAAAAATATCAGATTGTACATCTTGACAAGGAGCTTCTGACCTACGATGCGGAGCTCAGTACGGGATGGACGGGAAACACTGCTGACGGATATACCCATGCGGCAGGCTATGACGGTGTTCTGAAATTCAACGGCGGCGGTGTTATCGATGTCGGTGAGGAGTATATCTGTGAGTTTGACACCACCTATACTGCCAATGACTTTGTTGAGATTGGCATCGGTGATGCTTATAAAATCCTTGTATTCAATGGTACCGGACATATCACCGTACCGCTGAAAGCCATCGGCGGGGTACATCTGTACTTCAAGCCGTTCAAAAATATCGGTTTCACGATCAGCAATCTGTCTCTGCGCCGCATCCGCGATACCGGGGAACGAAAGGGACTGAATGTCTACAATACGGCAGCAGATGCCAACGATCATAACCTCGGCAGCTGGAATGTCGTTCTCGGCGAATGTACCATGGATGCATCGTTTGGCGGGACCCGCTGTGTTGCCATCGGCAATTATACGATGCACGCCATGCAGGGCGGACACCGCAATGTCGGTATCGGTACGTATGCCATGTCCCAGATGACAGGCGGCGAGACGAATGTTGCACTCGGTGCGGACAGTATGTTTGAAACCAAATATGCCAAAAACTGTATTGCCATCGGCAAGGGTGCGCTGCATTCCGGTTCGTCTTTGCAGAACTGCATTGCCATTGGTCCCGGTGCGCTGACCGGCGGTTCCGATTCTGTGGGTTTTCATAACATCGGTATCGGTACCAATGCCGGCATGGCGTGCAAGGGCGAGCGCAATCTCTTTATCGGCTATAACACCGCCGACACCGTATCCTCCGGTATTGCAAATATCTATATCGGCGACCAATGTACCGGTGCCAACGGCAGAAACCATAACATTGTCATCGGTGCCGCAGCGAAGGCGACGGGAACGGCAAATCGCTCGATTGCCATCGGCTATCAGGCGGAAACAACAAAGGAAAATCAGTGTGTGATCGGCGGTGCAGATATCACGGAGGTTGTGATTGCCGGAAAGAAGATTCTGTTCCATGCCGACGGTACGGTCACATGGGAAGCACTCGGCTGACGGCGCATCTTTTTTTGTCTCATTTGTAAACATTTTTTGATGGTATTGACAGGAAACCTCCCTGTATGATAAAATGAAAAAAACGATAATCTCAATTCCATATATAAGGAGGTTTCCCACATGAAAGCAAAAAGAATCCGCACGACACTTGCACTGACGCTCTGTGCCGCACTGCTCTCTGCATCGATGCAGACGGCGGCAGTATCCACACCGGAGCTTCCGGCTGATGAAAATACGACGGCACTGGCGCTGAGTACCATCAACATTTTCCAGGGCGACGGCACGAGCTTCAATCTTGATGATGTTCCGGATCGTGTACAGGCGGCCATCATGGTTGTCCGTATGCGCGGTGAGGAGCAGGCGG
Organism: Oscillospiraceae bacterium; assembly: GCA_015064785.1. Classification (GTDB taxonomy): domain Bacteria; phylum Bacillota; class Clostridia; order Oscillospirales; family CAG-272; genus RGIG3925. The sequence continues at coordinate 28,380 of SVRM01000014.1, forward strand.
CGCTCGCGGCTTATGCGGCAGGCGAGATTGCCAATCCTTTTACCGACGTTCCGGAGGACTGGGCTGCACCGTATGTCGCATGGCTGTATGACAAGGGTATTACCAAGGGCATCGGCGATGGCAAGTTCGGTCGTGCCGACTGTTCTCCCGCAGAATATGCAACCTTCATGCTCCGCGCACTCGGATATGCCGATACCGGAGATGTGACTGAGTTTTCCTGGCAGAATGCAGTTGCCTTTGCAAAGGAAAAGGGCATTTATCTCGATGCCTTTGACGGCGATACCTTTGATCGCGGTACGATGGCAAACATCACCTATCTGACCCTTGCGGCTGATGTCAAGAACACCTCCAAGAGCCTGCTTTCCACACTGACCGAGGCAGGTGCCATTGATCAGAGGGCGGCAAAGGGACTGCTGGCAGCGTTCGGTGAGGAGATTCCCGAAGCGGTGGAACCCGATCACATTGATCTGCATGGCGCCCAGCTGAACATTCTCGTTCAGAACGCCGCTGGTCGTTCTTTGCTCGGCGATGAAGCGGGCGATACCATCGATACCGCACTGTATGCACGCAGAATGGCAATCGAGGATGGTATGAACACGGTGCTTCAGACGACAGCGGCAGAGGGAGATGATTTTTCCAAGTGGATCCGCAATACTGTCATGGCATATGATCCGATCTTTGATATGCACATCGGTTCACTCAACGATATCACCCCGCTTGTATCCATGGGCTGTCTGGTTGATATTGGCGCCATGGACGGCATTGATTTGTCCAAGCCCTGGTGGAATGCAGGTATCAACGAAGGCCTTTCCGTTGCCGGTATGCAGTTTGCTGCATTCGGTGATCTGCTCATGCCCGACAGCGCGGCACAGTCTGTTCTGTACTACAGCCCTGAAATGGTTCTGTCGCATGGCTTTGACGATCCTGCGGATATGGTGCTGGACGGTGATTGGACAATGGATATGTTCTACCAGATCGCAGCAGCTCATGCCGCATCTGATGCATCACGCAGTTCTGTTGCAGCAGATAACTATCTGCCGCACAAGCTCTATAACGGTGCAGGCCAGTCTGTTGTCAGCCGCAATGACAAGGAATTGTTCTCGTTTGCCATCGATGTCAATTTCGCTGCGGAGCTTCTGACCGCAATTTCCGAAATTCCCGGTCTGGCTTATGTCGCAGATATCCATGCTGCCGGTCCGCAGATGCTGTCGGAAGGCGGAGCAATCTTTGCCGCAGATACGCTTGCCAATATCGATGCTTACATGTCCGGTGACAGCAGCTTCTCAGTTGTCCCGATGCCCAAATTCGACAAAGCGCAGGAATCCTATTTCAGCCCCGCAGACTTCCGCACCATGCAGGTTCTCTCTGTTCCTGTTATCTATCAGAAGGAAGAACTCGGCTCTGTCATCGAATTTATGAATGAAGCCTCTGCCGGTATGCAGGAAGCGTTTGTTGCAAAGTACGGAAACGAAAAGAATGCGGATATGCTGGAGCTGATTCTGGACGGCGGTATGGTTGATTTCGTCACCATATCCGGACAGCTCACCGATGTCCTCGGACAGCTCAATACCGCACCGAACAACGCTGCCATGATGATTATGCAGTATCAGGCAGTGATTGCTAAGCAGGTCGAGAAGGTCAACGCAGCTTTTGAGGAGTTTCTGAGCAGACAGTAATGTCTGAAATTCAAAATCAATCATACACCCCGGCGGGCTGTTGCACTTACGTGCCCCAGCCCAAGGGACTGCATGAATGCAGTCCGGAAGTTCTCCCTTGGGGTTGTTGCATTTCAAATCAAAGTGTAAAGATAACTCCCTCCGTCACGCTGAAAGCGCGACACCTCCCTCGGTGAGGGAGGCTTATATTAGGCTCCCTCTCCGAGGGAGCTGGCAAAAAAGACGCAGAAGCGTCTTTTTTGACTGAGGGAGTTGTACGATTGCACGATGATTTACCAAATGCAACAACCCCTTGTTTTTTTGTGGAAAACCGTGCCGATTTCCTGCGCCGGGCAAATAATTCACGAAAAAAAGAATTGACATCCGGGCAGGATGTGGTATAATATTGGTCAGTATGTTCCGAATCAAATCGAAAAATGCGAGGTGAATCCCATTGCTGTTCGGAAAACTCATCAACCGCTATTATCTGCGGTATCTGCCGCTGTTTTTGCTTGGCATTGCCGCGCTGGTCGTGGTGGACTATATGCAGCTGGTTCTGCCCCAGCTGTACCGCACGGTTGTCAACGGCATGATTTATGGACAGATTACAGACGGCGGCACGGTTGTGCCTTTTGATATGGATTATCTGCTGGATCATATCTGCCTGCCGATGATCGGTGTCATTCTCTGTCTTGTTGCGGGACGCTTTTTGTGGCGTGTCTGTTTCCGCGGTGCGGCGGTGCGCATGGAAACGCATCTGCGCGGCCGGATGTTCGATCACTGTACAGGACTGTCCCAGCAGTATTTTGAGGAAAATAAGGTCGGTGAATTGATGACGCTGTTCACAAATGACATCGAAACGGTGCAGGACTGCTTCGGCTGGGGTGTACTCATGTTCTGCGACGCACTGTTTCTCGGCGTGATGGCGATCATCAAAATGGGTCACATGGACCTGACTCTGACGCTGTTTACGCTCATTCCAATGGCGTTTCTTTTAATCATCGGTGCTGTCATGGACCACCGGCTGGAAGCGCGCTGGGATGCAAGACAGGCGGCATTTGCTTCGCTGTCGGACTTCTCACAGGAGACGTTTTCCGGTATCGCCGTTGTCAAAGCGTTTGTCAAAGAGCTTCTGCGCCAGACTTCATTTGCGCGTCTGAATAAAACCAATGAGGATACCAACGTTGCGCATACCAAGCTGTCGACCTTGCTGGGTATTCTCGTTACGCTGTTTGTTGAGTCTGTCATCTGTGTCATCCTCGGCTACGGCGGTTATCTTGTGTACAAGGATGCATTTGATGCAGGACAGCTGGTCGAGTTCATCGGCTACTTCACCGCCGTTGTCTGGCCGATCATGGCAGTGTCTCAGCTGATTGAGATGCGCTCCCGCGGTGCGGCTTCGCTCAAGCGCATCGGTGCATTGCTGGATGCCGTACCGGATGTCAGGGATTCTGCGGAAGCAGTGGATCCCGGAACACTCTCCGGCAACATTGAAATGCGTCATCTGACATTCCGCTATCCCGGCACAGAATACGACGCACTGACGGATTTGTCGTTTGTCATCCATGCAGGCGAGCATGTCGGCATCGTCGGACGTACCGGTTCCGGCAAAACAACGATTGTGGATCTGTTCCTGCGTACATACAATGTTCCCGACGGAACGCTGTTTGTCGGCGGACATGATGTCAATACTGTGCCGATCAAAACCGTGCGCGCGCATATGGCGTATGTACCGCAGGACAATTTCCTGTTCTCGGATACAATTGCAAATAACATCGCTTTTTCCGTCGATGCAGCAGATCAGGCAGTCATTGAAGAAAATGCTGTGCTTGCCGATATTCACGACAATGTCGCAGCGTTTGTCGACGGCTATGAAACCGTCCTCGGTGAGCGCGGCGTGACGATTTCCGGCGGTCAGAAGCAGCGTATTTCGATTGCACGGGCACTGATTGCCGATGCACCGATCCTGATCCTCGATGATGCGGTGTCTGCGGTTGACATCGGTACGGAAAAGACGATTCTTGCCAATCTGCGCCGGACCCGTGCCGGAAAAACCACGATTCTGATTGCACACCGCATTTCTACAGTCACATCAATGGATAAAATTGTGTTCATTGATGAAGGCAGACTGGTCGATGTCGGTACCCACGATGAACTGCTTGAGCGTTGTCCCGCATACAGCACGATGGTGCAGCTTCAGCAGCTGGATGAACAGAAGGCGGACGGATGACGCGCTGCTATCAGCCTTCATCTTCGATAGAAAGGAATCAACAATATGCATGAATTTTTCCCGCTTATCGCCGTGGGTGCGGTGCTGGGCGTTCTGACTGTCATCTTTGTCATAGCGTATCTTACCATTCGCAGGCAAAAGGAAGCCATCGGTTTTGACCGCTATATGAAGGATTCCGAAATTACGCGCCGATTGCTTGCCTACGCAAAACCGTATTGGAAGAATTTTGCCTTCGTGCTGTGTCTGATGCTGTTTTCCGTTTCTTATGATATTGTATCCCCGATTCTGATGGGACACATCGTCGACATCATAGCCGAGGATTTTGCAATGTCGTATCTGCTTCGCATGGTACTCATTTATGCCGGAATTCTGCTGATGTCGCTGCTTTGCTCCTATGTGCAGGCGATCGTGCTTCAGCGTACCGGTCAGCGCATCATCTCCGAGATCCGCTCCGATCTCTTTGCACACATCCAGTCGCTGTCGCATAATCAGCTCAATTCCATGCCCGTCGGCAAGCTCGTTACCCGCGTGACCAATGACACCGGTGCTATCTCCATGATGTTCACCAACCTCATTGTCAATCTGATCAAGAATATTTTTGTCATCCTTGGCGTGCTGATTGCGATGCTTGCGCTGAACTACCAGCTGACGCTGATGGTACTGTGCTTTGTTCCGTTTATTGTACTGTTTACAGTCATTTTCCGTAAATTCTCGCGCCGCGCGTATCGCCGAGTCAAGGACGGTACAACCGACATCAATACCTTCCTATCAGAGCATCTGTCCGGTATGAAAATCATCCGCAGCTTCGGACGGGAAGCACGCTGTCAGGCGGATTTTGCCGAACGCAACCGTGCTCTTGGCAAAGCGAAAACCGGCGAAATGATGGTGTTTTCCGTGTTCCGTCCGCTCGTTTACATGCTGTATGTATCCTCGGTGCTGTGTCTGCTTTATCTTGCCGGACGCGGCTACATCCGTGAGGTGACATTCCTTGGGCAGACGGTAACATCGTCGATTCTCGTAACATTCTATTCCTATATCAACAAGTTTTACAACCCGATTCAGAACCTGGCCGAGCAGTTCAACTGGCTTCAGTCTGCCTTTGCGTCTGCGGAAAAGATCTTTACGATCTTTGATATGCAGCCGGAGATCACCGATGCACCGGATGCCATTGAGCTGGATGAGGTGCGAGGCGACATTGAATTCCGCGACGTCTGGTTTGCGTACAAGGATGAGGACTGGGTTCTTCGCGGGGTGTCCTTTACTGTCAAGGCGGGCGAGACTGTTGCGTTTGTCGGTGCGACAGGCTCAGGCAAAACGACGATTCTGTCGCTGCTTTGCCGCAACTGGGATATCCAGCGCGGACAGATTCTCGTCGATGGACACGACATCCGGGATGTGAAGGTTGCGTCTCTGCGCCGTCATTTCGGACAGATGCTTCAGGATGTATTCCTGTTCTCCGGCACCATCCGTTCCAACATTGTGCTGGATGCGGAAGGAATCGATGACGACGCGGTCATGCAGGCCTGCCGCTATGTCAACGCGGATCGCTTTATCTCGCGTCTGCCGGACGGATTGGATGAAGCTGTGCGCGATCGCGGTACCAACTTCTCCGCAGGTCAGCGTCAGCTGTTGTCGTTTGCCCGTACCATTGTCCATAAGCCTTCTGTCATGATTCTGGATGAAGCAACGGCGAACATCGACACGGAAACGGAGGTGCTGATTCAGGATTCTCTGGAACGCATGATGTCCATCGGTACCATGCTGATGGTCGCACACCGTCTGTCCACCATCCGTCATGCCGATCAGATCATTGTTCTCTCGCACGGCGAAATCATCGAGTCCGGCTCGCATGAAGCGCTTCTGGCGCGCGGCGGACGGTATGCCGAGCTGCACCGGATGCAGTTCGCACGGGAACAGCTGACGGCAGGTGTATAATCATATCTTTACAAATCTATGGGGCTGCTGCATTTGGAATTTTCTGAAATGCAGCAGCCCCGCTGTGTTTGGTTATGTTCTGTTTGATACTATGATCATTCCGTCAGAGAGATGCGTCGATCCATGCATTGTATGCATCGAGAATGGCGTCGGTGTCCGGATATGTGCCTTTCAGCTCCGGCCGCCACGGAAGCTCGTATTCCAGCGACAGATATCCGTTATAACCGACCTTGTCAAGCAGGGAAAGCACTTCTGCGAGAGGGAAGGTACCGGCGCCGAGTGCGGTATGTGTGTATTGCGACGCATCGGGATCGTCCGGCTGACATGCGTCCTTGAGATGCACATGTGCCAGAAGATTACCGAGGAGCTTCACCGATTCCGCAGGCGTTTCGCGGAATTCGATGGAGTGCAGGACATCCCAGATCACCGCGAGATTTTCATGTCTGACACGCTCGGACAGTGCTTTCATCGATGCCGCTGTGGAATGGGAGCTGTGTGTTTCCGCCCAGACGGCAACGCCGTGTTCTGCGGCAAATACGCAAAGGTCGCGGACAAACGATACGATGTTGTCCATGTCCTCCTTCGGCTCGACCGACAGCTTGGGCTGGTGTCCGCCGACAAAAATACGGATGGCAGCAGCGCCGACTGCCTCTGCCAGTCTGACACAGCCTTCGGCTTTTGCCATTTCCGCCGCGCGGTCTTCAAGACCGGTGACATTGACGCCGGTGGCAAGGTCCGTAACAGCGATGCCTGCCTCCGCAAATCCGGCACGGATGGCATCGGCACCGTCAAGACCGATGCCGCAGATGGTCTGATCTTTGTCAAGGCGGATTTCCACACCCGCCATTCCGTGATTTTTTGCAAGTGCGATGACTTCATCGACGGTGGCATCGATGCATGTCAGTGTGCTGAAGCTGCGTTTGAACTGTTTCATGCTGACTCTCCTTCAAAATATGATTTCATGTTCGCCGTCACAAAGGGCGATGATTTTTTGATTGGCGATAAACTGCGCCGAAACACCGGCGGGCAGGGTTATTTTTGCACAGACAGTGTCCCCGTCACGATGCAGTGAAACGCCGATGTCGCCGCATGGTGTCCTCAGAGTACCGGAAATATCGGAGAGGGCGGTTGGCATCTGCGGTGCAATGACGATATCGCTCCAGCCGGGTGTTCTGCTTTGGATTCCGAGGAAATACGTAAACAGATATCGTGTTGGTGCGCCGAACATCGGGTGGTTGTGTGAGCCGCCGTTCCATGCTTCCCACAGCGTGGTTGCGCCGTGCCGTTTCATATAGAGAAACGTACCGCAGTTCTCGCCGTCAAGCAGACGGAATGCCGTGTCGGTGTGACCGTGTTCCAAAAGCACACGGAGAAGCACATCGGTGCCAAGAAATCCGGTGTCAAAGTGTCCGAGTGCATCATAGTTTGCGGCAAGGGTGTCAGCTGCTGCGTCGGGAAGCAGTCCGAGGTCGAGTGCATAGGCATCCGCGCCTTGAATGCCGCCGCAGAAATGGCCGTCAGCGAAATAGGTCTTGCGCAGAGCATCACATAGCGGTTCTGTCTGCGTGCGCCATGCGGCGGCTTCCGCTGTATAACCGAGTGCTGCGGCAATTTCTTCCATCATCCGCAGGGAACGGATAAAGAAATACGTGTTGACAAGCGGCTCGGGCAGAACGCAGGGATCATAGGTACACCAATCACCCAAACACCATCCGCCATCTTCTTCGCGCACCACCAGTCCGCCTTCACTGTGGTCATGCAGATAGCCAATCCATTTCTTCATGGCAGGATAACACGCCGCAAGCACGGAAGTATCGCCGGTCTGCCGGTAATATTCATAGGGAACGATGACAACGGCACATCCCCAGCCGCCTGGGCCGCCGCCGCCGCCCTGGAACGGTGCTGTATGCTGGATGTGACCGGTGTCAGGCGACTGGCAGTCGAGAATGTCAATGATCCATTTGCGGTAGAATTCCCCGCTGTCGAGGAGCATCAGCGCTGCGGCGGCACAGTTTTGACCATCACCGGTATAACCGAGGCGTTCGCGGTGCGGACAGTCGGAGGGAATGGAACCGTGCATGTTGTCAAGCTGTGCGCGCAGGTAGGCATCAAACAGGAAATTCAGACCCTCGGACGAGGACGAAAACGATGCGGTGACGGGTGTATCGGCATGAATCACCAGAACCTCGCAGTCGGAAAGCTCGCCTTCTACATCAAAATAGCGGAATGCGTGCCAGACGAAACGCGGTTCAAAGGTACCTGTGCCGATGAAAGTATCGGTCATGATCTGCGGCACTCCGGAGGTGCAGGTATAATCTGCACCGGTCGTCGAAAAGTCCAGCGCTCCGTCCGGTGTCAGCTCTTCCGCAAAGCGCAGAACCGCAGTCCCGTCCGGCTTGGTCAGCCGGACAATGCCGCTGATGTTCTCACCAACATCGAAAATTTTCCGTCCGCCGACAGTTCCAAGCAGCGTCGGACGGATTCTGCGGATTACGCGGTCGGGCGTACCGATTTGCTCGGAGAGAATGGCATCAGGGGCAGGCAGGGGTGTGACCGGGTATTCCGTGACCGTATCGGTGTTTCTGTCATGAATTTCACCGAGAAACAGCGCCGAGCGGACGATTTCTGTTTTGCGCCAGACCTCTGAGCCGTCAGAGACAAGCAGGACATTCTGCCCGGAAGTCAGCGCAAAGACCGTTTTCAGTATGTTGCCATAGGACATGTCACCCTCTGCAACCCGTTCCCGCTGACGGTAAAAGCCGTCGCCCAAGCGGATTGCAAGGACGTTTTCTCCGGCGTGAAGCAGTGGTGTCACCGGATAGCGGCAGACATAGATGCGGTGTGTGAAGGTGTCGCGGCAGGGATAGGTGATTTTGGAGAATGACCGTCGTTCGTAGTCGGTGACATGCGGCTGGAATTTATCGGCAGAAACGGGTTGACCGTTGATTTCTGCCTCAAAATAGCCAAGTCCGGTGATGACCAGCGCAGCATCACCGGGAACGGCGTCAAGGGAAAACCGCCGGACAATGACCGGAACACCCGCATAATCGGTTCCGATCCACTGTGCGGTGTCAAGGACATGAATATCGCTCATGGTTGATCATCCTTTCTCGAATGTCTTTTTCTTCATTATATCACACACCTGCCGGTGTGTCAATCTTTTTCGGCGCGGGAAATTGCGCAGATTTTTGTCGGCCTCTCTATTTACATCTGTGCATAATTGTGATATAATGAATCCACAAGACAAGCGCACAAAATTATGAATGATAAAGGAGTCCGCATGAAAGCTACAATCTTTGATATTCAGCGTTTTTCCGTTCATGACGGACCGGGTATCCGTACAACGGTATTCTTCAAGGGATGCCCTCTGCGGTGCCGATGGTGTCACAATCCGGAAGGTCTGTGCCGGGAACCGCAGCTGCAATTTCAGAAGGAAGACTGTATCGGATGCGGCCGCTGTAAGGACAGAGCGGCGCTTACCGATGCCGAGAACTGTCCGACGGGCGCACTGCATGTCTGCGGCCGGGAAGCTGCCACAGAGGCACTTTTGCGCGAGGTTCTGCGCGACCGTGATTTCTACGGGGGGGAGGGCGGCGTGACCTGCTCCGGCGGAGAGTGTCTTTTGCAGGCGGATGCTGTTGCTGAACTGCTTCGCTGTGCCAAGGCGGAGGGGCTTCATACCGCCATCGACACCTCCGGCTGTGTTCCGTGGTCGGCAATCGAGAAGACGCTCGATGTCTGCGATCTGTATCTGTATGACATCAAATGCGCCGATCCGCAGCTTCATCGCGCCTATACCGGACATGACAATACCTTGATTCTGGACAACCTCCGCCGTTTGTCCGCCCTCGGTGCGCCGATTCATCTGCGTGTTCCCGTGATTCCCGGCTTTAACGATGATGATGAAGCGATGACTGCCATTGCCGCCATTGCTGAACAGATTCCGGATGCGCCGGTGACACTCATCCCTTATCACGCGCTGGGCGTTTCAAAATATGCATCCCTCGGTATGGCGTATACCATGGACGGCATCGCACCGATTTCCCCGGACAGACTCGCAGCGCTTGAGCGGATGTTTCAGAAAAAACAGAGTAACCGTTCCCGAAAGGAGATAACCTGATATGACAAGAACGGAATTCCTGCGCCGCCAGACGCTGACCGGCGCAAACAAATGCAGACGAACCCCGATGCCGCCGATAGATGTGTCAGCGGAGCCGCTGAGCCTGCCCGAGCGCAAGGCGCTGGGACTGCGGCAGATGCTGGAAACCATGCCCGTGTACATCGGAGAGAGGGAGCTGATTGTCGGTACCAGAACGTACTTTTCGGCGCTGGAGGGCAATGAGGACGGTCACGATTTCACGAAATTTTCCCTGCGTGCTGCGCCGAAGTATATCAATGAGGACGACATCCGCCGCTTCGGATGCGACCAGAGCTATGTCAACCGCACACACTACACCCCCGACTACGGTATCATCTTGAAAAAAGGCATTGACGGCATCATCAGCGATGCACAGGCGCGGCTGGAGGATGCGTCGCTTCTGCCGCATCAGAGGGAATTTCTGGCATCTGTGGTCATTGCATATCAGGGTCTGAAGACGCTGATTCTGCGGTATGCCGATGAGGCAGAGCGGATTGCAGGTATCACTGCGGACGAAACGGAACGTGCGGAAAAGGCAGAAATCGCCCGTGTCTGCCGTGCCGTTGCCGGCGGTGTGCCGAAGACCTTTTATGAGGCGATACAGCTGTTGTGGCTGACGCATGTCGCCATTACCGTCGAGAGCTTTGAGTTTATCAACTACGGGCGTCTGGATGTTCTGCTCGGAGACTTCCTTAGCGATACACCGCGGGACGAGGCGGGACAGCTCATCGACTGTCTGCTGCTGAAAATGTACGATCAGGTCGACCTCTATGACGGCTACCTCGGTCAGTATGCCGCACAGCTGGTCGTCACGCTCGGCGGCGTTCTGGAAAACGGTGAAAATGCGGTAAACGACGTGACGATGCTGTTTCTGGATGCCATTGATCGCACCCGCCTGCCTGACCCTGAGTTTAATCTGCGCATCAGCTCCAAAAATCCGCCGGAGTTCCTTTCGCGTGCGGCAGAGCTGACCGTTTCCGGCTGCAATTTTGTTTCCTATTACAATGACAATCTGTTTGTCGAAAGCATGACGCGGCGCGGACTTGCCCCGGAGGACGCGCGTTCTTACGGCTTTGACCTCTGTCAGGATATCAACATTCCCGGACGCGGCGACTTCTGGCTGTGCGGTCATCCGCAGCTGGCAAATCTTCTGCTGGAGTTGCTGAGGACAAGCCGCGATTATCCGACGTTTGAGGCGCTGCTTGACGCATACAAGGACCTGCTTGCCCGCGTCATCCGCGATACCATCAGCGCATACAACGAAGCGGAGGCGCATGTTGCATTGTACGCCGAGGGCAAATATGATGCGTACTTTGACGGCATTCATAACCGCGGATGTCCGATTGATCGCCGTGGCAACAGCCCGATGGCACCGCTTCCGCTGCTCAGTGCGCTGTTCCACGGCAGCATTGAGACAGGTCTTGACGTTGCGTTTGAACCGTACCCGATCAAGGCCAAGGGTCTGATGTTCGGCACGGTGACGGAAGCGGTCAACGGTCTTGCTGCCATCCGCCGCACGGTCTACGACAAAAAGCAGTATACGCTGGACGAGGTGTTTGCCGCATGTGAGAATAACTTTGCGGGTGAGGAGGGGCAGCTGATCCGCGCGGTGCTGTGGAGCTGTCCGAAGTGGGGCAATGACGACGATTATGTCGATGCCATCGCGGTGGATGTCATGGAGTTCTGCCTGCGCGCGTGCGAGAAGTATACAACCGCGCTGGGCGGCGCAATCCTCGGCGGTATTCATCAGCCGCATCCCGTCCCCACGGGCGCGGGACTTGCCGCAACGCCGGACGGACGGTATGCCGCTGCACCCGTCGCCGTCACGCTGACCCCGGAAAGCGGTACGATGAAGAACGGTCCGACCGCCGCGCTGTCCTCCGCCGCAAAGCTCGATCCGATGCTGGTGCAGTGGAACATGTGTGTCATGGTCAACTATTTTGCATCGGTCTTCCGCGGCAATGACGGCGCGAAGACGTTTGAAACACTTCTGCGCGGCTACTTTGCCAAAGGCGGACTTCAGCATCAGCCGAACGTCATGGATGCCGAAGAGCTGCGCCGCGCTCAGCTGAATCCGGAGAATTATAAGGATCTGATCGTGCGTCTGTGGGGCGTTTCGGCTCACTTTGTTGACCTGCCGCGCCGCTTGCAGGACGAAATGATCGCAAGATTAGAGCAGTAAAACACCAGAGGGCTGCTGCATTTGGCTCTATGTTCTCAAAACTCTCTCGGCAGAGGGAGACTTATATCAGGCTCCCTCCCCGAGGGAGCTGTCAAAAAAAGACGCTTCTGCGTCTTTTTTTGACTGAGGGAGTTATCATTTGTACAGTGGTTTGCCAAATGCAGCAGCCCAAAGATTTTTTCACTTTTTTGAACAATCGCACAACCTTTTTGCCTGTTTTGTGTCTATATGGTAAGCGCTTGAAAAAAATGAAAATTTTCATACGACCGTAGGAGGATGATACATATTGCTGGTAAATAATCACACCGATGAAACGCTGGTTATGCTGACACTTGCCGGGGACCCATCTGCGTTTGAGGAGCTGGTTGTCCGTTATCAGAATGCCGTCATCGCATCGGCGATGCAGTTTACGCACAGCCGCTTTATGGCGGAGGATGCGGCACAGGATGCATTTGTCACAGCATGGATGAAGCTTGACACGCTCAGACTGCCGGACAGATTCGGCGCATGGGTTTGCAGAATTGCGTGCAACTGCGCACGGAATATGGTCACGCGCTACCGCAGCTTTATCGACTTTGATCTGGTGGAGAACACGGAGGCGGACGACCCGCGCACCAATCCGGCTGAGCTGTATGCATTGTCCGAGGAGAGGACCGAGGTACACAAAAGTCTCGGTGTGCTGCCCGAAAAGGTAGGACGCATCATCCGGATGCACTACTTTGACGGATTGTCCATTGCGGAGATCGCGGACAGAATGCGCATCTCCGAGGGGACTGTCAAACGGCAGCTCCATGACGGCAGAAAGCGAATCAGAAAGGAGCTTTGTGCAATGAACGAAACCTACTGTGACACACTGGTACAGCGTGTCATGAAAAAAGTGGAAGAACTCAAGCTATGGCAGTTAAAAAACGACAAGGGGGGCTTTGCGGCCGTATACCGCGATGTATTGCGGGAGGTCGAGGATCTGCCGGAGTCGGACAGCAAATATTATGCGCTGGCGGATGTACTGATGCGCGGCTGGTGGTGGCTGCCCGGCGATAAAAACGATGCGCTGTTTGCGCAGATCCGTGCGGCGGCGATCCGGGGCAAAAACGACGATGTGATGGAATTTATCACATCGCGCGAGGACAGTCAGGTATGGGGCAGTGCAAAGATCGAGTTTATCCGCGACAAGCAGATTCCACAGCTCGAGCAGGCAGGACTTGTCCGCACGCTGGCAAGGGAATGGTTCTGGCTGGGACACCAGTATTTTGAATGCGGGGAACCGGAAAACGGCTATGCCGCGTTTGACCGCGTGCAGGCACTGCTGACCCCGGCGGACCGCTACTGGGCGCTGGCGCTCTATGCAAAAGACGTACAGAACAAAATGGACGCAGGATATCGAGCCAAAAGCCATAAACGGTATCTGAACAACAATGCCGCAGATGAGCTGCGCATCATTAACGGACATCTGCGGTACTGGAAGTCAGAGCAGTACGGCGAGGGCTGGATGAATTCCATTGACCGCGAGGCTGCCAATATGCTTTTCAATGTCTCCCGCTGTGACGGATGGTTCTTCGATGGTTCCATGGCTGTCGGCGATACCAAAACCGCCACAGACGGCACAACGCTGACGTTTGCAGCCGATGAAGAAACGGTGCAGACACCCGCCGGTGTTTTTGAACACTGTCAGGTCTGGATCACACGGTGCCTGGCGGAATACAGCGGATTCTGTGAAAACCGGGTGTGGTACTGCGGCGGCGTGGGCATCGTCCAATATGCGCGCACGGTGGATGATCTGACCGAGGTGCGGCAGCTCAAACACTACAATGTCAGGGGCGACGGACTGCTTCCGTTTGTGTCCGGAAATACATGGGAGTATGCTGACACCTATCCTTCCGATGCGCTGGTCACGGAGCTTGTGTTCCGTGTCACCCATGCGGATGAGGAGCGCGTGATCGTCGCATCCCGCGACTTTTGTGAGCGACTGCGGTATGACGAGGACAGCTGGCTTGATATGATCCAGCAGATCCGCAATGAATACTGGATCGATGAAAACGGCTGTGGGAAGCTTGGCGACATTTCCGTTCCGCTGAAAAGGGTAGAGGCGCTGGCCGGAACACCGATGGAGATGGCACATACCAAAGCGGCGCTTTCCGTGGTGCGCAGAATCATCATGGGCGAAACGCCGAACAGCGGCTATACCGGACACTGGAATTTCTTTGCAAAATATGTCGTTTACGAAAAGGACGGCAGAGTGAAATTCACGCAGAACGGACGCTGGTCGTTTGAACTCAAGTGCATCGACGGCAATGACGGACCCGACACACCACTGCTGTACAACGACATCTACGGCATTTTGCAGGATGCGGTAAACTGCATCTGGTCGGACGAATGGGACATCGGTGCATCGCCCACGGTGGAATATGACCGGTTCGGTGAGCCCATCAGAACACACATTGTCTGTGAGGACGGCGGTACGGTCACAACAAAAGCAGGTACGTTTGAAGGCTGTCTGCGGTTGGTGCTGGATATTGAGGGCATGGAGGACGGCTGGGCGTACCGCGGCGGCAGAAAGGTGTATTATTTTGCCGACGGCATCGGCATTGTCCGCACGGAAAACGAGTACAGCCAGGGTGCGCGTTGTGCTGTCTACGAGTTGAGCGCATATGAGGGCACCGCCAACGGATATATGCCGATGGCAGGAGGTCTTGTGCGCCGCTACGATGCCATCGGTCTGACCGACGGATACATCGGCTCGGTTGAATATACCTATGTGACGGACGCGCACGGACATACCGTGATCTTCAAGGATGCGGCCGGAATCCGCCGTGTTCCCGATACCGTCACGCAGTATTCCTCCATCTGCGGCGAGGTAAGGGAAGAGGCGCTGTTTTCGGAAGGAAAGTGGCAGGAGGGACATCTTCGCCATGCGGTCAACAATTTCCGTCTGATGCAGCATTATCTGTACCGCGATGCGCATCATTTCAATAACAGCTGCCGGTCTGCGGAAATCTGCCGCTTCAACCGGGGTCTGATGGAATCCTTCGGTACGGAGGGAACGCTTCCGCCGGCGTGGTACGGCATCTATGGATAGACGGCGCTGGTCGAGGCGGCGGCACTGTTTGCCGAGGAACGGCATGACGATGCGTACCGGGCGTTGGAATGTGCGTTGATACACTACGAAAAGTGGAATACACTGGATGCGGACAGTCTTCTGGATGTCGGCAATCCGGAGGTGTTCGGCGGAATCCGGGTGGTGCGCGGACGGGGCAAGATCGTGCTTCCCGACGGCAGATGTGAACCGATGGACTATGCAAGAACCTTCGGGTATGACAGACTCTGGTTTGCCTTGAATTCGCCGCATGTCTGGGCATGGTTCAATGCCGTGCGCGAGGAGGAACGATTCAAAGCGTACCTCGTGCGTGCAAAGGCGCTTCTCGACGGAACCTGAAAAGCCTCCCCCCCGAGGGAGGTGTCACGCGGCGCGTGACGGAGGGAGTGATCTTTCCACATTTCCCGTCTCCTCCGCACTAAAACAGCCCCCGCAGCACTCATGTGAGTCCTGCGGGGGCTGATCGTTTGTCATTGGTGTGGGTGGGACTCAGTCAGCCTGTCTGACGCGCGTTTCCCAGAAGGCAACAGCGCCAGCGGCGGCGACGTTGAGGGAGTCAACGCGGTGAAACATCGGGATTTTTACCGTGTAGTCGGCGCACCGGATCGTCTCATCCGTCAAGCCCGTCCCCTCCGTGCCGAGAATCAGCGCAAGGCGTTCCTCTTTTTTCAGCGCGGGATGGTCAATCGGTACAGAACGGTCGGTCAGCGCCAGTGCGGCGGTACGGAAGCCCAGCGCATGAAGACGGTCAATGCCGACATGCGGCCAATCGGCGGGGGTTTGTCCGATATACGTCCACGGAATCTGGAAGACCGTTCCCATTGAAACACGTGCGGCGCGGCGGATCAGCGGATCACAGCAAGACGGCGTCAGAAGCAGGGCATCCACGCCGAGTGCCGCGGCGGAACGGACAATCGCGCCGACATTGGTTGCGTCAACAATGTTTTCAAGCACAGCAATGCGGCGGGCATCGGCACAGATTTCTTCAACCGTCGGCAGCATTG
Source organism: Oscillospiraceae bacterium (assembly GCA_015064785.1). Classification (GTDB taxonomy): domain Bacteria; phylum Bacillota; class Clostridia; order Oscillospirales; family CAG-272; genus RGIG3925. Next base: position 44,618 of record SVRM01000014.1, read on the forward strand.
GACGGCGCATGACTGCAAGAACGCCGCGCGAGAGGGCAAATCCGGTCAGGGATGCCAGAACCGCATCGTCTGCTGTGTAAACGGGAACATCGGGACACCGTTCCAGAATCGCTGCGGCAGACCCGCAGATGTGTTTCCGCTCCATCAAAAATGAGGTCGGACGGTAGCCTGCATCCAGCGCAAGCATGATAACCGTTGTGCTTTCTGCAATAAAAATTCCTTTTTCCGGTTCCAGACGGTTGCGGAGCTGATGCTCTGTCAGTCGTGCATATGCATCAAGCGTCGGATCGCTGATGTCATGAATTTCAATGATTTCGTTCATAGGTGTGGTTTGCCTCCTGTGAAATGCGGAAATGAATTGGGTCCGTGCATCAGACACGGTATGTAAATAGTGTAAATCAGAAAGATTCCGCGAATCGGGATTGACGAAAATCCCATGTTGTGATATAATAAGATGTAGTTCAGCTGGAAAAGGTGCTTTGTCTTCACGTCCGACGAGGAACTACAGCAGTGTGAATTTTTTTCGGTCTGCGATGATGACCCCCTCGCGGGTCAGCTTGCCGATTTCGGTGGAAAGTCCAGAGCGGTCGACCTCCAGATAGTCCGCAAGTGCCTGACGGTCAAAGGGAATCTCAAAGGTGTCTGTGCCGGCAGCTTTGGCGCAGTGCATCAGATAGGCCATCAGCTTTTCGCGTGTGGTGCGCTTTGATGTCACGTCGATGCGGCGGTGGAAGCTGATTGTTTTCTCGGCAAGATCGCGCATCAGATTGAAGATCAGCTGACGGTGAAAACCGCAGTTGTTGGCGCATGTATAGAGAATGTGCGAGCATTCAATATACATGATTTCACACGCTTCCGACGCAATGACGGAAACGGGAAGGACTGGGATTTCGGCGCAGGCAAACGCTTCTGCGAATACCTCGGACGGTCCCATCATTGACAGAATACTGCGGTTGCCGTAGTAGTCGGTCTGCTCTACCTGTACTTTACCTGACAGGACAATGCCGATGTATTTTGCAGGGGACCCCTCGGCGAAAATCGTATACTTTTTGTCAAAGGTTTCCGTCTTTGCGCCAAGACAGTCGAGCATCCGGAGCAGATCTTCCTCGGAAATACCGGAAAACAGCGGACAGCGCGCGAGAATCGGGATGTATTTGTTCATCTGGGTTCTCCTGTGAAAAAATTTCAAAAAAATGATCCGTGTTGAAAATTCAACATACTTTTCGTCCATATTATACTATAATATGATCAGAAAATCAAGAGGCAATCCACTTGAATTTCATGCAGGAACAAACTCCCGCATTTCATATGAAAGGAACCCGGACATCCGGGAACATAAATAACTATGGTACGAAAGATTATCCACATCGACAGAGAGAAGTGCAATGGCTGCGGCGCATGTGCTGCGGCATGTCATGAAGGCGCGATTGAAATGATCAACGGCATTGCTGCCCTGACACGCGAGGACTACTGCGATGGGCTGGGTGACTGTCTGCCCGCTTGTCCGACCGGTGCGATCACTTTTGAAGAACGTGAGGCTCCGGCGTATAACGAAGCAGCTGTCGAAGCGGCAAAGGCTGTAAAGCAGGAAGCTGCTGCCCCGCACGCCTGCCCCGGTCACGGTGGACACAAGGGCGGTTGTCCGAGCTCGATGGCAAAAGCGATCCGCCGGGAAGCGTCCGCGCCGACAGCAGCCGCACAGGCAGTATCTGCTCAGTCCGTTCCGGTACAGGCTGTACCGGCCCAGCTGGCACAGTGGCCGTGTCAGATCAAGCTCGTTCCCATCCGCGCCCCGTACTTTGACGGTGCGAATCTCCTGATTGCGGCGGACTGTACAGCATATGCATACGGCAATTTCCACGCGGACTTCATGAAAAACCACATTACGCTGATCGGCTGTCCGAAGCTCGATGAGGGCGATTATGCCGAGAAGCTTGAGCAGATCATTGCGCTCAATGATATCAGGAGCGTGAAGATTCTGCGCATGGAGGTTCCGTGCTGCGGCGGTCTTGAAAATGCCGTCAAACGTGCGATGATCGCCTCCGGCAAGTTCCTGCCGTGGCAGGTCGTGACGATCACCACGGACGGGAAGATTCTGGAGTAAGCAAACGTTTGCACGCCCCTACAGAAAGGGAGCCGTATCCGCTGTCAATCAGAAAACATCATAGTAGTAACACCATATATAAATAACAAAGGAGCAAACCATGAACATCACAAACGACATCCGCTATATCGGCGTAAACGACCACAAGGTAGACCTGTTTGAGGGACAGTATAAGGTCCCTGCGGGCATGGCGTACAATTCCTATGCAATCATCGACGATGAAATTGCAATTATGGACACCGTCGATCAGAACTTCACACACGAATGGCTTGATAACATTGAAGCAATCCTCGGCGGAAGAAAGCCCAACTATCTCGTTGTGCAGCATATGGAGCCAGACCACTCCGCAAATATCGTCAACTTTACAAAAGCATATCCCGATGCAATGATCGTTTCCTCGTCTAAGGCTTTTGCTATGATGAAGAATTTCTTCGGTACCGATTTTGAGGATAAGCAGATTATCATCGGAGAGGGGGATCGACTGCCGCTGGGCCGTCATACCCTTCACTTCGTCGCAGCACCGATGGTTCACTGGCCGGAGGTTATGGTGACGTACGACGATTACGACAAGGTTCTGTTCTCAGCGGATGGCTTTGGCAAGTTCGGTGCGCTCGATGTTCAGGAGGACTGGGCGGACGAGGCAAGACGCTACTATATTGGTATTGTCGGCAAGTACGGCGCACAGGTGCAGAATCTGCTCAAAAAGGCGGCGGGACTTGACATTGCGAAGATTTGCCCGCTGCACGGTCCGGTGCTCACCGAAAATCTCGGCTACTATCTGAATCTTTACAATACATGGTCCTCCTATCAGCCGGAAACAGAAGGCATTGTCATCGCCTACACCTCTATCTACGGCGGCACGAAGAAAGCGGTTCTCGCCCTTGCCGAGAAGCTGAAGGCAAACGGCTGCCCGCGCGTCGTGGTGCATGACCTTGCCCGCTGCGATATGCATGAGGCGGTTGCCGATGCATTCCGCTATAACAAGCTGGTGCTTGCAACAACGACCTATAACGCAGATATCTTCCCGTTCATGCGTCAGTTCATCGACCATCTGACAGCCCGCAATTACAGAAACAGAACCGTTGCATTCATTGAAAACGGCTCCTGGGCGGCACAGGCAGCAAAGATCATGCGCCGGATGCTCGAGGATTGCCCGAATCTGAACCTTGCCGATAATACGGTCAAGATCATGTCCGCGCTGAACGAAGAAAGCAGAGGTCAGCTGGATGCACTGGCAGACGAGCTTTGCCGCGAATATCTGGCACAGCAGGATGATACCGCAAACAAGAACGACATGACAGCACTGTTCAACATCGGCTACGGTCTGTATGTCGTGACCTCCAACGATGGCAAGAAGGATAACGGTCTGATTGTCAATACCGTTACGCAGGTGACAAACACGCCCAACCGCATCGCTGTCACGATCAACAAGGAGAACTATTCGCACCATATTATCAAGCAGACCGGTATCATGAACATCAACTGCCTGTCCACCGACGCGCCGTTCTCCGTCTTTGAGGCATTCGGCTTCCGATCCGGACGCAATGTTGACAAGTTTGCCGACTGCACGCCGCTCCGTTCCGACAACGGTCTTGTGTTCCTGCCGCGCTATATCAATTCTTTCATGTCGCTGAAGGTTGAGCAGTATATCGACCTCGATACGCATGGCA
>SVRM01000015.1 GCA_015064785.1 Oscillospiraceae bacterium
TTGGCGTGATACTCTTAACGGAGTATCACGCCAGTTCTATTCGCCTTTGGCGAGTGATATTGCTACGCAGTGATATTCGGCTTACGCCGAGTGGTATTCGCTTCGCGAGTTTATGGGCGAATAGAATATCACTGTGAGGCGTAGCCGAACAATATCACTGCTCGCAAGGGCAATATCACTCTTTGCGAAAGCAAAGAATATCACTCATAGACAGCAGAAAAAGAGAGAGTCTTACGGAATTTTGCTTCCGAAGCACTCTCTCTTCTGTTTTTATTGCAAGTTTCGCATTTGTTTTACAAATGCATCGGGCTGCGCCCATACCCCTATCTTATTTCTCCGATAAGGACATCACACATTCTTGCAACACCTCCTTTCATGCATATTTCAAAATTCCGGAGAATCCGGGACACTGTGTGATCACGAGAGTCATTTCATAAAACACCATCATTTTCCACTCTTGACAAATGCAGGGGTGTATGTTACAATAAAAATAATCAGAAAATCCATCCATACCTGTAACCAAATGTATCCAAATCCTGTGTATTATGGTGAGAACCATCATCACACAGAAAGGAGACACATCATGGACGATAAGCAAATTGTAGCGTTGTACTGGGACCGCTCCGAGACCGCCATTTCAGAAACGGAAAAGAAATACGGAAGATACTGCCGCAGTATTGCCTGCAATATCCTGTATTCTGAGCTGGATGCAGAGGAATGTGTAAACGATACGTATCATAAAGCATGGGAAACCATGCCGCCGAAGCAGCCGGAATTGCTGTCCGCCTATTTGGGTAAGATCACCCGCAACCTCGCCATCAACCGCCTTGCGTATCTTCATGCGGAGAAACGTTCCCCCGGAATGGAAGTCATTCTTGCCGAAGCGGAAGCATTCATTCCCGATCCGACAGGCAATGACGCTTCCGATGAAATCCATCTGCGGGATGCCATCAATTCCTTTGTGGCATCCCTATCACAGGAGGCACGCATTGTATTTATCCGGCGGTATTGGTACATGAGCTCCGTAAAGGACATCGCCCGGGACTACAGTATGACAGAAAGTAAGGTAAAGGTAATGCTCATGCGAACACGAAACAGGTTCCGGGAGCATCTGGAAAGGGATGGGATTTCTATATGATGAAGCGTGAAAAAATGATTGCGTATATGGATCTTCTGGATGAAAAATGGATTGCGGAAGCTGATCCTGCAAATGCGAAGAAGATCAGAAACAAGAGAATGAGACAAACGATTCTGCACCTCGGTTCACTTGCCGCGTGTGTATGTCTGATTGTCATGCTGCTGCATCAGGCAATGACACCGGAAATCATCACCTTTTACAAATCAAACAAAAATGCAAGCTATACGTCTGCTGACCCGGGGGAGTATTATTGTTTTCATGCGGTAAATGCGGCACGGGAACAGTATGCGGGAAAACAGGTTCAGTTTCTGCTGGCCATTGATATGTTTTCCGAGGGACATGTCTTATCTCCCGGCGAAATCATGGACGAGGAGTACAAGCGGTTAAGTGCGCTTGGATTTTCGTTTTACGAAGCTGAAGCATGGACCTATGAGGGCAAAGGCGTCAAAAAGTATTATCCTGTCATTGTCGGGCTGTTCACCGAGGAGGATTTGCAGAATTTCCCGGCACATCCGGAGATCGGATATGCATTCCGTTTTGTAACCAATGGCGACGGTTCCGCATTGGATTTTTCAAAGGATAAAATAGTTTCTGTATACCATACGAACAAACAATAGAGAACAGTGGGGTAATATCATGACAAAGCGAAAAATCCTGTTCTGTACCCTCGGTGCAGTGGTTTTGATTGCCGCAGTTCTGCTTATCCATCCAATCTCCGGGATGATTCGCAAAAGCCGGCATTACGCCGCGTTTGACCGACAGACAAAAATCGGCAGTGAAGCGTATTTTGAAAAAGATTACACCCGTGCGTATGAAGCATTTTCCGCCGCTTACGACAGTCTGACCCCGGAAGATGCGGCAGACCGTGAAAAGCTGGCAAATGCCTGCCGGCTTGCGGCAGAATGTCAGTCACAGCTTGGCGACACGGACGGTGTCATCCAAACGCTGATGCGCGGCTATGCCGATACCGAAAGCCAGGCTCTGCATGACATGCTGATGACCGCACCCGTCCGTATTGCGCATGATGCGCTGCACAGCGCGTTCTGTCAGGCGGTCGGACGGGCAGCAACGGATGCCGGGGCTTCTGTTGCCCCGGCAGAGAATGCTCTGACCTGGGGCGACCTTCAGCGCATTGAAACCGTCAGTATCACACCCTATGCTGTGAGCATCCGTCCGTTGGAAGGCGATCCCATCCACATCCCGATCGATCCGTTTACAGAGATTTTCAACTCCGAATTACTCTGTGCGCAGTTTTCCTATGCCGCGAATGCCGCAGTCAAAGCGACGGGATTTCATCTGTCGGACGGTGACCTCTCTCAATTCGGTGCCATTAAAAACCTGCGGGAATTCAGCATGTTGATCCCGGAATCGGACGATTTCTCGTTTTTATCTGCGATGACCTCTCTGTGGGAGCTGAGTCTCTCCTATTTCCCGATTGCCGATCTTTCCCCGTTTGCCGATCTGACGGAGTTAAAATCCCTCGATCTGTCCTACTGTACACAGATCACCGATCTGTCACCGCTGTCCTCACTTGTACAGCTGGAGAAGCTGTCACTGAGCGGGACACCCGTCACCGATCTCTCGCCGCTGGCATCGCTGACAAAACTGAAGACACTCTATCTGAGTGAGACAAAGGTCACAGACCTGTCTCCGCTGTCCGCGATGACCGATATGGACTTTCTGGTTCTGTCAGATATGCCCGTTACCGATCTGTCACCGTTGTCCGGCATGACGAAGATCACTGCCCTGTACATCGATCAGACGCATCCTGTGTCCTTTGCGCCGCTTGCCGACATGCCGCTTCTGCGGACGCTGGATGCGGGAAATACAGGATTTTCCGATCTGTCGCCGCTTGCGGAACACAAGCATCTGCGCACGCTGCTCCTGTCAGACAACGGCATCTCTGATATTTCCCCGCTTGCGGGCAATCCCGATTTGTACCGGGTAGAGCTGAAGCACAATCCGGTCACCGATCTGTCACCGCTTACAGGCTGCACCGCACTCGAAATCCTGTACTGCGACGGTACCGCGGTTACCGACTTATCGCCGCTTGCAGGCTGTGAGAAGCTGCGGATCCTCAGGCTTGACGGATGTCCCGTCTCCGATCTCACGCCTCTGCGCACCTGCGGTGCATTGGATCAGCTTCATATGGAAGGCAGTTTGGTTTCCGATCTTTCGCCGCTTGCCGCCTGTACCGAACTGTACCATTTATATGCAAGCCGTACACCGATCAGCGATCTTTCCCCGCTTGCAGGACTGCCGCTGGACAGCTTACGTCTGAGCGATACCGAAGTTTCCGATCTGACCCCGCTTGCCGCCTGTCAGAATCTGTCCAGACTGGAGCTCAACGACACTGCCGTATCTGACCTTACGCCGCTGTCATCCGTTGCAGCACTGCGGCATTTGTATCTGGACGATACCGATGTAACCGATTTCGGACCGCTGTGCCACGCCCCGGAGCTGTCAGAATTGTCCATTGTCGGAACACCGATTTCCGATCTGTCACAGCTTGCGGATATACCGCAGCTGCGTCGGCTTGTGCTTGCCGCCGATGCAGACACTCCTCTTGCATCGCTTGCGGGCATTCAGGGACTCACGGATCTTGAGATCCGCGTTGATGCAGACACCGATCTTTCTCCGCTTGCCAAAATCCCGAAGCTGAATGATCTGAAGATCATCGGAGAAGATTTTTCCGATCTGTCGGCGATTGCGGCTATCCCGCAGCTGTCCTTCCTCGACATCAGCGATACCGCCGTCACCGACCTTGCGCCGCTGACCGGTCATGAAAGCCTCTCGCATCTGTTTGCCAATCACACACCGGTCTCCGATCTGTCACCGATTGCCGACAACGAATTTCTGTTTGAGCTTGCGGTGGAGGGCTGTCCCATCACCGATTGGTCCCCGGTTTCCCATCTTTACCATGTCCGCGGACGTCCCGCGTCCGAACAACCGAAGGAGATTGGGCAATGACAAAACGCAAAACCGTGATCGTGGTCATCCTCGCCGCCGTTCTGCTGATTTCTGCCGTACCGCTGTCCCGTCTGATTGCCGGAGGGATACAAGAAAAGCAGAAATACGCCGATTTTGACCGTCATATTGAGCGCGGCAGTGCCTTGTTCTTTGAACAGGATTACGCAAATGCATACAATGCCTTCATGGATGCCTACGACAGTCTGCTCCCGGAAAACGACGGTGATCTTACGAAAAAAGCCGAGGCATGTCTGCTTGCGGCGGACTGTGCGCGTGCGCTCGGCCCCGATCACGCCGACACCGTCATCGAAACACTGCAAACCGGTTATGACGACACACAAAGCGAAAAGCTGTACGAAACACTACTGCAGTCGCCCGTGTGCTTTTCTGTTTCCGCGCTGCATACTGCCGTATGCAAGGCACTGGACATGACAGAGGATGCGCTGACATGGGGAGATTTGCAGAACATTGAAACCGTACAGATATACCCCGATGTCATACATGTTTTTCCGGCAGAGGGACGGCGAAGCAGTGCGGCGTTTGATGTCTGTGATGCGCTGTTTTCCTCGGATGTGCTCTGCAGACAGCTGTCCTATGCAAAAAACGCCAATGTTCAGGCAATACAGTTCAATCAGTCGCACGGGGATCTCCGCCAGCTCGGAAAAATCAAAACACTGCAGACATTCCATACAAACGGTTCCGGCGACGGCGATTATTCCTACTTGTCCGCGCTGACCTCCCTCACCGATTTAGCGCTCACCACGGCAGATATCACCGATCTCACACCGCTTTCCGCTCTGAAAGAATTAAAATATCTCGGTCTGTCGCGCTGTGAAAACATCACCGACTGCGCTCCCCTGGCGGCTTTGACACAGTTGGAGTTTCTGGATCTGTCCTTGACCCGGATTACGGATGTATCGCCGCTGTCCTCCCTTGTGCAGATGAAAACCCTGCACCTTTCGGAGATGCCCATTTCCGATCTGTCGCCGCTGTCCTCGATGGAAAACCTGAATGTTCTGTCGATTTCGCATACCGATGTTTCTTCCCTTGCGCCGCTTGCTTCCATGCCCCGTCTGCGCCTGTTGTGGGCGGATAACTGCAGAATCACGGATCTGTCACCGCTGCAGAAGCTGTCGGAGCTGACCGATGTCAATTTTGCCGGCAACAGCATTTCCGATATTTCCGCGCTTGCGGGAAAACCGAAGCTCGGATCCGTCTACCTTGCCAACAATCCCATCACCGATCTCTCGCCGCTTGCATCCTGTCCCGAGCTGACAGTCATCAACTGTCCCGGTGCTGAAATCACCGACATTTCCTGTCTGTCAGGCGTCACCCATCTGCGATCGCTGTTTCTGCCAAGCAATCAGATCACCGATATCTCCGCTCTGCGGAATTTATCGGAGATTGCAGAGCTGGATCTGACCGACAACAACATCAGCGATATTTCCGCACTCGCTGGAAAGCCGCGGCTGTTGAATCTGTCCCTTGGCAACAACCCCATCACCGACCTTTCCCCGCTCTCGGACTGCACCAAACTTTCCTTTTTCCATTGTCCTTATGCAAAAATCACCGATCTGACACCGCTTGCTGGCATCTCCGAAAATTCTTATCTGAACCTCGACGGAAACCCCATCACCGACTGGTCGCCTGTCGCACACATCAGCGAGGTCGCCGGACGTCCCATTCCAGAACAACCGAAGGAGTAAAACAATGACACTGACCGATTTTTACAAAACGTATTCCTCCGACTGCACCGCAGGCTCGGCAAATCAGGTGCTGACACGCGATGCGCAAGCCGTCACCCGCTGCGGACGCATTTACTACCGCCTGTCGCACGGCGGTGAACATTATGCGCTGCTCTTTTCCAACCAGATCGACTCAACCTTCTCTGATGGCTCGATCAGCGTGGCAAACGACATCGGCGGCGACTGGGACATCCTTTCCCTGCGCGTCGGACTGACCCAGACGCACGGTGCGGAACCGAAGGTCTGGCACACCGTCACCTTTGGCGGATGCGAAAAAAAGCATGTCTCCGCTGGGGACACCGCACCGTTTTTCTGCGATCCGATTCCGCTGTCGGCTGTCGGCGGGGAGTATCTCTGCTATGAAATCACCGTCTTTGGTGCATGTTATCCGTATCACGAGGAGATGACGCTGAACGTCGTCATCCGGGACGGCGATCACTGGATTCCGTCAAAGAAAATTCCCGCCCCGCTGATGATCGGCTCCGACCGCTGTGTCACCCGCCGTATCGGCTTCCTGGGCGACTCGATCACGCAGGGCTGCGGAACCGGATACGACAGCTACACGCATTGGGCGGCAAAAATCGCAGAAGGACTGCCCGCGGATGACAGCGTCTGGAACCTCGGCATCGGATATGCGCGTGCATATGACGCAGCGACCGACCGCGGCTGGCTTACCCGCGTCAAGCAGTGTGATATTGTCAATGTCTGCATGGGCGTCAACGATCTTCTGCGCGGCAGAACCGGCGAGGAGGTTGTCTCAGATCTGACAACCATCGTCCGTGCGCTCAAGTCTGCTGGCTGCCGTGTGATTCTGTTCACCGTTCCGCCGTTTGACATGCAGGGAAATGCCAAGGACTACTGGTATTTTGTCAACGACAAAATCCGTCTGACCATTTCCAACGAAGCAGACGCCGTATTTGATTTCGCGGCAGTTCTCGGACAGAATGCACCGAACGCACACATGTCGGTATACGGCGGTCATCCCAACGCTGAGGGCTGTGCCGTCGCGGCAAAGGCGTATCTGGCGGCAAAGTTGATTTGATCACATCCCCCTTACAACACATCCCGCAATCCCTGATGTGTACGGTAAGGGGGATTCCGTTTTGTCCGACGGTGAAGCAATGTCGATTTCCTTCACCGCCATCGACAGAATTGTAACCTGTTTTTCATCCAATGCACGGTAAATACACACAAATTCCAGAAGTTCACTTCAAAAAACAGCAGGATCGTGCGCAAAAACGATAGGATTCTGTATTTACAAACAGCCCGATTCATGATATACTATAAAAAAACGCCAAGGAGTGACCATCATGACACAGAAATCCATTGTATTTACTGCCCCCAAATGCGCTGAGCTGATCGAAGAAGCCGTGCCGACACCGGGTACCGGTCAGGTGCTGGTTCGTCTTGCCTGCTCCACCATCTCCTCCGGAACGGAACGTGCCAATCTGGTTGGAGAGGTCAACATTTCCACTGCCCGCAATGCACCCGAAACCGCAGTTTTCCCGCGCCGTCTTGGCTACAGCTCCGCAGGCGTGGTGGAAGCGCTCGGTCCCGGTGTGACACAGTTTTCCGTCGGTGACCGCGTTGCCATGTCGTGGACAACACACAGCCAATTTGTCTGTAAAAACGTAAACGAGGTTTATCCGCTGGACGGCGATCAGTCCTTCTCCGAGGGTGCACTGTGGCACATTGCGACCTTCCCGATGGCAGCAATCCGGAAATGCCGGCTGGAAATCGGCGAATCGGCGATTGTCATGGGTATGGGCATTCTCGGCATGATGGCGGTGATGCTGCTGCGCACAGCCGGTGCATCCCCGGTTATTGCCGCCGATACCGTTCCTGAAAAAAGAGAACTTGCCCTGAGGCTCGGTGCGGACTACGCATTTGACCCATTCGCATCTGATTTTGAAGCACAGGTGCGTCATGTAACCGGCGGCGGTGTCAATGTCGCCATCGAAGTCACCGGAAATGGCGGTGCGCTGGACGGTGTCCTCGACGTCATGGCACGCTTCGGACGTGTTGCCCTGCTTGGCTGTACCCGTCACAGCGATTTCCAGATCGATTATTACAAGAAGGTACACGGACCCGGCATCACGCTCCTCGGCGCACATACCCTGGCACGTCCCGTCACCGAATCCTCTCCCGGTATGTGGACCACACGCGATGACATCTTTGCCGTTCAGCGGCTGGTCCGCCACGGTCGGCTGCATTTTGCATCCCTTGTGGAGGAAGTTCATTCGCCCGAAGAAGCACCCGAAGTCTATACCCGTCTCGCAAACGAAAAAGCATTCCCGGTCGTACAGTTTGACTGGACACAGTTACAATAAGCAGGAGGACAACTGTCATGAGAAAAATCAGAGCTGCACAGATCGGCATCGGTCATGACCATGCCGTAGATACGATCAAATCCCTGCGCCGTCTGGAACAGTATTACGACATTGCGGGCTTTGTTGCGCCTGCCGTTGAAGTTGAAAAATACGGAGAACGCCTTGCCGCCTTTGCCGGTATTCCGGAAATGACGCTGGATGAGGTACTGGCAGATGATTCAATTGAAGCCGTCTGCATTGAAACAGAAGAAGTGTCACTGTCCGACGTCGCTCTTGCCTGTGCCAAAGCCGGCAAGCAGATTCAGATGGACAAGCCCGGCGGTCTTGACCCGGAAACGTTCGAGGAAATGCTGCGCATCATGAAGCAGAGAGGACTTGTCTTCCACACAGGCTATATGTACCGATACAATCATGGCGTTATGGATGTCATGGAGATGGTCAGACGCGGAGAATTCGGCGAGATTTTCTCGGTGGAAACGCACATGAACTGCCGTCATGCACCCGAAAAGCGCCAGTGGCTGGAAACCTTCCCCGGCGGCATGATGTTCTTCCTCGGCTGTCATCTGGTCGATCTGATTTACGGTATCCTCGGAGTGCCGGAGGAGATCATCCCAATGAACTGCTCCACCGGCATTGATGGCGTAACAGCGGATGACTACGGCTTTACGGTCTTCAAATACAAAAACGGCATCTCCTTTGCCAAGACCTGCGCCGAGGAAATCGGCGGCTTTGCGCGCAGACAGCTCGTTGTCACGGGTGAGAAACACTCCGTGACGCTGTGTCCGCTTGAAATGTACGCACCGGAATCGATTCTTCTTTATACGGACAAGACCGACTATACCAATCCCAGTTGGGTTCATCAGGGAACCAAAACCCGCACCGAACCGCATGACCGCTATGACGATATGCTCTCCTCCTTTGCCGCAATTGTCCGAGGAGACAAAGAAAATCCGTGGAGCTATGAATATGAATTACAGCTGTACCGCATCGTGCTGGCTGCGTGCGGTGTGGAGATCGATTATAAAAAAGAAATTGTTCTGTAAGTGAGGATTTCAGCAATGAAAAAAACAGTGTTAATCACCGGCGGTGCATCCGGTATGGGTCTGCTTTGCGGACAGTGTTATGCACGCGAAGGCTACAACGTCGCCCTGGTCGACATCAACCGCGAGATGCTTGACGAAAAGGTCGCCGAAATCGCGGCGTATCCAGCCGATGTCATCGGCATCAGCATCGACATCCGCGACTACGCACAGGTCGAGCAGGCGTGCAAGACAACATGGGAAACCTTTGGTTCCATTGATATTTTAATCAACTGTGCTGGCGGTGCGGAGTGCCGTGTCTGTCATGCAGGCGGACCGTTCCACGAAATCCCGATCGATGTCTTTGACTGGGGTCTGGACGTCAATCTCAAGGGTGCTGTATATTTTGATCATGCCGCACTGAAATACATGGCAGAGCAGAAGTCCGGTGTGATCGTTCATCTCGGCTCCATTACAGGCGAGGAAGGAAGCCCGAACAACGTCGCATACGCCGCATCCAAAAGTGCTTTGATGACCGGTGTCACCAAATCCATTGCGCAGGCAGGTGCACCGTACAATGTACGCTGCGTCTGTATCGCGCCCGGTCCCGTTCTCACCCGTCCCGGTATGGCAAGCATGAAAACACTCGCCGGACGCGCGGCAGAACCGCAGGAGCTGGTCGATATGATCATGTACGCCGCATCCGACAAGGCCGCGTTCTGGAATGGCTCGACCCTGCTCATGGACGGCGGCAGAAATGTAATGGGAAGGGGCTGAACACCGTGACACACAAGCCGACCTTTCTTCACCAGAACAAGCCGCTCATCACCTGTATGGTGCAGGCGGGAACGGTTGATGATACCCTGAAGCTCGTCCGTGATGCGGCATATGATGGCTGTGATGCCTACGGCTTCCAGTACGAAAATTTTGCGGATGATCTGCGCACCGAAGCCAATCTGCGCACGATCTTCTCGCAGATGGACGGCAAACCAATTTATGTCACCAATTACCGCCGTGGTAAAACCGACGAAGAACTCTCCGCGGGGCTGTTCCAGATGCTCTCCTGCGGCGCGACCCTGCTCGATGTCATGGGAGATTACTATTGCCCGACACCGGGTGAGCTGACCGAAGATCCCGCTGCTGTCCAAAAACAAATGGCGCTGATCGAGGAGATCCATGCGCGCGGCGGTGAGGTTCTGATGTCCTCCCATGTGCTGAAATTCACACCAGCCGAAGAAGTCCTGCGTATTGCCCGGGCGCACGAAGCACGCGGTGCCGATATCTCCAAAATCGTCACAGCGGCTGAAACGGAAGATGAAGAACTGGAAAATCTGCGCATCACAGCCCTTCTGCGAAGAGAACTGCACATCCCGTTTCTGTTCCTATCCGGCGGCTCCCACTGCAAGCTGCACCGGCAGATCGGACCGACACTCGGCAGCTGCATGTGGTTGACCGTACACCATTATGACAACTATGCAACACGCTCCCAACCGATTCTGCACGCAGTCCGTGCCATTGCAGATCATCTCTCCTACGACCTTTGATATGAAAGGAGAACTTCTTACATGAAAGCAATTTTAGTCAATGACGACCACACCCTGCGTTGGGACAATGTACCCGATCCCGTCCCCGGAGAACGCGATGTGCTGATCGAAATTCATTATGCCGCACTCAACCGCGCAGATCTGATGCAGCGGGCAGGTGATTATCCGCCGCCGCCCGGTTCTCCGGAATGGATGGGACTGGAGGTATCCGGTTATATCCGCGCGATGGGCGATATTGCCGCCAAAGAATCGGCATGGAACATCGGCGATGCGGTATGCGCACTGCTCGGCGGCGGCGGTTATGCGGAATATGTCACCGTTCCCTACGACATGCTGATGCCCGTGCCGGCAGGAAGAACGCTTGCAGAAGCGGCTGCCATGCCGGAAGCCTACTGCACAGCTTATCTGAACCTGTTCCGCGAAGGTCAGGCCCGGGCCGGCGACACACTTTTGGTACATGCCGGCGCATCGGGGCTTGCTTCCGTCATCATTCCGATGGCAAAGGCATTCGGTCTGCGCGTGATTACCACCGTGCGCCGAAAAGATGCGGCTGATCGCATTGCCTCGCTCGGTGCAGATATTGTGGTTGACACATCCGTGACAGACATTCGTGATATTCTGCGTGAACAGCTTGCGCTTGGTACGCCGGTTTCCATTGCA
Organism: Oscillospiraceae bacterium; assembly: GCA_015064785.1. Classification (GTDB taxonomy): domain Bacteria; phylum Bacillota; class Clostridia; order Oscillospirales; family CAG-272; genus RGIG3925. The sequence continues at coordinate 11,407 of SVRM01000015.1, forward strand.
ATCGACTGCCTCGGCGGCGCTGAGATGGGTGCCTGTCTGCCGTATCTGGCACACGGTGCACGCTGGATTATGATTGCCGCGCTGGCTGGTACGCTGACAGAAATCGATCTGAAAAACATCTATGTCCGCAATGTACGCATCATCGGCTCGACCCTGCGATCAAGAACTCCGGCATTCAAAGCGAAGCTGATCGCCGAGCTTGTCCGTGTTGTCTGGCCGATGGTGGAAAACGGACAAATCCCCGCGGTCATTCACGGGATTTATCCGATTACGAAAGCTGAACTGGCACAGCAGATCATGCAGGACGGCGGACATCAGGGAAAACTCGTTTTGCAGGTACGGTGACAGTGATGGGAAAATTGGCCGATGGCTGATGATAACCATCCGCGAACCAAAATAAAAAAAAGTGCGGATGAGCATCGGACGGTCGATGCCTGACCACTAAGCTTTGCAATAGAATTCGATGGAAAAAGATCGATATACTGCAAAACCGACACATTTTCTGCGACACACCAAACAGGAGAACCTCATGCATAAAAAACTTTTGACTATGAACGAAGCCGGTTTCTATCTGAACGGCGAACCCTTTGACCTGCAATCCGGCGATTTTCATTATTTTCGCTGTCTGCCGGGCGGCTGGCGGCACCGACTGGAGCTGATGCGTGCATTCGGTCTGAACACCTTGCAGACGTATGTGCCGTGGAGCCTGCATGAACCCGAACAGGGGCAATTCTGCTTTGACGGACATCTGAACCTGCGCGCATTTTTGCAGTTGTGTCAGGAGGTCGGGCTGTATGTTATGCTCCGACCGGCTCCGTATATCTGCTCCGAATGTGACTGGGGCGGTATGCCATACTGGCTCATGCGCGAGGACTGCTGTCCCAGAACAACGGACACCGCATTCACCGCGCCTTATAAAGTATATTTTTCCCGGCTGATGCAGGAAATTGCGCCAATGCTGTCGACGCGCAGCGGTCCGATCATCGCCGTTTCCGTCGAAAACGAATACGGCAGCTACGGTATGGACCGGGACTATATCGAATGGAACGCAGAACTCTACCGTTCTTTGGGCATTGATGTTCCGCTTTATAACACTGACGGAGACAACGCCTTTATGCTGACCCATGGCGGTCCGGAAGACCTCTGGTCCGGCATCAACCTCCCTGCGGTCACCGAGCGGTCCGTGCAGTGCTATCACACGTACCAGCGCGGATATCCGATCTATGTCGGTGAGATGTGGGGCGGACGCGCACAGCAATGGGGTGGACGGTTTGCCCGTCAGACCGCCGAAACGATTGCCGAGCGATATCAGACGGCGCTGTCATTCGATGCGCACGTCAACTTCTATATGTTCTGCGGCGGAACCAACTTCGGCTTTTTTGGCGGTGCCAACCACTGTGTGTTCCGCGCTGATGTCCCGGGCGCAAAGGAACGCTATATCCCGTTCTGTACAAGCTACGATGTGGACGCACCAGTCACCGAGGACGGGCGTCCTACCGAAAAATATTTCGCGCTGCGGCGTGTTCTCGCCGCACATCGCGGTATGTCGGTCGACGATCTGCCGTCTGTCCCCGATAACCGTCCCGTGCAGACAGCAGGTGACATTTGTTGGGAACAATCCCGTTGTGTCCTCGATCCTGCCGTACTTGATGCATTGACCGAAACGTGTATCACATCGGGCAACGTCCGCTCAATGGAGTCACTCGGACAGGATTATGGCTTTGTGCTGTACACAACCCACATCCGCGCATCCGACCCCGATTATACCTACTCGATCAGCATCGAGGGACTTCATGACCGCGCCGATATCTATGCCGACGGTGTGTATCTCGGTACCTATTACCGCGACCGGGTCAACACGCCCGTATCCTTCCGTATTCCCGCGGGAAAAATACGGCTTGATCTGCTGGTTGAGAACATGGGTCGTATCTGCTACGGCTACAAGATCACGGACGAGCATAAAGGTATCATCGGCTGTGTCAGAACCAACCGCTGTGCCGGTATTGTCACCAACTGGGAAAATCGTGCACTGCCCTGCCGCTATCCGCAGATTGAAGCTGCATTAGCAGCTGAGCCGTCTGCACACATCGAACCGTCGCCCACCGCACCGCATCTGTTCCGCGGAACATTCGCTGCCATACCCAACGTGGATACCTACCTGTGCTTTACCGGAACCAATATGTCAAAGGGACAGGTCTGGATCAATGGCTTTGCCGTGGGACGGTATTGGAGTATCGGCCCGCAGGAAACACTGTATATTCCGGGTGATCTGTTAAAAGAAGAAAACCGTATTGAAATTCTTGAGCTGTACAGCGACGGAACCGCCCCGGCACCCATGTTTTGCGATGCCGCCAGACTTGACGGACTTTCGGAAAATGCAGAAATCGTCCTTTCCTGATATCTTCTGAAACCATAAGCCGTCAGCGCGCAAGCAATTCATGATCGATATTGGCTCCATGCGCGGCATGACAATCCCATGATTCACAGCATTACAGTCGGTGTTGTCAGCATGATTCCGGCTTTGCGCAGCGATCCGATGTACAAGCGTCTGCTTGCTTCCCACAAGACAAATATGCAGACCGGATGCTCGCGCTCGGTGAAATAATCAGGAACAAGGAATCACACCAAAGCAGAGCCCATCTGACATTGCAGGGCTCTGTTTTTTCCGTTTTTGAAACGGGGAACGGTACCGTCCCGTTCCATAACAGAGCCGGAAATAGCATTCCAGAGAGCATCATAATATAAATTATCCTGCTTATTTTTCATATTCTGCATAATCAGAAACAAAACATTAACATTTCCATGTTATAATGAAAAAGAATCCAATATGACGGCAGACGGTCGTCCTCACAGCCCTCCGGATCATTGTCCGCAGTACAAAGAGAATATAACGATTGTGAATCAAATAGATAACAAAAGCAAAGAAACCGCATCCACCTTCAACCAAACCTGCTCCGCAAAGGAACAGGAGGAGCTGTGGCGGAGCCGTCAGAAATACTCATCATCGGAAGAAGATAAAAGGAAGTGAGAGATTCTGTATGGGATGTGAACATCTGATTGTTGCCCTGGCAGCCGCGCTTGCCGGTATCGGAACAGGACTGGTCGGTCTCAGCGCGGCAACGGCAATGGTACCGCTGCTGATTGTGCTGTGTCCAACCTTCGGCGGAGAACACGGTGCTTTTATGGCAACCGCTCTTGCACTGGCAAGCGACATCCTCGGCTCGGCGGTCACAACGGCTGTATATGCAAAAAACAGAAACATTGACTTAAAGCACGGCTGGCTCATTGCGTCGTGCATCATCGGAATGTGTACCGTCGGCTCCATCGCAGCATATTATACCCATCAGACGGTGCTGGGCGGCTTCTCTCTGTTTCTCTGCGTGGCAATCGGCATCCGGTTTCTGGTAAAGCCGGATTCCAAGGCACGTCCTCCCAAAAACGGTGCGGTAAAACTGAACCGAAAAGAAATCGCTGTATCGCTGTTCTTCGGTCTGACCATCGGGTTCGGAACCGGCTTCTTCGGCTCGGGCGGCGGCATGATGATGCTGATTGTCTTCACTGCCATGCTGGGCTACGAACGCCGGACCGCGGTCGGAACCTCGACATTCATCATGACCTTCACCGCACTGATCGCATCGGTCAGCCACATCCTGATCGAACCGACAATTCTATATGAATGCTGGGATTATCTGCTGATCTCTATCGCGGCGGCAACGCTGTTTTCCCTGGTCAGCGCACGATTTGCCAACAAAGTGAATGGCCGTGTTGTCGGATATGTCACGGGCGTCATCCTGCTTTTGTTGGGTCTTGCGATGATTTTCCTCAACAACCGCGACAAGATCAATCCGGTTTATCTGTATGAATACCTGCGGGTACTCGGCATCTACATTGTCTCCATCGTGCTGATGGCATCCGTCCTTCTGGTGATCCGCTATACAACAAAAGTACCGGACTACATTTTCCGGAAGCTGCTCCATATCGTTGCGTTTACCTCAATCCTGCCGCTGGCACTCAGCACCGAAATCTGGTGGATTGCTGTGGGCGTGGAGATTTTTTTCCTGATCATCATTATCGTCGCGCTGCATGTTCTGGAGAAATTTTCATTCTATCGAAATCTGTTCGTGGAAAAGGAGCAGCACGAGGTTATCAAAAGCTTTGTAGCGCTGTTCAGCCTGATAACAGTTCTGCTTGCCGTCTTCTGGGGCGGGTTCGGTGTCGGCCATCAATACCTCGCCATTGCCGCCATCATGGCATGGGGACCGGGAGACGCTGTGGCTGCCATTGTCGGAAAAAAGCTTGGACGTCACAAATTGCAGGGCAAATGGATTGAGGGTGTGAAATCTGTGGAAGGCAGTGTGGGAATGGCAATTACATCTTTCATCTGTGTCTTGCCGATTCTGCTTCTGCTGTCACCGATGCCGTGGTACATCTCCCTGCTGTTCGCATTGATTCTCGCACCAATCGCATCCCTGACCGAGCTTTTCACCAAAAAAGGGTGGGATACCGTCACGGTTCCGATCGTTTCCGCGCTCGTGTTGTTGTTTTCGATGTTTTGGGGTTGAATGATGTGCGGTTTGCTATGTTTTATGACTGCGTAATCAAAAGAACGGGATACCCGTGTTCCGGATAACGGATCGGGTATCCCGCTGCTTTTTCAATCAGATTCTATACGGTGTTTGTTGGCAAAGAGATCACGCCGCGCCATCAGAATCGCGGTACTGTGATCCATTCACCGTCGCGCAGTGCTGACTCGTGGGAGCAGATGCCTGCGGCAGTGATATTACCTGCCAACGCCTCATCGACCCACGGCTTGCGCCCTTCGACAATGCTGCTGACAAATTCGTGTACCATATGCGCGTGCGAACCGTGGTGACCACCGCCGGCACCGACCGCAAGAGAATCCTGCGGTTTCTCGGGATCATACTGTCCGCCGACCGTATACTTCCACAGTTCCTGCGGCAGATATTGATAATAATTGGGCAGTTGCACCTGTTCCACCGTTGTCACACCGCCGCGGCGGTTCGCATCGTCACGCGGGGAAAGGCTGGTAACATAAGGTGCATCGCCGTCAGCGAAACCCCATTCAAAACTCTTTTTGCTGCCGTAAACATGCAGGCCTTCCTGGTAAATCCGCGCCGTTTCAAACAGTGTGCGGGTTGCTTCCCCTGCCAACCCGTTTGCAAAACGCAGATGCGTGGTTTCTGTCGGGAAGGGATTGCCCCAGCGTTTGGTGAGCGCAGGGCGCATCGTGCCGGAACCGAGGCAGGAAACCCGTTCCACACGGCTGCCGGACAGCGCAATCATCGGCGCGAGCGCATGTGTTCCGTACCAGAAGGGCGGCAGTCCGTCCCAGTATTCAGGCCAGTATTCCATGTCCTGATAATGGGATCCGCGCATCAGCTGAATCCGACCAAGCTCCCCCGTTCTGATCATGTCAGAAACATAGAAGAACTGGTATGTATACAGTGTTGTTTCCATCATCATGTAATTTTTCCCGGAGCGTCGTACCGCCGCGCAGATGGCACGGATTTCCTCAAGGGTGGTTGCCATCGGAACCGTGCAGGCACAGTGCTTGCCCGCATGGAGTACCGCGATGGTATGTGCTGCGTGATCGGGGATGCCCGAGAGCAGATGCACTGCATCAATGGTGTCATCCGCCAGGATTTCCTCAAAAGATGCGGTTTTCGCCTTGGGGTTGGCATCAATATGCGCTTGCAGACGCGCCGGATTCTGATCGCAGATGATCACCTCTCCGACCGCCGGATGATCGATCCAGATCGGCACAAAGCATCCGCCGAAGCCCATGCCCACAATCGCCGCTTTCAGTTTTCCATTTATCATAATAATTACCATGGCTTTCGCTTGTCGAAAGCCTTCCTTTCAAAAATTTCGTCTCGAAATTCGGGTCAAAATAATGTTTCAGGCTGTTGTTGTTTGAGTGACTATCATCTATGCGCAAATGGCATAGGAATTTTTCAGTGATCAATCGTCTGACCGTTGTTTACAGTCGGATGGCAGACACCCGATGTGACGCCGGAAGGTCTTTGTAAAGAACGACATATTGTGAAACCCGCAGGCTTCGGCGGCAGCTGTGACGGAAGAACCATCCGCGATCATCGCCATTGCCGTGCGGCACCGATACTGGTTGATGTAGTCAACAACCGTCCGCTGTGTCAGCTGACGGAAAATCCGTGTCAAACTGTATTTGTCGGTATAAACAACGGCAGCAAGGGAATCCAGCGTGATCTTTTGCGGGTAATGTTCGCGGATATAGCCGATCGCACGTTTGACGGTATCATGCGCCGGAACGCCTTTTATTTTTGGCGGCGGCAGCGTATGCGTGTCCGCAAGCAAAATCAAAAGGCGCAGCGTCAGAATCTGAAGTCCGGCACAGCGATACGGTGCGTTCTCTGTGTTGTAAAGCAGGACAAGTTCCCGGCACAGCGCAAGACAGTCCGGGTCCCGAAAGCGCGGGGCAAAGAACAGTGCTGTTGGCTCAAAGCCTGCGCGCCGGCAAAAGGTCGGATCAAAGAGCAGGCTCGTATAGAGCAAATATTCTTCCGTGCCGGTATAGTGAATGGCACCGGAATTGACAAGTACGATGTCATCCGGCAAAAACGGGTGCCGATCACCGTCGATGAGCACCGTTCCCTCCCCGGCAAGACAAAATTGCAGTTCAATATGATCGTGCCAGTTTGCCGCAGACGAACAGGTCAGCGGTGTTCTGTGCAGATCGTCGTAAAGCACAAACGGGATACCATCATTTGATGCTCCGTATTCTTCATAGCGGATACCGGACATGGCCGTCCTCCCTTCCGTTCTGCGGCTGTTTTGCCAAATGCTGCAAGAATGCAAGATAGTGTTATAAAATACCAATATACGTCATTGACCGACCGCCGCAAACCCTGTATAATAGTAATATCATTATAACATATCCTTGTACGTGATGCAAGTAATTTTCAGAAATTGAGGTGATGTTCATGCAATGGATCGCACAGATCTTCGGTATCGGGGCAATGATCTCTCTTTTTTCCATTTATCAGCAGAACAGCAGAAAACGGCTGATTACCTGCAAGCTGTGTGCCGATGTCTGCTGGGTCATTCACTACTTTTTTCTCGGTGCATACGGCGGCATGGTACCCAACTTCGTCGGCATCTTCCGTGAGCTGGTCTTTTTGCAGAGAGACAAAAAGACCTGGGCCGGAAAGCCGTGGATTCCGCTGATCTTTATTGCAGTCAACTGGTGCATTGGATTTTCCACATTTTCATCACCAATCAATATCCTGCCGATAGCAGCATCCACGTTTGTGACGGTATCCCTTTGGCTGCGACGCCCTGCCCTGACCAAAATGATCTCCGTTCCGGTATCGCTGACCTTCTTGATTTATGACTGCTTCGTCGGCTCGTACATCGGAATAATCAATGAATCGATTGCAATTCTGTCTATCGTGATTAACTACATCAAAAACAGAACACAAAAACAGAAGGAGAACTGACATGGAACAAACACGCTGCGTATTTACGCCCGACTGCAAAACCGACGCCGCTGTCATTACAATTCCCGGCGAACGCATTGCAAGCCCTGCCACGGTTCTGGAAACCAATGTGGCAGACATTGTCCGCCTGCGCGGTGACCGCTTCGCCGATGAAATCCGTGATCGCTTCTTTGCCAACTTTGAGAAAACAGAAGCAGCGGTGAATGCCGGACGGGCAGATATGGTGGACCGGATGGTGCACGTCTCCACCTTTCTGCATATCGGCGGCACGATATATATGACCTATTACGCCAATACACAGACCACGGCGGAGGATCCGAACTACCAGACTGCGCGCATTGTTTTTTGCCCCGACGACCGTCCGGAGGAAATGACATACTGTGATGTGCAGTCCGTCGGTGACATCTGCGGCGGCAGACGGGTCAATATGGTCTACGATACAATCCTTGCACAGTGCGATGCACATACGCTTCTGGTGCTGTGGACAGCAAAGGTCGGGGACACCTACTACCGCCTCTGCCGTCCGTTTGATCTTGACACGCACACCCTTGGGGACATCCGCGTTAATCGGTTCCGTGTCGGCAATGTTGAGAACGATTTCAGCACGACCGGCATCACCTCCGCCCTTGCCGCAAACGGAATCGGCATCAAAACGATGTACAGCGACATCGGGATTATGCAGAAGTTCACCTCCCGCATCGAGGGGGGCGAACGGTATTACTACACCGGTACCTACAGCGGCGACTTCAACTGCATCATCAAGAGCCGCGACTTTGTTACATGGGAATATGTTTCCCAGCCGGATTTCCCGAATCTTTCCAAGTGGGAAAATGCCGTGTATCTTCTTGGGGACAAATGCTATTACTTTGTCCGCCAGCACGACGAAACACCCTACGGATTTCTGACATCCTATGACCTGGAGACGGGAGAATGGGCACAGCCGGTTCTCATCGGCGACAGCCAGTCCCGCGGCGACTTTATCCTCTTTGCGGGAGAGCTGTACCTGTTCCACGCACCCATCGACCGCGAACACATCGGTATTGTCAGAATCAACACGGAGAATCTTGCGAAAAGTGCACTTGTCGTACAGGCGAAGATGCACTCCAGCTGCTTCTATCCGTTTGTGCAGTACTACGACGATACCTCCCTTGCTATGTCGTATACCGTTGCAAGACAGCATATCACACTGGCGCGCTTTTCAATGGAAGACTGTCTAAAATAAATAAAAAGAAAGGATTTGTGTTATGGAAAAGAAAAACAAAATGCTTCCGTTCGCTGCCCTTGTGACCCTTAGCATACTGCTTGTATCCTGCGGCACCTCCGGAACTGCGGTCGATACAGAAGCCGCGGTCACAACTGCTGACACCGAAGCACCTGCGACCGAAACCGAAGCCTTTGTCCCGGAACTTCCCGAGGCAGATTACGGCGGTGCAATCTTTACCTTTCTCAACGGCAATACCGGCTATACCTACTGTGATATTGTCGTGGAGGAGGAAACCGGGGATGTTGTTTATGACACATTGTTCCGGCGCAATATGGGCGTTGAGGAGGCATACAACATCCGCTTTGCAGAGGTTTCCAGCAAATCGATTGTCAATGATGCACTCAAGTCGGTACAGGCAGGCGACAACAGCTATGATGTTGCGCTGATGCAGTGTGAAAATGCGCTGAAGCTGATGCTCGACAACGCGGCTGTCGATTTTGCGGAAATTCCGTATCTGAATATGGATCAGCCGTGGTGGATGCAGAGCGCACAGGAAACCATGTCCATCGACCACCGAAATTTCTTTGCCCTGAGCATGTTTGACATTTCGCATTTTGAAACAGCACGTGTGCTGTTCTTCAACCGGACCATGACCGAGCGGTACGATCTGACATCTCCATACACGCTCGTCGACGACGGCACATGGACGCTTGATAAATTCCGCGAATATGCACTTGCCGCGATTTCTGATCTGGACGGTGACGGCACCTTTACAACGGCAGACCAGTACGGCTTTACCGCCTATGCCAATGTCGGAGCACCGGCGCTGATGATCGGCATCGAAGCACCGCTGACCCTGTCCAAGGACGAGGACGACATGCCGCTGTTTGATATGGAAAACGAGTATTACTTCGGACGGCTGAATCTGCTGTGTGATATGCTGTTCTGCCAGGACGGTTTTCTGAATCTCGGTTGGAGCAAAGGTGATACACGTTCCTTTGAGGAAGGCCGCTGTATGTTCTATATCAACACACTGACCACTGTCAACGGTATGCGCGACATGACGGATGAATTCGGCATCATTCCGACGCCGAAGTACGATGAAGCACAGGCGGAATACTGCAACTACGGCGGAAGCCCGTTCTATATGGTTGTCCCGCCGACAACCGAGGATTTGTCACGTACCGGTGCGGTGCTTGAAATGCTCGCCTACACCTCGGTCGGTGTGGTTGATACCGCCTATTACGATGTCCTCTTGCAGGGCAAGATTTCCCGCGATGCGGACACCCGCAGAATGCTTGATCTGATTTTCTCCACGCAGATTTATCAGACACCGATTGCGCAGAAGTATGTGCAGACCGACTTGGTCGATGCGTATATCTGGAAAAACAACACAGATTTTGCTTCGTATTTTGCAAAAAAGCGGAATCAGATTCAGAAGGACATCGACGAGGCTGTGCAGGCGTATCAGTCGAATACGCAGTCGTAACCCAATTCCCGCTCTTTCTTCCGGGCAGCCATCAATATGTAATACCCCTTACAGCAGATCATGCAAAGCATGATGCAACCTGTAGGGGTATTATTGTTTTCAGTATGAATGTACGGAATCTGCTCCGCCGAATCCACGCGCAGATGAACACCGGGTGCCCGAATATCGGCACAGCCCTGCAATGCCACAACAATCCGTGCATATGCCGCACCGTCGCCGGCATCACAGTGATGCTCCCGCTCGTACCGTGCATGTGTAACACGCAGTCCGGTCATACAAAGCTGTTTTTCCCATGTTTGTCTTGACTCCAAACAAAACACCTCAATTCTGATCTTTCATTTCCATGAAATCCTGCTGTGTCTGCCGCAGAATTCCCCCCCTCGGCGTACACCCGAACTCCTTTTTATACGCACGCAGCAAATTGCGCACACTGCCAAATCCGCACAGCTCTGCCGCTTCTGCCAGACGCATTGTCGGATTCTCCTTCAGCACCGTCATAACATCCAACGCACGGAGATGGTTCACATAAGCGGTAATGGTCATGTGAAAAACGCGGTGAAACTGATCCGACAGTGTCTTCTGCGAACAAAGCAGAAGACGGGCAAGCGCCGGTATGTGAATGGGTTCTCTGAAATGCAGATGCAGATATTTCAGCAGTTCAATCAGTACAACCGACGAAGCTCCCTGCTCACACAATCCGCAGACCGCTGCCACCGTCATCACCACTGCGGCAGACAAAGACCGCTCAATCTGCGCAAGCTCCGCTGCATGGGCAGACATATACAGCCCCTGCCGTTTGTTGACACAGTACAGCATTTTCAGCAAAGACAGCAGCGTACCGTCATCATGCCGGACGCATCGGGTAAAGGTTTTCCCTTCCAGCTGCTTCGCCGCACCGCCAAGTAAGGAGGGCGGGATGAGAATGACCCAGCGGCGTGCCGGCATGTCGCTGATGCAGTCATGAATGGTAAAGCTCGAAACGGCCGCAAAATCTCCCGCCTGTAAATCATATTCCTCTCCTGCAATGATGACGCGGAAGGAGCCGGTTTCGGCATACAAAAGCTCAATACAGTTGTGAAAATGCAGGACATTGTGTCCGCCCGTCGGAATGTCATAGCACTCCGTGAACAGCACCGCCTCCTCATCCCGGAAAAGCTCATAATGAAATTTTCTTGCGTGCGCAATGCCCTCCTCGTTGTTGTATAGAATGACATACCGTTCTTCCATGTTCACACTCCGTTCATCGAATTCTGTCGCTATTTTCCCGTATTCAGACATTTACATTTTACCATAAATCTGATATAATTACAATAGTTTACAGGAAAATTGTCACAATTGCGATTTAAGGAAAGGAAGTACGATCATGGACCTGACATTTGGTACCTATCAGCGCGTACTCATGCTCGGCATTGACGGCATGGGTGCTTTCAATCGATTTGCCGACACACCGAATATTGACCGCATTTTTGCAAAAGGCGCTGTGACCCATCACGCACTTGCCGCAAAACCGACGATCAGTACCGCCTGCTGGACCACCATGCTGACCGGTGCGATTCCTGAGGTGCACGGTCTGATTCATTCGCTGGTTCCGCCGGCAGTCCCAACCATATTCCGACTTGTCAAGGACGCTTTTCCCGATGCCGAGACAGCAGTCTTTTCCGGCTGGTCCCCGATTGCTCATGAAATTGTCGCACCCGGCGGCGGTGCGGACACCTCCGATGCCGGGGAAGATGATGCCCTGTGCGAGCGGCTGCTTGCCTATCTTGACAACCATGATCCGAAGTTATTGTTCGTACAGCTCGATCATGTGGACGGCGCAGGACATACGACCGGTTACGGCTCGCAGGGTCATCTGGATGCCATTTCCCATGCAGACGAACAGTTCGGACAAATCTATGCAAAATACGAGGAACGCGATCTGCTCCGCGATACGCTCATCATTGTCACCGCAGACCACGGCGGTACGGTTCATTGCAGTCATGGGGACTGGTCGGACGGAGAACGGTTTGTATTCTTCGGCATCGCCGGAAAAAACGTCCTTCCCGGAGAAATCGGAGAGATCAACCAGCGCGACTACCCTGCCATTGTGCTTCATGCACTCGGCATCACCCCGCCGCCGTTTGACACAAACGGATATGCCGCGCAAATGCCAACCGGTATTTTTGCCGATGCGGGAATTATGAACCGCCAGCCGGTGTATCCGAAATTTTTGCCGTTTGCACCGCAAAAACGCGCACAGCCGGAACACGGCAGTCCCGAACACATCGGAAATTATCTGGATACCGACCGTATCCGCTTCTGGCTGACATTTGAGGACGGCGTGGCGGATGTCACACACAACTGCACAACGACAGTGGAATCCGGCATCATCAAGACCTACAACAACGGCTTTATCGGCAAGAGCGGCGAATTCGGGGCGGGCGTTCTGCGTATTGACGGCATGACGCACGGGGATGTCTTTGCCTTTGCGTTCTGGTACTTCAACTCACCCGATTGCCGCTGGATGGATCTGTTCTCCAATGCGGACGGTGTACACAACAGCTTTACCATTGCGCCTTACGGAGAAAGAGTCGGTATTTACGTCAAAAAGCCGGACGGAACCCAGCTTTACGAAAAACGCGTCGCGGCTGAAACTTATGAAGAAAGCACACTTAACCAATGGACGCACTTTCTCTTTGAGGTGAACTGTGCGGAAAACCGCATCACCGCATATGTCAACTTTGAAGAAGCAAACAGTACATCTCTGCCCTACCCCCTTGCCGAACATTTTGATCTGTCCGTGCTTCGTATGGCGGCAGACCAATATAACCGTGAGCTGTTCTTCAAGGTGGTTGACGACGTCATGGTGATTGACGGTCCCGCAGATCCTGCATCCCTCCGGGCATACTATCGCATCTGACCAAACACGACACACAGGGAGATTTACCGATATGAAACGATCATTGCTTTTCCGCGGACTGCTTTGTCTTGCAGTCCTCTCCACGCTGACTGCGGCATCCTGCTCCGACACAGACACCGAACCGTCAGTATCCGATACCACCGCTGAAACCGAAATCCAGACCGAGACTGCTGCCGAAACGGTCATGTATGAACCGGACAATCTTCCGGAACTGGACTTTGGCGGTGCAAATGTGCATATTTTCGGCCGTACCACAGATATTCCCGAATATTCCGTGGAGGAAGAAAACGGCGATATCGTCAATGATGCGATATTCGTGCGCAACCGTACCGTGGAGGAACGGTTGAATATCACCCTCTCCGTCACACAAATCGACGGCGGCAACTATGACCGTGCGCAGTGGGTAAAAACCGTCACGCAAAGCACCATGGCGGGAGACGGTGCAAATGATATCGTCGGCGGTTATTCCATGACACTGGCAAGCCTTGCCAATGAGAGAATGCTGCTCAACCTGTACGATTACAGTTATCTTGATTTTGATAAGCCCTGGTGGCCGCCGTCACTGAATGAGGAAGCATCGATCGGCGATGCACTGTATTTCTGCTCCGGCGACATTTCCACGCATATGATTTATTATCTGTATGCGACCTATTTCAATCGGAAATTTATCACCGACTACGATCTGGAAGACCCGTATCAGCTCGTCCGCGACGGCAGATGGACACTGGACAAGCTGTATCAAATTTCATCGCAGGTCTACCGGGATCTCAACGGTGACGGTAAAAAGGACGGCGAAGACCAGTTCGGTTATCTGACTGACACGGTATATGCCGATTCGCTGTTTTTTGCTGCCGGTCTGAATACAACAGAAAAGGATGCTGATAATATCCCATATATTTCAGAGGAATTCGGTGGTGAAAAAGCGCAGGCACTGCTCGAATCGCTCATCAACGCTTTCAAAACCAACAACGGTATGCTGCTGGTAGACGGCGGTTCCGAGGACACCTTTATGGCAGACCGCATTCTGTTCTATACCACAGAGGTGTTCTTTGCGGCCACCAAACTGCGCAATACCGAAATCGAATACGGCATTCTGCCCATTCCGAAGTACGACGAGGCGCAGGAGGACTATTACACCATTTCATCCTTCCCGTATAACCTGTTCGGGATTCCGCTGGATGCCAAGGATCCGGAAATGTCCGCCGCTGTCCTTGAATGTATGGCATCGGAATCCTACCGCACCGTCTCGCCTGCACTGTTTGAAACCGCACTCAAGGTCAAGTATGCGTCCGACAGCGATGTATCGGAAATGTATGATCTGATTCGCGCATCCAACTGCTTTGACTTCGGACGGATTTTCAATGACAGCTTAAACGGTATGACCTATACGATGTTCCGTGACTCCCTTTTCAAGGGTCAGACCGAATGGATGTCCAAATTCCAGAAAAGCACCAAGGTTCTGAATCGTTTGTTTGACAAGCTCATCGGAAATCTGACGGAAGATATGTAAAACCAAACAGGGGATCTGCAAAAAAGCAATGTTCTTGATTGCTTTTGCAGATCCCCTGTTTTGATTCATCGGATGATATATACCTTTGCGTTTTTGTCGCCGAAAACTTCCGTAATTTTCTCCTCTGCCCGGTCATCAAAGACGAGGTTTTCCGGCTCCGCGATTTCGTTGCCGCCGTACTGACCGATTCTGCCGCCCGCGTACTGGATGTAGGTGTTGTCGTGCATGACAGGACAGCTGGCATCGGATTCCGCCACCAGATGCAGCATCCGGTATGCCGCTCGGTCAAAAATGTTGTCGTGAACGGTGTAGTTGGATGCTTTGTTGGTATAGCTCCAGCCCTTGATATGAGCCGGTGTGTGCGTGTTGTGCCGCTGCTGACCCCAACCGTATCCGGAGTAGCGGAGGATGTTGCCGCACATCTCGATGCCGTCCATATAGCTCTCCGTGTCGCCGTTATTCATCTCAAGGAAGTATTCGATGGAGTAAACACAGTATTCGATCAGATTGTTCTGATAAAGCACATCGGTCATCGTGATCTTTTTGCCGCCGGTGGTCATCTGATGGGTGATGCCGGCATCGTAGCACTGATAGATGTAACAATCCTCGACGGTATAGCCGTCACAGCCGCCGTAGATTTCGATGCCGTTGCCAAAGCGTGTGACCGTGCCGCGTCCACCCTCGGGATAGTTGGGATCGGTGCCGGCATAATGCTGGATGGTACCGCCAATCCAGCCGATCTCGCATCCGCTGACATGCAGACCGCGCACGCATCCGCCGCCTGCCGTGATGGCATGATGACCGATGTATTTCAGGCACAGATTGTCGATTCTGACGTCGGGTTTGGAACCGACGACAAACATGGGACGCTTCGTCGCGGCTTCAATGGAGCCAAACACCTCAGCCGGATTGCCTCTGTCACAGCGCAGATAAAGATCACCAAGACTCTCTTCATTGACAACGGGAATCGGGAAATTCTGTCCCTTGGAGGGAGCAGTTGTGAGCGTATCCTCAAAATGCCAGTAAATATCGAGGTCGCGCACCATCTCACAGCGCATATCAAAGAGCTTTGCCTCGTCATTGCGGCAGACGAATCTTCCGCCGATGTAGGAGGGGATGAGCTTGACGGAATGCGCCTCCCCATGATTGAACACCAGCGTTCCGGGATCGAGAATCTTCTCGCCCCACTTCCAGATGTGATGCTCCGCATCGGTCAGCGTCCACAACGCCGGATCGTCAAGTCCTCTGTTCCAGCCATAGAACTTCGGCTTTTCGCCTGTTCCGTATGCGCCGTAGGAAACCCCGGCACAGGTGATGACCTTGCCGCGGAACAAATCTCCCCGGCGGAACAGTACCCCATCCCCGACAGAAAGCGCCGCCGTTGAAACCTTTTCCAGTGTTTTCCATGCAGTGTCGGGGGTCAGACCGTCGTTGCTATCATCACCGGCATTGCTGACATAGTATGTCTTGCCTCGGATGACAAGCCGGTCGGGTAAATCGCGGATTTGCTGTCTGCGTGCATCACACAGCATATCAATTTGTCTGAGATATGTTTCTGTTGCAGTTACCATTTTTATTCCTCGTTTTTCTGTTCTCGAAAGTAGTTCGACGTAATGATTCGTTCTATGACATGTTTACAGCACATTATGTACTGTCACTTCAGATCAATAAATATTATAACAGAATCATGACGAAAAATCCATAGTTTTGACAAAATTGTTTGTCTCCGGATAGTTGGGATGCAGCCGGTATTTTGTATATATTGCGCCGCTGAACAAATCCCGTTTATTCATTGAGATAAATCCACACACGCGAATCGATGATTTTCGTTGTCTCCTCCAAGGTCCGCGCGTCGTTTGCCCAGTAGGAGAGCTCCTCGTTGACAATTTCACTCACCTTGCGATCAACCGCAGTATGAACCTGAACGCGCGTAAAGAAATCCATGATCTGCTGTTTCTTTTCCTCCGTGAAAGAAAAGGTAACATACGTGCTTTCCGTATCATAAAACAAGCCGTAATCATCCATATACTCCGCCGTTGTACCGATATCAATAAATGAAAATTCCTGGTCAGAACCGCGTTCAAATTCTTCGTACATGGAAAGGGAATAATACTGGTAGTCATTTTCATCCAGCATCTTCTGCATGGCAGATACTGTGACAGGCAAAGCGGGACTCGAATCTGCAAGCTGCATGTCATCGGAAAGCAAAAATTCCAAAAATGCGATACAGCCGTCCGCCTGATCGGTGGATGCCAGCACTGCGGGGAAGTAGTTTTCTATTTTGCTGTCCAGCACAATCCGATCTGTTTGGGTACCGGGATAACCGTACAGCATGTATTCCGCATCACCAAACAACATATCGAGAATCGTGAAGTGTGTCACATCATTGATCGCAGTCTCAGCAAACAGGACGCCGCCGTCGCGCAGACGTCTCGGGAACACGCCTGTAGAAATCCGGCAGGCAACCGCGTTGAACTGTGTTCCGCCGGCATGGACATCGACATGTGAATCCAGCCAACGCATGAATTCCACTGCATTGCGGAATTTTTCGGAATCAAACGACGCACGCATTTCCTCCTCATGGACAAAATCGGCAAGTGTACTGTAGTACATCGTTTCAGCGAGAGCCGACATTTCATATTCCAAAGGCAGCTTCTGACCGTTGACAGTCCGATAGCCGTCGACCGTACCGGAAAAGGTCGGTGCCATCAATACAGCGCCCTCCCCAAGTGAATCACGCAGATCATACAACGCATCCCATGTCAGCGCATCCTGTGCGACAATTCCTTCTTTTGCGGCAAGTGCCGTAAAGGCGAACGTCAGCGGAAATGTATAGACTGCACCGTTTTTCTGTTGTTCGGATTGGAAAATACCGCCGAGCAGATGATGACCGGCAAGCGCCGAAAGATCCAGAAAAGCATTTTTGTCATAATAAGCGGTATAATAACCGTCGTTGGGCAGTATCAGCATATCGGTACCGCTGGGATCGAGCAGCAGCTGCTGAATGTTCTCATCATAGTTCATATCCTGATTGACATCCAAATCAACACGGTAGGTGTCACTCTGCATGTTGAATGCATGAACCGCTTCGTTCAGCCAGCCAATTTTGTCGAGGAACGCATTGACACGTATCACCTCTTTGTCTGCTTTCACCTGTGTTTCGGAGACGGAAATCATGGTGTAAGTGGTTTCACTGCGTCCGTGATTCCGTTCTGTCTGTGCGACAACAAATGCATTTTCGTGCAGCGCCCAAATCCCATTGAAAACATCCAGCGAATTGACATCAATACCAACCTCACTCCACTCCAGCCTTGTTGTCAGTGTTCCGTCTGCGTGATATTGCAGAATTCCAACCTCGGTGGAAATATAGGTGTTATGATTTTGGTCATAGATGATCTTATCACGAGAAATATAGTTCGGAAGCGACAGTGTATCTGCCCGGCACGTCATCTGCTTCAGATCCAGAACAAAGCGCTCCTTGGTTCGGAATCCATCATTGTAGTAATACTGACCATCCCCGATGTAATGTTGATAAGCAATTCCAATTCTATTTTCAACCATCGCCGATACATCAACTTCCTGCTGCAAGGTCAGTGATTCATCATAAATATACAGATTGCTATTGTTGATCAACAGTATCTGAAATACTCCGTCCTCTGTTTTCATACATTCATGGATGTTTCTGAAATAAACTCCGTGCAGACGGGGAAGCTGAACATACTCCTGAACCGTTCCGTCTTCTTCTACAATGAAGCATTGAACTGCCGCTCCTTCATATGCTACAAACCATCTGCCGTCTGACAGCGGATACGCATCCATTGGCAAAAATATATCCTTATTATCGCGTACCAAAGTGGGAATCGGAACAGACGTCTCAGATGCGAGCAGTCCGTTGTCCGCAAACGAAGCAGCTTGCAGCTGTCTGTCATCGCCCGCCGCAACATCGTACAGAATGACAAACTGATCCCCGCTGACACGCGCTTGTCCGGATCCGCCCGGAACGGTAATCAATTCGGTAATGGAATACCGCCGTTCCGGTACCGTTTCGCCAACGCCGGCATCATTCGCCGACGCTCCGTCAGGAGCATCTCCCACGGAAGCATCTGCATCAGTTTTCGGCAGCGGTGTATCTGAATACGGATTGCGGTCTGTTGAAACCTGACAACTGCACAACAGCACCATCACAGAAAGCAGAATACATAATAATTTTCTCATGGGAGAGGCTCCTTCCTTACACTTGTTCAAATGATACGCAAAGAATTATATTATAAAGGTTTTTGAATGCCACATACAACGCAGTAATATCTTCCGTTTGCAGAATTCTGCGCAAAGTTCACATGATTGTATTTTCTTGTCGTCGTTTCATCATAATAAACAGTGTGGCAGCTTGTACATTTTGTCAGTTCTGTCAGAATTTCTTGTTCGTAGCATACATTAGCAGAACCAATTATTACCTGTGGCCCCATAGGGGTATTGGGATAAGTTGTCACAACCGTATACTTTCCACACTCATGGCAGAGTGTTCCTGTTGCTGCCGCCCCAACCATCAACGCCATCGGCGCAAGGCAGAGAACAAGGGCAGTAATCATCGCAAGAATTCGTTTTGTTGTTTTCATGATGGGTTTCCTTTCTAATTATATAGTATTTTTTTGTACATGACATGAACAATATGTAAACACTGTTCATGTCATGTTTTCTGGTTCATCCGTTGATACCGGATGATGTTCGCCGTCAGTTAGACGGACAAATTTTGGTGGTCGACGTCGAATCGGTTTCACTTCCACCGCTTCCGTATGCTGTTACCCGGAATATTGCTTTATATTCCGTACCTTTCACAGCATCGAAAGAGACTTCTACCGAAAACGTGTTCGAGGTCGTCTTCGTTTCGCTGTCTACAAATACCCATGAGTTTCCGACTTTTCTGTAGACATACAGTGTGCCGGTGATTTCGGAAGTTACTCCCAAAATCCGATCGACAGTTCCTGTTGCAGTTCCTGTCGTTCCGGAAAATGCAATATGTACATCCATGTCGTTCATATATTCCCAACATGGAACAATACTGGTTCCGGGGTCAGTTATTGCCGCAGAGATTGTCATCGGCATCAGCATTGTGATGCACAGCACAAAAACCATTATCATTCTCTTCATGATGATTCCTCCTTTCTCCATAAATTTGGTTTCACTATATATAACGGACGTTTTTCAAAAATCTAACGCAATTTTTGGAAAAAATTTGAAAAATTTTTTCAGAAATTTTTCTGACAAAAAAACAGCGGGGATTTTCATCCCCACTGTGTCGTTATTGAACGCTTTGCGCTATGGATAACAATGTTTCCAAATTCAGATTGTTTCCGGATATAGAGTATGCATATTGACCATCATGCCAAAGAATTGTTATAACCGTTACACTGTGTGTTTCAAATATTGTGTAGATACCGTCGTATTGGTTGATTTCAATTTCATACATGTCTGTGTTCTCGTTAGACAGCAATGTATTATAATCATCCAACACACGCTGTTTATATATTATCATTTCTGTGGTATTTTCATATTCAATAACATATCCAGTCGCATTTTTCAGTATTTCTTTCCGTTTGAAATCAGAATCAACAACAGGTTCCTTGTATTCCAGAATTTCCGTCAGCAACGGTATATCATGTTCTGTAGTAATCTGTACCGCGATTTTCGTTTCATACCATTGCGTCAAAAACTCCCAAACTGCACTTCGGACGGCTTCCACACCCATCATGCATGTGAAACCGACAGAGGTGATAATCAGGAAAATCAGCGCCGCGCATTTCAGCAGTTCCTTGACCGGATGGGAACGCGTTTGTGCCCCGGCACGGTCGGTTTCCCGATTCAGCCGCTTCCATATGCGGCGATCTGCCCTTGGAGATAACTGCATCTGCGGAATATCCGATGCTGACAGAACCGACGCAAAATCACTGCTGTCAGCCGCCGCCATAGCCGCATACAGCAGAATATCCATTTTGTCTGTTTTCACTGGATTATTCATAAAAGTCTTCTCCGAGTTCTTTCTGTAATGTTTGCTTCGCTCTGTTTATCAGCGCGCTGACTGCTGAGCCGCTCTTTCCCAGAATTCCCGCAATTTCTTTGATCCGCATGTTATAGTAATACCGGCATATGACAGCAGAACACTGTTCCTGCGGCAGCTCATTGATCTTCAATAACAGCAGCTGCATCTGCTCCCGTTCAATACACATTTTTTCGGGAATTCCGGAATCGTCCGGGATTTCATATACGGAAGCATCGCCGTTCTCCCCTTCATAAATGGGTGCCGACCGTCCTTTGCTCGTTTTCTTCCGCAGAAGATCAATAGCGCGGTGCTTTGTACAGATTTTCAGCCATAAAACAACATCCTCTTTTGTCCTGTTTTCCAGGGTCTGGATATTGAAATAGGCTTTCAGAAATACATCCTGTACAAGCTCCTCGGCATCCTGCCTGTTATTCACAATACTGTATGCATGGGAATATACCATGTTTTTATAGGTTCTGTACAATGCCTCCAGATGATTGCCGTGAACCGCATCCAATACGGTAAGTAAGAAAATCAGTATTTTCATCCGCCCCCTTACAGGAATATTATATCACAGCAGGATTGCGATTGCAATGATTTTCCGGTGAATTCATTTCTTTGTCCGAAAAATTTTCGCAAATTGCAATAGCAATTTGCGAAGCAATAATAACACAATGATCAAGCCAGTACTAATGAGATGATACTATCCGAACGTTCCCCGATTCAAGCAAGCTCAAACCGATATACACATGCCAGACGGTCACGGACGCCGATGGCGACGGATTTTCCGTCCTCCGACCACGCAACGGTATGCGGTTCGTTGGAAGCACCGATCAGTCCCGGCATATCTGCATGGTGAAAGAAAATCCGACCGTAAAGCGTCAATCCCGTCCGCAGATCGAAGCGGAACACAACACCGAGGTCGTCCGGGTCACCTGACACGCCGATGGCACTTTGTCCGTCCGGGGAAACGGCAAATGCGTGAACAGCACCGCAAGGACCAACCGCGCCGAGCGAAAATATTGTCCCGTCCGGATGTACCAGCGCAAGCATACTGTCCCGTGTCCCGACAAGACGGGTGCCGCCGGCAAGTGTGCATTCCGCGCTGGCATAGGCAAGGTGATTGCGTTCCGGTCTGCACGGAAGTGCGATATCACGATATTTTTCGGCAAGCACTTCGGGATCCGGATCTGTCCAGTCGGTCACGGTTCTGTCAAGAACTGCACCTGCCCGCAGCGTTACCTGCTCACAGATACCGTCACGGCGGCGGACAACAGCGGTAACATTGTTTTCAGCGTCAAAAGCAACATCGCAGACTGTACTTTCATACAGCCCCTCCTCCTGCCAGAGCTTTGCCGCCCAGCAGGATGTATACGGAAGATGCGTTGCATTCATCGCGTTGTCGCCATAGAAGCGTCTGCGCTGCTTTTCGTCAAAATGTGCAGGAAGGGTACGGCGGAATGCCTCTGAGTCGCGCTGACGCGTCATAGCCGCCCGGGTCTGAAGCTCTTCACCGATGTCATCGGTCAGAATTCTGCCGGTCAGTGCCAGATATCGGTCATATCCATCCTTCATCGACAGGTAGAACAGCGGATCGTGCGGAAGATCGGTTTTCTCTCCGTCATGTGCGCGCAGATCGGCAAGGCTGACCTGTAAAACCGCGGGATGCGCGGTGTTGGCACGGTTTGTATCGTTGGCATACAGCACATCGTCCCGGATAAAGCAGCCAAACGATGCCCGGAAGATGCGGTCGCGCGCACCAAGCAGACCGTAGCTTTTGGGTACAGCATCACCATGCGGATCCCATGCACACAGAAGTGCGCCGAGTCCCAGAACCTCACAGAGGTACCAGAGAACACCGTGATCGTCAATTGCCATACCCATACATCGGCCGTCCATACCCATCTCATCAACAACTGCCGGCACCAGACGGACACACGATACAACCGTCCCGGTTTCATAGTCATACCGCAGGATGTTTTTGCAGGAAAGTGCGGTGAAATACAGTCCGCCGTCCGGATGATTGGCGTAATGCATCAGTTTGTTGTTTGTGCCGCGGTTGATCAGCTCCGCATGGAACGGAAAATTGTACGGTACATCCTCAATGCACTGTTTTGCGATATTGATTCTGATAAGCCGTCCGGATGCCGTGGTTCCGTACAGATTACCGTCCGCACCGGGAATGGTTCGCCACGTACCAAACTCCGTCGCCTGTCCGAAATCGGTCACGCGGCGGGTGGCAAGATCGAAGCGGTATGCATGACCGCGGTGATAGCCAAAGAAATAAAACGAATGCGTTGTCGCTTCGTACTGTCCGCCGTAAATGGATTCCCGCTGTACCGGAATGCCGAGATCCTCGGTTTTTCCGGTCATCGGATCGTACAGCAGGACATTGGAGCCGGGAAATCCCTCCCACGGGTGATCGTAATAGGCAAACGGCATCCAGCGCGGATGTCCGGGTGCCGCTGCTGTGGTATGGGTCGCAAACAGAATTTTTCCGTCCGGCAAAAAGCTCAGCGATGAATGGATTTTCGATGCACGAATCGCGCGGGGATAGATGACAGCGACATCCTCCAGACCGAGAATCCGTTTGCATTCGTTTGTATCGGGCAGATATTCGTACAGCCGCAGATAATACGTATCCAGCGATTCCGCACAGGCACTGAAATAGTGATGTCCGTCCGGGGAGATGGCATAGTCCCAGCTGGAATTGTGGTTCGGCTCATCAGCCTCCGCCATGCGCACGGTATCCTGTCTGATCAGATACAAGAGTTCTTCCGGCAGCGGCGGAAAGGAAGCCATCGCCTGCGCCTGTTTTCTTTTTGCTTCAAATTCCATATCAGTTCCTCCGGTTTACTTGCGGCCGAATTTCAGATCGCCTGCGCGCAGAAATTCCAGCGCACGGTCCGGCAGCTGCCGCCAATAGAACGTATCGATGCCGGCAGCAGTAACATCACGGTAGAACGCATCCCAGCCGGGTTCTCTGCGCGGATCGTCCATTGCCATGCGGCAGAGGATCGCATATCGGGTGGACAGCCGCAGAACGCGGACACGCTGCAGCGTTTCGTCGTCATCGGCGGCGATTTCCGCACGTGCAAGGCAGGCGTCACCCGCTTCCAGAAATGCATCGGTCAGATATGCCGCATCGGGATTGTGATAAATCCACAGATGCGTATCCGGTCCGATCAGACCCCGCAGAAGATCGTAGTACCGGCGCACCTCACCGGCGGCGGCACCGTAAACGCCGTGCAGGTATTCATTGACATGAACATCCATGTCACAGTCTGGATCCCACATCAGCTTTGCAAGCACATACTGCTTCATCAGATCAAATTCGCCATAACGGCCGCGGAAGCTGTTGCCCTGCTCAAAGACACCGACGACATTGTTTTTCACAAAGAACTGAATGTTCTTCTGCAATACACCCCAGTTCGGATGCGGCAGCAAATTGTGATGGAAATTGACGACATAGTCCCAGATGTGCAGACGGTGGCTGATCTTGCCCCAGGCGATGAGATCTTCACGGAACGTATTGTCGCATCCGTCCCAATGAGAGAACGCATAGTCACATTCCTCCAGCGGATGCGCAAAGCAGCATTCAATGGAGCAAAGGCGAATGATGACATTGTCGTGCGGGCGGACAGTCTTCGGCGGTTTTCTGGTATACTGATAAGCAAGCGTGTCAATGGCGACATCCGGATAATCCTCGCGGATGTCATCGGCGATTGCATTGACGAATGTCAGCACCGTACCCATGTGCGAGCCTTCCTGCGCATCCAGTGCGCGGCATTTCTCACAGGTACAGAAGTGTCCCCAGTCGTTCTGGGAAACCGATACGATGGACACATTCGGATTTTCGGCAAGCCATGCACGCACTTGCTTTTTTGCCAGTGCAAGCACCTCGGGGTTGGTCAGACAAAGCTGCGTCGGATGGTTTTTTCGTACGCCGTTGATCTCGGAAAAATATTCGGGATGTGTATCAAAGTAATCCTTCGGATTGATCAGGTCATTGAATGTGTGCACGAATCCTTTGTATGTGATCTTCCCGCCGTATACATCCGACAGAAGTGAGGCGGTACTGTTGAGCTTGTTGCGGACATGCCAGTCAGCATCGCCGTATGCGGTATAATGCGCCTCCCGGTATTCAAGCACCGGCACCTGCGTGTCATTAATCTCCGGAATTACAAGTACGGCTCTTGACGGGATCCGGCTGATTTCGTCGGTAAACCAACGGCAGCCGCAGTATGTTTCCAGAAAGGTATAAACACCATACAGTACCCCGCGCGGTTTACCGCCGGCGATATACAGGGTGTCGCCGACTGTGCGGATGGAAAAGCCTTCTTTTCCAAG
Organism: Oscillospiraceae bacterium; assembly: GCA_015064785.1. Classification (GTDB taxonomy): domain Bacteria; phylum Bacillota; class Clostridia; order Oscillospirales; family CAG-272; genus RGIG3925. The sequence goes on from SVRM01000015.1 coordinate 36,392, forward strand.
CTCCCGCGGCACGGTATATCCCATTCTTCCGATAAATACTGTATCGCCGACATAAATGTAGGTATCGCGTTCCGGCAGATACTGTCCGTTCAGATGGCGGTCGGGACGGATTTCAAGCGGGCGTTCACCCTCCATGTACAGCTGAAATGATGCACCCGTGATGCGGTTCAGATAAGTACGCAGCTCCTCTGCGGCGTGCATAACCTGCCGGCCAGCATCAGCGGCACAGATGATTTTATAGTGGGTTCGTTTGTTTTCTGCAAGAATCATCGTCTAGTACTCCTCTCATCATGATAAAACAGGGGAAACCGTTCATCCCCGTAAAAGGTCAGAACGGTTTCGGAACAGGGATTTTGTAATACGGATCAGGTTTCTTCCAGATAGGATGTCAGCAGCTTATTAAGCGTTTTCTGCCAGCTCTTGACATGCTTTTCATATTTGGATGCAATGTCTTTGGCAACCGCATCCGATGTAGAGGTCGGAAGAATACAGTTGGTGTACGGATTAAACAGCGTTGAGAATGCGAATGTAAAGTTGACCTGCGCACCATCACGCACAATGTCAAGCATCTGCTTGACCATTTCATCGCGGCTGTACTTTTCCTTGAGCGCAATCTCAAAGTATGCGGGAATGACTTCCTTGTAGCTGTAATAGCTCATAGCCTCCGCTGTCATGCCGGTCAACGCAGCATTCGGTGCGGTCGCCGGGACAAAAAACATTGCCGCAGCAGTACCGACCTGCGAGTGGTAATCTTCCTGTGCTTCGTCGCGCTTGGGCAGCGGCAGAATACCGAAATCGGATTTCATGTCGCGCAGATAATTGGTATGCGAAATAAAACCGTTGGCAATCAGAACCTGATCAGACATAAACGGTGTGATATATACGCTGTGATCGGAAGGGTCGTATGCATGAACACCGGGGCTCCTGATAAATTCGGACATTCTGAAATACAAATCTGCATCGCGTTCGGAAAGCTCGACGAAGTATGGCAGATCGTTTTCGTCGTAAGCAAACACCGTGAATTCTGCGGAGGTCTGGAATGCGCGCTGTGCAACTGCGGCAGCGGTATACCCAAAGTTATCTTCCCCAAAGACCAGCTTGCCGTCGCCGTTGACATCGGAATAAGCATCCTTGACCATGTCGAACAGCGCATCCAGCGTCCATTTGCCTTCCGTAACCATCGGATACGGATCGGGAAGATTGTAGTCGGCAAGCAGCTTCTTGTTGAAGTACAGAACCGGAATTTCACTGTAAAGGGAGATGGATGCGTCACCGATCACGGTATACAGCTTTCCTCCGATGCCGATGGTATCCATCAGATTGTGTACCCACCACGGCTTCTCAAGGTCGATGTTCGGCACTTCGTTGATGTCCATAAAGACCCCCTCCAGTGACAGCGGGAGTCCTACTACCTGATAACCGGCAATCAGATCGTGCGCACCGTCCCCGGCGAGTACACTGTTGCGGATGATTGCTCTGAACGAGTCCCTGCTGGGCCATCCGCCGCTTTCGGGAATGTAGTTGTACTTGATGTTCAGAAGCTCCTCAACCGCACGGTTGCGCTTGTAGACAGCATCCAGAACGACATCGCCCGTTTCCGATTCCGCGACATAATGGTCGGCATATTCTCTGGGAATCAGCATATTGAAATTCATGCCGCCGAAGTCAGCTTCCGGCAGATCGAGCTTCGGACCGGGATCTTCTTCGGTAACAGCTTCGGTTGTCACAGGGGATGTTGATGCGGTGTCAACAGTTGTCTGGGTATCACCGCCGCAGGAGACCGCGGAGACCGCAGCTGCAATTGCAAGAACTGCAAGGAAAAATGAAACAGTTTTTCTGTAATATTTCATGAGAAAAACTCCTATTCTGAATTTTGCATTAGAGAGATATTGACGTTGTGTTGGTATCTTTTTTGAAGCTGTCATATCGGAATCGGATTCCGATATCGTATTCTCTGTCCTGCGCCATCCTGCGCAGCAGCGTTCTGCGGCGATCTCCTCTTGCTCCGAAGCGGGCAATACATTTGAACTCCCGTTTGACTGTGCAGGGAAAACAGGATCAAGACCCTATTTCGTTGTAGGATTCCAACAGAGAACCAAGGGTTCTTTCCCATCTCTTGACATTTTTTTCGTATTTGGATGCAATATCGTTTGTGACACCTTCGGATGATGAGGTCGGCAGGATACAGTTGGTAAACGGATCAAATACCGTGGAGAATGCGAACGTAAAGTTGACCTGCGCATTTTCACGTACAATGTCAAGCATCTGTTTGACCCCCTCATCACGGGTGTACTTTTCCTTGAGCGCAATTTCAAAGTATGCAGGAATGACTTCCTTATAGCTGTAATAGTTCATAGCTTCCGCTGTCATGCCGGTCATCGCGGCATCCGGTACGGTCGCCGGGACAAAAAACATTGCCGCAGCAGTACCGACCTGTGAGTGGTAATTTTCCTGTGCTTCGTCACGCTTGGGGAGCGGCAGAATACCGAAGTCGGACTTCATGTCGCGCAGAAGATTGGTATGCGAGATAAAACCGTTGGAAATCAGAACCTGATCGGATAAAAACGGCGTAATATATTCGGTCGTATTGGTAACACCATATGCATGAACGCCGGGGCTCTTGATAAATTCACCCATTTTGAAGTAGAGTTCGGCATCGCGCTCGGACAGATCGACAAAGCACGGCATTCCGTTATCATCGTAATCAAACACCGTGAATTCTGCAGCGGTCTGGAATGCGCGCTGTGCAACCGCAACAGCCGTATAGCCAAAGTGATCTTCCCCAAAGACCAGCTTGCCGTCACCGTTGATATCGGAATGCGCATCCTTGACCAAGTCGAACAGTGCATCCAGCGTCCATGTACCTTCCGTAACCATCGGGTACGGATCGGGAAGATTGTAGTCGGCAAGCAGCTTCTTGTTAAAGTACAGAACCGGAATTTCGCTGTACAGGGAAATGGATGCATCGCCGATGACGGTATACAGCTTTCCCTCTATGCCAATGGTGTCGACAAGATTATGCACCCACCACGGCTTTTCAAGGTCAATATTCGGCACTTCATTGATGTCCATGAAGACACCCTCCAGTGTCAGCGGGAGCGTGACTACCTGATAACCGGCAATCAGATCGTACGCACCGTCACCGGCGAGTACACTGTTGCGGATGATTCCCTTGAACGCATCCCGGCTCTCCCATCCGCCGCTTTCGGGAATGTAGTTGTACTTGATATTCAGAAGCTCCTCGACAGCGCGGTTGCGCTTATAGATGGCATCCAGAACAACGTCGCCTGTTTCCGATTCCGCGACATAATGGTCGGTATATTCTGTGGGAATCAGCATATTGAAATTCCTTCCGCCATAATCGGCCTCGGGCAGCTCGAGCTTTGGACCGGGGTCTTCGGTGACGGCTTCGGTCACAATCGGGGCATTTGTTGTCTTGCCATCGTCAGCAGCAGGTTCATCACCGCCGCAGGACAGCAAAGTGGATGCACTTCCCGCAACCAGCAGAAGCGCCATCATCAGAGAGAACTTGCGGATTTGTGTGTTGTGATTCATAAGGATCCTCCAGTTAATTCAATTTCAGATTCAAATGCCGGGGGATTGGGTCGGATTCCTGTGATGATATGCTGTACTGTCAGACATCACTGTCCGGTTTTTTGTATTCTCCGTCACGGATGCCGGGATAATTTTCGTCGAGATACTGCTCGCGGTACGGATTGACGCCGGTGGATACAACCTCCGGCTTGTTCGGCAGGAGCCAGCTCTTCTTTTTATAGAACGGATTGTGGAATTTATTCTCAATGCGGTCGGTTTTCTCAAGCGTATTCATGCAGGCACGGATACAGCCGCGTGCGCCGCAGACCGCAAAGTAGCCAGTGTGCCGGATGATGTAATCGTAGTAGCCAAGGACAGAGGTATTCTCCGGCTTGCGTCCCCATTTCGCGGAAGCAAGGGAGTAGCAGAGAATGTAGGCTTCCTCCTCGGTCATGTCGGAGGAACGGACATCAAACGCCATGTTCGGGAATTCCTTTTTGTGGAACGGCGAGCATTCGTTGTTGAAGCCATGGTGCGACAGCGTACAGCGTCCCATCTGGACATCGCCGTACCAGATCGATTTCTCACCGCCGAAGTTGACATGCAGGCGCGCGGTGGGATCCTTGACGCTCGGAACAGCATTGCCGGGACATTCTCTCTGGCAGGCACCGCAGTGTGTGCAGATGGTACCGGTGTCGAGAATCGGATCGGGCTCCAGTTCACAGTCGGTAAAGATCAGACCGATGCGCACGCGCGGACCGAATTTCTTTGTCAGAAAGACCTTGGAAAAGCCGACTTCACCAAGTCCGCAGCCTGCCGCGATGATACGCGCACTGCAAACGACATCCGGCGGAACCTTGTCAGGACCCACGGGAGATTTCATCGTTCCGTTGCCCTCGGGAACGGCAGGATAATGCGCAACTGCTTCCCAGCCGTGGTCTTCAATAAAGCAGCACAGCTCGTAGCTCTTCATCGGACGGAACAGGGAGTTGAGCTTGTTGTAGGAGTAAAACGTATAGTTATGCCAATGCGTGCCTTCTTCAATGCCGCGATACGTGCCGCGCGGAATGCGCATGGCAACGGCAATGACGGACTTCGCTTCCGGGAAATAGGTCAGCGGAGACAGCAGCGTCGGCGCGTCTTTGAAACGCTCAATATTGCCGATCGCAATACAGTCAAGACCGATCTCTTTGGCCTTGTCTTTGATCATTTGAGATGTCAGCTTCATTTCGACACCTCCCATCAGCGGTTGGTACGGTCGCCATCTTTGCTGAATGAGCCGCCGAGAACGTTCGCCGCCTCGCGGTTGACCTCGGCATACTGTCCGCGCTCATCCAGTGCCCATGCATCACGCCGACGGAATCCGTTTTCAAAGGTGTTGGACACACGGCGGAGCGCTTCCAGCCCGTTCATGCAGGTACGGTTGCAGAGCGCCGCAACACGGTCGGGCTTACCCTTCTGCGCGGAGAAGCGGTTCGGAATCGCGCCATTCTTGCAGACACGGCACAGATCGTAATTGATCTTTGCAACGGTCATCTTCTTGCCGCAGATGTCACGTGTCTCCGTTTCGGTCTTTGAGATGGCACCGAGCGGACAGGCATCGGCACACTTGCCGCATCCGACACAGATCGCGGTTTCGAGCAGCGGTGTGCCTTCAATCTCAGCGTCGGTGATAATCATATGGAAGCGCTGACGGGAGCCGTAGGTTTCGGAAAACGGAATATCATTGTAGGAGATTTCGCACAAACCTGCGGCGACGGCGGCATAATCAAAGTCCGGGAAAACGTTGGGTGCAGGTCTGCCCGGAGCGACGGAAACACCGCTCGGTGCAATTTCCGGAGGATTCGGAAAAAGCGGAACCGCTTCCCAGCCCTCATCTTCAATGGCGTTGACAAGACCATAACAGGCGACGGACAGAAATTCATCCTCGAGCCAGTTCTTGCCGAACAGCGCATAGTCGCCGAAGTTTGTACCTTCCTCAACACCGCGCAGCGATCCGCGGCAGATGCGCCGTCCGACCATGATGACGGTCTTACCCTCCGGGAAGATCGAAAAAGGATTGTGTGCGGCATCCACGCCGTCAAAGCGTTCACGCGGCGCAAAGCCAATCAAGTCAATGCCTTCTTTCTTGGCCGCATCTCTAATGATTTTTTCCAGCTCTTTCATGTTCGTTGCTTCCTTTCCTGTGTGGTATATCAATGTTACGCATGACATTTGCGCTGCTGCAGCAGCCATGCAAATACTTCCGGATTTTGATAAGTATCGGTCCAGGCATCGTGTCCGTTTTCGGGGTAGACGGTCAGTTCTGCAATTCCTCCGGCGCGGTGAACCGCTGCCACCATTTTCTCAGACTCTCCGACAAGAACCGTAGAATCCCGTTCGCCGTGGAATGCCCATACCGGGACATGCATGAGTCGCGCCGCATTCCAGTACATACCGCCGCCGCAGATCGGTACAATCGCGGCAAACAGATCGGGGCGGCTCATCGCCAGCTGCCATGTTCCGTATCCTCCCATGCTCGCGCCCATCAGATACACCCGATCGGGGTCAACATCGTGGCGCAATGCCAGATGCTCAGCGAATGCGGTCAGTGTCTCAAAACGGTCAAACCAGGTTTCATTTGCCCGACACTGCGGTGCTGCGACGAGAAACGGAAAATCCTCATAGGCTTCGGTGATTTTGAAAAACGGATTGTTTTCAAGCATTCCGAGATCATCCCCGCGCGTTCCTGCTCCGTGCAGGAAAAGAATCAGCGGATAACGGTGATCCTCCCGGTAATCCTGCGGCAGGCGCAGTACATGATGAAAACACATAGTAAACCTCGCATTTCTTCGCAATTTTTTGTTAATTATGACATCATATATATGATAGCATACAGCTCGCTTTGTGTAAATACTTTTTTTATAATTTTCCAGAAACATTAACGTTAAAGTTCTGTTTTGTATTGTCAAAGTCTTTCGTTTGGTGTATAATATAGATATATAAAGCACAGATTTCGTGGAGTCTCGGTGTAAATTACACAACATATCGATGAAATCTGTTCATATACGAATGATAAAGCTGAAAAGACGGAGAAAGGAACCAATCTGAAATGTATCAAAAATGTCATATGCTGACCGAACAAATTGCTGAAAACCTGAAAAACGGCAGTTACGGTACTGCCGGCAGTTTATTTCTGACTGTCCGTGCATTGTCCTCTGCATATCAGATCTCCATGGAAAGTGCCTGCAAAATCATGGCTGCATTGCAGGAAAAGCATCTGATACGCTTATGCGGTAAACATTATTATATCACAAACGGGTATGTTCCGCCGGATTCACCATACGGGATTCAGCTTGCCCGTACCAGACAACCGCTTCTTGCATTGATTGTCAACCGACTGGAAAGCCCCTTCTTTTCCGCACTTGCAAAACGCATGAGTCTGACTGCCGAGCGGTATGGGTATACGCTCCTGATCGTTTGCGGAAACAATCAGCCACAGCGAGAGGCAGAGCTGATTGACAGTATGATAACACTTGGCGTCTGTGGTATTTTCACCAATCCTTCCATTGCACCGGAAGCCAGAGACATTTATGCAAATTGCCCTTTGCCGGTCATATTCATCGGACGGGAATCGGGACTTCCCAACTGTGATACTGTTCTGGTTGATAATATATCTGCCGGAAAACAGGCTGCTATCCATCTTTTGCAGATTGGATGCAGTGACTTTGCTTATGTGGGCATCCCGCAGTATTTGAAAGAAGACCCGAGATTGCGCGGATATGCTGAGCAGCTGCACCAATGCGGGTTCCGATTGCCCGACAGCCATATTCTTGCCGCCGCTGATCTGCCCGACAGCAGAGTTGATATTGATTCCATATCCGGACAGCTGAAAAATTGTCTGCGGAATCTTCCGATTGGTAAAAAACTCGGCATTTTTTGTTATCATGATCTATTGGCAGCAGCTGTTCTGCAAAGGGTCAAGCATATCAGCCATCGTTCTCAAAGACCGTATCTGGTACCGGAGGATGTTGCCATTGTAGGTTTTGACGATCTCCCGATTTCAACAGCAATAACACCGGCATTAACAACCGTGACATACCGATATGACGCAATCGTCAAGCAGTCTTTTTCCATCATGGAAGATTATCTGACCAATCCGGATCATTTGCCGCAATCCTATGAAATCAAATCTGCTCTGGTCATTCGGGAAAGTACAGTTCTTCCGTAGAATTTGCTGAATTCTTATAATTACAGTCCAGATTGACTGTGCCAATCCTCTCAGTCTGTATTTTTCGTGAAATGAAAACGCCACCCAAACAGCGCTTTCCGGCAATCTGCACTATATAAAAAATCCCTTTACAACAAACACTTGAAAAGAAATTTCGAGATTGCTGTAAAGGGATTTTCTCATGTAAATACTTTTTTCAAATTTCGTGGAAATATTGAACTCCATGTTCTGCATCTTTGTGACTACACACCGAAGAAACGGGGTTGATGCATTCATGGTTTCACTGTGCCGCAGATGCCTCCCTCTCCGGAGAAAAGCACCTGCGACAGCATAACCTGAATGCAACCGCCCTTGTTTTTTATTTACGATCATTCGTTTCGTACAGAATAAACATCGTTCCGACTCAGCGGTTATCTTTTCCGCGTCCTTGATGATTATCTGCAAATTACCGAAAACCGCGAATAAACATATGCTTGGGTTTTGTTACAGAAATCAGTGTTACACCGTTATGTCGTTCCGATTCATTGCCAGATTGCTGTTTGCCGCCTCAACGATCGGAGAGAGCTGGCAGAGGGATGCAAACTGCTCACGTGACAGCATCTGTGCCGGAGCAAATGTATCACGCATCACATACGCAAGCAAGTGCTCACGCAGCCATGCGGCGGCGGGGTCATCAATGTTCAGGTGGAGCGTACAGCAAAGGAGCTTACCACAGCTGCTGCCGCTTCCGATACAGTATTCAAACAGCATTGCTTCTCTGTGTGCATTTTTATAAGAGGAGGCGATGTCGATGATCGGACGATGCGGCATGTCCAAAAGGTCAAGTACAACGGAATGGGCACCTCGCATCATTGATGCAAACTGGGCAGCACAGTATCCGTCGTGCGGAAAATCCTCCATCAGCGGATGGTCGGCAATGACTGTTGCAAGATGCCCGTTGGTACGTCCTGCGACCGACAGCTGATAGGAAACCTCCTTTGAAGCAAACGGTCCTGTCCCAAAGAGTACCACTGTTTTGCCGGAGGAGAGGGCATTCCATAAATCGGTTCCCTCGCAGGTTTCCATAAGTTCAACACCTGCCGCAGACAGCGCTTTCGCGGAAACCGGTTTTTTTACCTTTGGGAACACATACAGTTCCCAGCAATTTTCGCAGTCAGTATCACCGCCGGAAAGAGAAACGGACAGGGTCAGCTTCATCGGCATCACTGTCTGCGGCATACGGACGACAACGCGGTATAGCTCCATCAGCGCACCGCGTGCAATCTCCCCTGTGCGCAGTTCCCGACGGTACAGAACGGAACTGCCACCGTTGACTCGAATCTGCAAAAGTCCATGCGGAATCGTTTTTCCATAATGGGAGACGAGAATCGGGATTTCAACCTTTTCGCCTGTCCTGAAATTGACACACGACGGCAGATCAGCAAGCAGAACTGTTTCGCCGTTGCAGCGAAGGACATTCTGCACCGTTTCGCCAGGCTTCAGCTCATAAAACTCATTCATCATACCGACGCAGTAGCCAAAAGTATGCCAATGCGTATCGATATCACCGAGAAAATCGTATCCGGAGAAGGTTTCACATCTGCGTACCGTTTCAAAACAGTGCTTGCGCAGCAGTCTCTGCCAAGCCACCGAATTGCGGTAGTAAAGCGGAGCACGCTCAAGCAGACCGACGTTGGCAAGATGTTCTCTGACAGAGGACATGAACGGTGTCTGACCGATCCGACTGCCGCGGTAACGCTCCTCCAGTGACAGGTCGGCATACGTGCCATGAATGCAGATTTCATGCGAGAGCAGAGGTTTTCCGTATACTGCATTGCGTCGGTCAAGCACCTCGTGTTTGCCATCGGTTGATGCGTAGCTGGTCAGCGCGTTGGAGTAGCTGTTGTAAACATCACAGAACCCACCGACCTCGGTCAGGCGTGCGGGATTGTAACGGAACGGAGCGTCGACCGTTTCATCGCCGATGAAGTTATATTCAATGCCGCGCATAGCTGACATCGGAGAAAACAGAGCATCGGTTTCCCGGTGGATCATTTCTGAACAGGATCTCAGATGCCCGACATAATCATCGTCAATTTGCAGCTCATTGCCGGTAGAATACATGCAGACGGACGGATGAGAGCGGCAGAACCGGACGATTTCCGCCCACTCCGCGCACGTCGTGTTGTTCGGTGACTCAATCTCCAGCACCATGCCGAGCATGTCTGCCGCTTCCATGTATTCCACGGGCGGAACCCATGTATGGAAGCGGATGGAATTGAAGCCAAGCTCTTTCAATGTGCGGATGACATGTCGGTAATAAGTGATATCACGTGTCGGATGGACGGTCAGAGGCTGATAACAATGCTCACAGGTGCCGCGGAAATAGTACGGTTCACCGTTGAGGTACAGTTTTGTACCGCTTGCTGTCAGGCGACGGATGCCGAAGGTGCAGGACAGTGACTGATTCGCAGTCGTTACCTGTACGCGGTACAGATGCGGTGTTTCGGGTGACCAGAGTGCAAACCCATCTGTCGGTACGGTAATCTCCGTACTTTCTGCGGCGATCATGGCGGTCAGAAGACAGTTGTGTCCGTCATATACATGAACGGTTTTCCTGGCATCAGCGGAACCGCTAACATGTATTGTAAAGGATGAAACATCTTTTGAGGTTGTCACATAAACATCCGTCAGTCCGTCCGGAACAAAACAAAGGGAAACATCTCCCCAGATGCCGCCGGTACATTCATTTGCCGCACGAGAGGTCAGACCGGAGACAGGACGCCCCATGTATCCGACAAGTCTGAGATTGGAGACGGTAAGCGTGATGCGGTTTTCGCCTACAACAAGACAGTCGCTTGGAATATCAAACGCAAACGGTGCGGAATACCCCTCATGCCGTCCAAGATATACACCGTTGATCCACGCGGAAACGGTATTCTGTGCACCGCCGATACAAAGCATGGCAGGACATACAGACTGTACTTCTGTGAGAGTAACGGTTTTCTGATAGATAAAGCAGCCCACGGGATTGGGCAGTGCCATATCCGGGACATAACCTGCCTGCGGATAACGCTGAAGCGTGTAAAGCGGATTAAAACGCAGCTTTGTGTGCAGTGCTGTCGAGCGGAACAGATCTGCCATATCTTCCCAATAGCCGGGAATCGGTGCGTTCACCGCGCTGTCGGAATGTGATCTGATCTGCGGCTCTGCCGTATCGGTATACAGCCCCTCGGAGAGCCAGTCGAGCTTCCATTGACCGTTCAGGGAAACGGGAGTAAGGATGGGATTCATTGTATTCGGTCCTTTCTTATATCAAAAACAGTTGGTTGATACGTGTTCAATTTCTTCCTGGTGTTGCTGTTACAGATTGCTTCGGTGTATGCTGTTGTTTTTATTGTACTGCGTTTTCGTGTGAAATGCAAGTTGTTTTAGAATTTTTCTGAAATTTTTGTCAATATCTGAATCATAAACCATAAAGTTGAACGAATAGGTTTTGCCATAAGAGCTTGAATATGATATAATTTGAATATCAAAATTTTCAAAGGACTTGGAAGCTTTCCTTGCCCATCGGAAGAGAGACATTTTCATACGGTTTTTGTATGAAAACCGGAAAAATCGGCTCACTTCGGATACCCGGTTGACCTTTCCGCCATTGTTATGGCAGGTAATGCGGCGTATGATATCATCTGCAGTTATTCCATATGCTTCCCAACGCTTTCGGCTGTCTTTGAAACAGCAATGAAGGTGAAGTTATACCTCTGGCACCGATTCTCTCCGTACGCTTGATCTGATTCATGCCTCGATGAGCTTCGACTTCAAACGTGTTTTCAACAGTATGCTCGACTCGCTGAATTTTATCATGTTCCACTCTGCCGTCACCGACAAGGGCAACTGGTCATCGACTGTGAAATCCAATATTCCCAAACCGGAGAAACAGCTCGAAATACTGCTTGAAAATTATGGCAGCATTAATTGAACTGAATTTCGACTGACGCACGCAGAATAGTGAACAACGGCAGACGCACCTGTGTCCGTATTGCATTGCCAAAAGGACCTACGCAGACAATCTTGTTGAAGATTGAAACTCATGTTAAAAGACCTGCAAATCATGTATCATCCATGAATGCAGGTCTTTCTTCATATTCATCATATGAAAAACAGCAAGCGTTATTTGCCGTAAATCCGGTAAAGATATGTGACAATTGCCTTTCTCGGACAC